>JABJAO010000111.1 GCA_018666065.1 Microbacteriaceae bacterium | reverse complement strand
TCATCAAGCGTGAGGAGGGCATGTAATGGCTGTGGGATCGAAAGAACTTGCACCGGCCGAACTGGACACGCTGGAAGACGAGCGTCTCTTGGACGAGCTCCGTCGCTCCAAGGAAGAGCTGTTCAACCTGCGCTTCCAGGCAGCAACCGGTCAGCTCGATAGCCACGGACGCCTGCGCGCCATCAAGCGCGACATCGCCCGCATCTACACCGTGATTCGCGAGCGCGAGCTCGGTATTCGTGCCACCCCTGCTCCGGTAGAGAAGGCAGCGAAGAAGACGACCAAGAAGGCTGAGAAGGCAGAAACGCCTGACGCAACTGAGGAGAGTGCATGATGGCCGCCGATGTGAAGAAGGGCCACGAGTCCGCTGCGCACGACGTTCGCGACAAGGACGCCCGTGGATACCGCAAGACGCGTCGTGGATATGTCACCAGCGACAAGATGGACAAGACCATCGTCGTTGAGGTCGAAGACCGCGTGAAGCACCCGCTATATGGCAAGGTTGTGCGCCGATCCTCCAAGATCAAGGCTCACGACGAGGCCAACACCGCAGGTATTGGTGACTTGGTCATCATTTCCGAAACTCGTCCGCTGTCTGCAACCAAGCGGTGGCGTTTAGTCAACATCGTTGAGAAGGCGAAGTAACCCATGATTCAGCAAGAATCCCGAGTCAAAGTTGCCGATAACACCGGTGCCAAGGAAATCCTGGCTATCCGCGTGCTCGGTGGCTCCGGTCGCCGCTATGCGGGTCTCGGAGACATCATTGTCGCAACGGTGAAGGATGCCATTCCTGGCGGAAACGTCAAGAAGGGTGAGGTCGTCAAGGCCGTCATCGTTCGCACGGTGAAGGAAACCCGCCGTCCCGATGGTTCCTACATCAAGTTCGATGAGAATGCAGCGGTGATCATCAAGAACAAAGAGGGTGAACCTCGCGGAACCCGTATTTTCGGGCCCGTGGGTCGTGAACTGCGCGACAAGCGCTTCATGAAGATCATCTCCCTCGCACCGGAGGTTATTTAGTCATGGCGAAAATCAAGAAGGGTGACCTCGTTCAGGTCATCAGCGGAGCCAAGCAGGATCGCGGCGGAGACCGCGGCAAGCAGGGCCACGTTATTGAGGTGCTCGCTGAGCAGAACCGCGTGATCGTGGAGGGTGTCAACTACGTCACCAAGCACGTTCGTGTGGGTCAGAGCCAGCGTGGCGGCAAGACCGGCGGTCTCGAGACCCACGAAGCCCCCATCCACATCTCGAATGTGGCCGTGGTGGACCCTAAGTCCAAGAAGCCCAGCCGTGTTGGTTTCGAGTCGAAGACCGTTACCAAGAACGGCGTGAAGAAGCAGGTGCGCGTGCGCATCGCGAAGAAGTCAGGAGAAGAGCTCTAATGGCAGATGCAACAGCTGTGCGCACAGGAGCCGGAGTTCCTCGCTTGAAGCAGATCTATCGCGAGTCGGTCGTTCCTGCTCTCACCGAGCAGTTCGGATACACAAACCCCCACCAGGTTCCCGGCCTCGTCAAGGTCGTCGTGAACACCGGTGTGGGTGAAGCTGCCCGCGACTCCAAGGTCATCGAGGGTGCCATCAAGGACCTCACACTGATTACCGGCCAGAAGCCTGTGGTCACGTTGGCTCGCAAGTCCATCGCCCAGTTCAAGCTGCGTGAGGGAATGCCCATTGGCGCTCACGTCACCCTGCGCGGAACGCGCGCGTGGGAGTTTGTCGACCGTCTGGTCAACTTGGCGCTTCCTCGCATCAGAGACTTCCGAGGCTTGTCGGACCGCCAGTTCGATGGAAACGGAAACTACACTTTCGGAATCACTGAGCAGTCGGTGTTTCACGAAATCAACCAGGACGACATTGATCGCGTTCGCGGTTTTGACATCACCGTTGTCACCACCGCCAAGAACGACGACGAAGGTCGTGCTCTGCTCCTCGCACTCGGGTTCCCGTTTGCTGGACAGCAGAATTCAGAGGCCTAGCGGCCACAAGCTGACAGGGTCGGCCCGGGTGACCCCGGTGTCGAAACCGGTTAGAGGAAAGAGACAACAATGGTAATGACAGATCCGGTCGCAGACTTGCTGACCAGACTGCGCAATGCGAACCAGGCACAGCACGACAGTGTGTCGATGCCCAGTTCCAATCTGAAGACCCACATTGCGGAGATCCTCGAGCGCGAGGGATACATCGCGAGCTGGAAGGTCGATGACGCTCGCGTCGGAAAGACCCTCACCCTCGCGCTGAAGTATGGCTCCAAGCGCGAGCGCTCCATTGTGGGCATCAAGCGTGTCTCGAAGCCCGGCCTTCGCGTGTACGCAAAGTCGACCGAGATTCCTCAGGTTCACGGAGGCCTCGGCGTCGCAATCTTGTCCACGTCGTCAGGTCTTCTGACCGACAAAGAAGCGTCCAAGAAAGGCGTGGGTGGGGAAGTCCTCGCCTACGTATGGTGATCTGAGATGTCACGTATTGGTCGTCTTCCCATTGATATCCCCGCTGGTGTCACCATCACCATCGAGGGTCAGAATGTTGCCGTGAAGGGCCCCAAGGGTGAGCTGTCGCTCACGGTCAAGGAGCCCATCGAGGCCAAGCTCGTCGAGAACCAGGTCATTGTCTCTCGCCCGGATGACGAGCGTGAGTCTCGTTCACTCCACGGTTTGACCAGGACCCTGATTCGTAACCAGATTGTCGGCGTCACCGAGGGATACCAAAAGTCCCTGCAGGTTGTCGGCACCGGTTACCGTGTTGCGTCCAGCGGCCAGGGCATTGAGCTCTCGCTGGGCTACTCCCACTCCATCACCGTCGAGCCCCCCGCGGGTATCGCGCTGGCGGTGGAAGGCAACGACAAGATTCACGTCAGCGGCATTGATAAGCAGGCCGTGGGTGAAGTTGCTGCCAACATTCGTAAGCTTCGCAAGCCTGAGCCTTATAAAGGCAAGGGTGTGCGCTACGTCGACGAGCAGGTCCGTCGCAAGGCTGGAAAGGCTGGTAAGTAGTCATGCCATTCGTTAGAGGAAAGAGCCGTTCCGCCGCGAGAGATCGCCGCCACACCAGGCTCCGCAAGAAGATTGAGGGCACTGCCCTCAAGCCCCGCTTGGTCGTCACCAGGTCAGCCCGTCACGTGTTCGTGCAGGTCGTCGACGACTCCAAGGGTCACACCGTTGCTTCGGCATCGACCATGGAGCCAGATTTCCGGTCCTTTGCCGGAAGCAAGACCGACAAAGCGAAAAAGATCGGTGGAGTCATCGCCGAGCGCGCAAAGAAGGCAGGTGTTGCCTCGGTGGTCTTTGACCGTGGAGGAAACCGCTACGCCGGACGAGTTGCCGCCATTGCTGAAGGCGCCAGAGAAAGTGGATTGGAACTGTGAGCGAAGAAGTTAAGGACGAAGCAGTGGTCGAAGAAACCCCTGTTGCCGCCCCAGAAGCAGAAGCGGCTCCCGAGCGCGAAGCGCGTCGTGGCAGCCGTGAGCGCAACCCCAATGCTCGTGAGCGGGGTGCACGCGATAACGACAAGAGCCAGTTCCTGGAGCGTGTGGTCACCATCAACCGTGTTTCCAAGGTCGTGAAGGGTGGACGTAGGTTCAGCTTCACTGCCCTGGTCGTCGTCGGCGATGGTAACGGCATGGTCGGCGTTGGTTACGGCAAAGCTCGTGAGGTTCCTTTGGCAATCTCGAAGGGCGTCGAGGACGCGAAGAAGAATTTCTTCAAGGTTCCTCGCGTCGGCCAGACCATCCCCCACCCCGTTCAGGGTGAGGCAGCGGCCGGTGTGGTGCTCTTGCGCCCCGCCACCCCCGGTACCGGTGTTATCGCCGGTGGTCCTGTCCGCGCCGTTCTCGAGTGCGCCGGTATCCACGACGTGCTGAGCAAGTCGTTGGGTTCGTCGAACACGCTGAACATCGTCCACGCAACTGTGGCAGCGCTCAAGATGCTCGAAGAGCCTCGCAGCGTTGCTGCTCGCCGTGATGCTGAGTTCGAAGACATCGCCCCTCGTCACTTGATTCGTGCAGAGGCTGAAGCAGCTGCAGCAAAGGCTGGTGCCTAATGGCTAAGAAGCTCAAAATTACCCAGATCAAATCGCTCATCAGCGAAAAGCCCAACATCCGCGAGACTGTGCGGAGCCTGGGCTTGAAGCGGATCGGTGATTCCGTTGTTCGTGAAGACACCAGTGCCAACCGCGGCTACGTCCGCACGGCAGCCCACCTGGTGAAGGTCGAGGAGATTGACTAATGGCTGAAGAGAAGAAGCCAGCGGCTAAGAAGCCTGCTGCCAAGCCAGCTGCGGCGAAAGCCCCGGCAGCAAAGAAGCCTGCGGCGAAAGCTCCGGCTGCTGCCAAGGCCCCTGCTGCCAAGGCTGCTGCGGCTAAGAAGCCTGCAGCGAAGCCCGCGGCGTCCAAGACAGCTGCTGCAAAGCCCGCTGCTGCCAAGGCTCCCGCAACCAAGGCCCCTGCCGCTGCAAAGACTGCCGCTGCAAAAGCTCCGGCTGCGAAGGCGCCCGCCGCACAGAAGCCTGCTGAATCGAAAGCTGCAGCTCCCACGAAGGACACCGCTGCAAAAGCTGCAGCTCCCGCCAAGCAGCCTGCGTCGAAGAAGGCGCCTGCGAAGGCAAAGGACGCTAGGCCCGGTGTGGTGAAACTTCACCACCTCCGCCCTGCCCCCGGTTCAAAGAAAGCCAAGACCCGTGTTGGTCGTGGTGAGGGATCGAAGGGAAAGACGTCTGGTCGTGGAACCAAGGGAACGAAGGCCCGCTACCAGGTGCGTCCTGGTTTCCAGGGTGGCCAGCTCACCTCGGTGATGCGCGCGCCTAAGCTTCGCGGTTTCACCAACCCCTTCCGTGTTGAGTACCAGGTAGTCAACGTCGGTCGACTGAGCGAGCTCTACCCCAAGGGCGGCGACGTTACGGTGTCCGATTTGGTTGCCAAGGGTGCTGTGCGCAAGAACCAGAAGGTCAAGGTTTTGGCCGATGGTGACTTGAGCGTGGCTCTGACCGTGAGCGTTGACAAGGTCTCGAAGCAAGCTGCTGACAAGATCGTCAAAGCTGGCGGTTCAATCACAGAGTAAGTAGTGCTGATGCCCCAGGGAAAAGTCTTCGGACTTTTTCTCTGGGGCACTCCAGCAGGTAAGCTCAAATCCACGTGCCACCGGGCACGAGCAGGGAGAAGTCGTGTTTAGTGCATTAGGCAGAATCTTCAAGACCCCTGACCTGCGCCGAAAAATCTTCTTCACCCTCGCCATGGTGGGGCTCTTTCGAATGGGCTCATTCATCCCTGCGCCGTTTGTTGATTTCCGGAACGTCCAGCAGTGTTTGGCGGGAACGAGCGGCACGGCTGGGCTGTATGAGCTGATCAACCTCTTCAGCGGCGGAGCATTGCTCCAGCTGTCAATTTTTGCTCTCGGCATCATGCCCTACATCACAGCGTCGATCATCACGCAGCTTCTGCGCGTGGTCATCCCACACTTTGAAGCTCTCCACAAAGAAGGCCAGGCCGGCCAAGGAAAGCTGACCCAGTACACCCGCTACATGACCATTGGTTTGGCCCTGCTGCAGTCCACCACGTTGATCACGGTGGCCAGAAGTGGCGCGCTCTTTGGTTCGTCCGGAGTGCCCGCCTGTAACCAGCTGCTCTCCAATGACGCCTGGTACGCCATCATGCTGATGGTCATCACCATGACCGCCGGAACAGGTCTGATCATGTGGTTTGGTGAAATGATCACCGAGCGCGGCGTGGGCAATGGAATGTCGTTGTTGATTTTCGTCTCCATTGCCGCAACCTTCCCCTCTGCACTGTGGGCGATTGCTCAGTCCAACGGTTTTGAAATCTTCCTCATCGTGCTGGCAGTCGGACTGGTCATTATGGGTCTGGTTGTCTTCGTCGAACAGTCCCAGCGTCGCGTTCCCGTCCAGTACGCGAAGCGTATGGTGGGTCGTCGTGCCTACGGCGGATCGAACACCTACATCCCGATCAAGGTGAACATGGCCGGGGTGATCCCCGTGATCTTCGCATCATCGCTGCTGTACCTTCCCGCGCTGTTTGCTCAGTTCAACCAGCCCGCTGCCGGGGGCACTGCGTCCGAGTGGGTTGTCTGGATTCAGAACAACCTCACATCAGGCGATAACCCGCTGTATATGGCGATTTACTTCCTGCTCATTGTGGGCTTCACGTACTTCTATGTCGCCATCATCTTCAACCCTGAAGAGGTTGCCGACAACATGAAGCGCTACGGCGGATTCATTCCCGGAATTCGGGCGGGACGTCCCACCGCGGAATACCTCGACTACGTGTTGACGCGCATTACGCTTCCGGGATCTCTCTACCTGGGTCTCGTCGCGTTGATTCCGTTGATCGCCCTGGCGACAGTGAACGCCAACCAGAACTTCCCCTTCGGTGGTGCGAGCATCCTGATCATCGTGGGTGTCGGTTTGGACACGGTCAAGCAGATCGACTCGCAGTTGCAGCAGCGCCACTACGAGGGTCTGCTCAAGTGACCTCAGGTACCCGTCTCCTCCTGATCGGACCTCCCGGGGCTGGAAAAGGAACTCAGGCGGCCAAGCTGTCCGAAGCACTGGGTGTGCCCGCTATCTCCACCGGCGACATCTTTCGTCACAACGTGAAGAACGAGACTCCCTTAGGAGTTCAGGCCAAAGCGTTCATGGATGCCGGCGATAACGTTCCGGACTCGCTTACGAATGATCTCATTACCGATCGTCTCGAGCAGCCGGACTGCTCTGAGGGCTTTCTTCTCGATGGCTATCCGCGGACAACCGACCAGGTTCGTCACCTCGATGGTTTCCTCGCTGAGCACGGCACTTCTCTGGATGTTGTCGTCCAGTTGGTCGCGGATGCGGATGTTGTTGTCGAGCGTTTGCGCAAACGGGCACTCGAGCAGGGCCGCTCCGATGATGACGAGTCGGTGGTGCGCCACCGCCTCGAGGTCTACGAAGAGCAAACAGCCCCGTTGATCGATGTCTACGGCGGCCGCGAGCTCGTGGTTGCAATCGATGGACTTGGCGAGATTACTGAGGTAACTCGCCGGATTATGGACCAGCTTGCTGCGAGAGGAATTTCGGGGTCCTAAACCCTGGAATCGGGACTTGTGCCGGCGCACAAGCCGGTCTAAGATAGTGCTTTGGTGTCAAAAAGGCTCTTGTGGCTTTTCTGCCCACACGCATGACCAGTGCAACAACTCGTTACAACAAGATATGAGGCTATGGCCAACAAAGACGGTGTCATTGAAATCGAAGGCTCGGTTGTCGAAGCCCTTCCCAATGCGATGTTCCGTGTGGAGTTGACCAACGGTCACAAGGTTCTTGCCCACATTTCGGGGAAAATGCGTCAGCATTACATCCGAATTTTGCCGGAAGACAAAGTAATTGTGGAGCTCAGCCCTTACGACCTGACGCGTGGCCGCATCGTCTACCGCTACAAGTAAGCACTGAGAAGGAACGGCCCCGGCTACAACTGGGGCACGAGGCCAGCGAAGGTAAAGGAAAAACCATGAAGGTTAGCGCCAGTGTGAAGCCCATGTGCGACAAGTGCAAAGTCATTCGTCGTCATGGAAACGTGATGGTGATTTGCGAAAACCCCCGTCACAAACAGCGTCAAGGCTAGATACCTAGCACCACACAAGGCAGAGTCAAGAACCCATTCGTGGGGGACTCCCCGGGGGAAGGCCCGGGTTCAGATTCTGTCGCAGACCTTCCAGTTCAGCAGGAGAAATACCATGGCACGTCTTGCCGGAGTCGACATTCCCCGTGAAAAGCGGGTCGAGGTCGCTTTGACTTACATCTACGGTGTGGGTCGTACCCGTTCGAAGCAAACACTCGCGAACACGGGAATTGATCCCAACACCCGCGTGAAGGACCTCACCGATGACCAGCTGTTGCAGCTGCGTGAGCACATCGAGGGAACCTACAAGGTAGAGGGTGACCTCCGCCGTGAGGTGACCGCCGATATTCGCCGCAAGGTCGAAATCGGGAGCTACGAGGGCATTCGCCACCGTCGCGGCCTTCCCGTGCGCGGTCAGCGCACCAAGACCAACGCTCGTACCCGCAAGGGACCCAAGCGCACCGTTGCTGGCAAGAAGAAGGCCAGCTAGACCCAGTTTTGGTTAGCTAACCGACAGAGAATTACGGAGAAAAAACAATGGCAGCACCGAAGACCGCCGCGAGGAAGCCTCGCCGCAAGACGAAGAAGAACATTGCTGTGGGCCAGGCTCACATCAAGTCCACCTTCAACAACACCATCATCTCGATCACGGATCCCTCAGGCGCCGTTATTTCCTGGGCGTCCTCGGGCGGAGTGGGCTTCAAAGGCTCACGTAAGTCCACCCCCTTCGCAGCCCAGCTGGCTGCCGAGTCTGCTGCCCGTCAGGCGCAGGAGCACGGCATGAAGAAGGTCGATGTTTTCGTCAAGGGACCGGGTTCCGGTCGCGAGACTGCGATTCGTTCACTCCAGGCCGCTGGCCTGGAGGTGGGTTCGATCACCGATGTGACCCCTCAGGCTCACAACGGTTGCCGTCCCCCCAAGCGCCGTCGCGTGTAGTTCTCAGAAGGTCGATGGGGAAACCCGCTGACCTTCTCACCCCCACCACAACCTCATAGTTCGTCGCGGCCCCGGCCGCATCCTCAACCAAGTGTCATATAGCGGACACTTAGCCGAAAGGAACACCACAGTGCTCATTGCACAACGCCCCACCCTGTCAGAAGAAACACTGTCCTCTCACCGCTCAGCCTTTGTGATTGAGCCACTCGAGCCAGGCTTCGGGTACACGCTGGGTAACTCCCTGCGTCGCACCCTGTTGTCCTCCATTCCCGGTGCCGCTGTGACCAGCATCCGCATCGATGGTGTGCTCCACGAGTTCTCCACCGTTGCCGGTGTGAAGGAAGACGTCACCGAAATCATTTTGAACGTCAAGAACCTCGTTGTCTCCAGCGAGCACGACGAGCCCATCACCGCGTACCTGCGTAAGACTGGTGCTGGTGCTGTCAGCGCAGCCGACATTCAGGCTCCTGCCGGCGTTGAAATTCACAACCCCGAGCTCCACATCGCCACGTTGAACGACAAGGCAAGCTTTGAGCTCGAGCTCACCATCGAGCGTGGACGCGGCTACGTGTCGTCGGTCCAGAACCGCAACGAGTACGCCGAGGCAGGTCAGATTCCTGTGGACTCGATCTACTCTCCCGTTCTCAAGGTCACCTACCGTGTCGAGGCAACTCGTGCCGGTGAGCGCACCGACTTTGACCGCCTCGTGGTCGACGTAGAGACGAAGCCTTCAATGAGCCCCCGCGACGCTGTTGCCTCCTCTGGCCGCACCCTGGTGGAGCTCTTTGGCCTGGCCCGCGACCTCAACCAAGAGGCCGAGGGTATTGAGATTGGACCTGCTCCCGTGCAGGCCGTCCTCTCCAGCGAAATGGCAATGCCCATCGAAAGCCTTGACCTGACCGTGCGCAGCTACAACTGCCTCAAGCGCGAAGGCATCAACAACGTGAGTGAGCTCGTTGCGCTCTCGGAGCACCAGCTGATGAACATCCGCAACTTCGGTCAGAAGTCTGTGGATGAGGTCCGCGACAAGCTCATCGAGATGGGACTTTCTCTCAAGGACCCCATGCCCGGATTCGACGGAGCAGCTTTCTACAGCGGCTTGGAGTCGGAAGAAGAGTACTAAGAGTCGACCCCACGTCGATTCCCCTGTGAAACACGGAAGAGAACACAACAATGCCTAGACCCACTAAAGGACCCCGCCTGGGAGGCGGAGCGGCTCACGAGCGCCTCATGTTGGCAAACCTCGCTACCGCCCTGTTCACCCACGGTCGTATCCAGACCACGGAGACCAAAGCGAAGCGCCTGCGCCCACTTGCTGAGCGCATGGTGACCTTCGCGAAGCGCGGTGACCTGCACGCTCGTCGCAAGGTGATGACCATCATCCGCGACAAGTCCGCAGTCCACAAGCTCTTCATGGAGATCGCTCCTCAGGTAGACAAGCGCGAAGGTGGCTACACCCGCATTGTGAAGACGGGCTACCGCAAGGGTGACAACGCCCCCATGGCTGTAATTGAATTGGTTCTCGAGCCTGTGAACCCCAAGCCCAAGACCAAGAAGGCAAAGCCTGAGGCTGAAAAGCCCGCAGCTAAGCCCGTTGTTGCCGATGAGGTCGAAGAGATCACAGAGACTCCTGAGGTCACCGAGGAGACCACGGAATCAGCAGAGGTTGCAGCGGCAGAAACGGACACTGGAGCAGAGGATGCTGCAGTGGAAGAGGTTGCTGCTGAGGAAGCTCCCGCTGAGGAAGCTCCCGTCGCAGAAGAGGCTCCTGCAGAGGAAGCTCCTGCTGAGGACGACTCTAAGTAGTCCTGCGCTCGCTTCTCTACACTGTGTGACGTGAGCACGCGGCTTCGGATTGACCTGGGGTATCTGGGCACCGCTTTTTCAGGGTGGGCGATACAGCCTGGTCTGCGGACCATCCAAGGCTCCCTAGAAGACGCTCTCGCCACGGCGCTGCGGTGTGATCGAGGCGGGATCACGGCGGTGGTCGCGGGGAGAACTGACGCCGGCGTGCACGCGCTTCATCAGGTCTGCCACGTTGACGTGCCCGACGGGGTCAAATGGGGGAACCTGGAGACCTTGAAAAAGCGAGTCCAGGGCACGCTGCGCACGGATGACATCGCAATTCACCGGATTTCTCTCGCCCCGGAGGGTTTTGAAGCTCGGTTTTCTGCTCTCTCCCGGACATATGAGTATCGAATCGACGATGTCGGGTCGAAACGCAACCCTCTCCACCACGCGTTTACCTACCGAAGCCCGTATGCGCTGGACGACCAGGCGATGAACTCACTGTGTGCACAACTGGAGGGGCTGAACGATTGGGCCGCATTTTGTCGACCCAAACCCGGCGCGACGAGTATTCGCACTCTCCTGCACTACTCCTGGACACGGGACGATGACGGCGTACTGACGGGTTCCGTGGTCGGGGACGCCTTTTGTCACTCGATGGTGCGCTCCCTCGTTGGCGCCGCTGTCGCTGTGGGCAGACACACACTGAGCATCCCCGAGGTCCTGGCGCTGCGCGATAACAAGGAACGCACGAGTTCGTGGTCGACCATGCCCGCCAAGGGTCTCACCCTGGTCTCGGTGGAGTATCCCCCCGATGACCAGCTGGCGTCTCGCGCTCTCGATACCCGTGCCAAGCGCGGACCAACATCGGATTGACCGCGGGAAATCTGTCCTCTAAGCTAAAGGGCTGGTGCTAATCGCCGATTATCACCAGGTTGAGCCCTCCACCGGGGAGTTCCCTAGCGAACACCCACCGGAGCGGGATTCACGAACTCCTCGAACCGCAAAGGAATGTCGCATGACGCGCACATTTTCACCCAAGCCCGCTGACGTTCAGCGCAACTGGCTGGTTATCGACGCCACTGATGTGGTACTGGGACGCTTGGCGTCTCACGCTGCTGCTCTCCTTCGGGGGAAGCACAAGACCACGTTTGCCCCTCACATGGACATGGGAGACCACGTCATCATTGTGAACGCAGACAAGGTTGCCCTCACGGGATCCAAATTGACCCAGAAGATGGCCTACCGCCACTCCGGTTACCCCGGTGGGTTGACTGCTGTGAGCTACCAGGACCTCATGGAGAAGAACCCTGTCCGCGCCGTGGAGAAAGCTATCCGCGGAATGCTTCCCAAGAACACCTTGGGTCGCGAGCAGATGTCAAAGCTCAAGGTCTACTCCGGTAGCGAGCACCCCCACCAGGCTCAGCAGCCCAAGCCTTACTCCATCGACCAGATCGCGCAGTAGCGCCAAAACTAAGGACTTCACACCGTGGCTAAGACAGACGAAACCCCTGATGTAACCGCTGAGGATATCCCTCAGAACTTCACCACTGAGACTCCTGCAACGGACCCAGTGGCAGCAAAGAAGCCTCGCCCAGCACTCACTGTTGGCGGAGCAGCCGTTGGACGACGCAAGCAGGCTATTGCTCGCGTTCGGTTGGTTCCCGGATCGGGTAGCTACACCGTCAACGGTCGCACCCTTGAGGACTACTTCCCCAACAAGCTCCACCAGCAGCTCATCAACGACCCGTTCACGGTTCTTGAGCTCGGCGGCAGCTACGACGTCGTCGCCCGCATCACCGGTGGTGGACCCTCCGGTCAGGCTGGCGCTCTTCGTTTGGGCATCGCTCGTGCGCTGAACCAGATTGATGAAGAGAACAACCGTGCCTCTCTCAAGAAGTCTGGCTTCCTCACCAGAGACTCTCGGGTCAAGGAGCGCAAGAAGGCTGGTCTCAAGAAGGCTCGTAAGGCTCCTCAGTACTCGAAGCGTTAGTCGCTTCCCTTACCCGGGTCGACATGGGTCGCTTATTTGGGACAGACGGGGTTCGTGGGCTTGCCAATGGCGAACTTACGGCCGATATGGTCGTGCGCCTGTCCCAAGCGGCTGCCTATGTCCTCACGAAGGGGCGTCACGCTGAAGAGCTGAAAGCCGAGGGCCGCAGGCCCCGCGCGGTCATCGCGCGGGATCCTCGGGTCTCGGGAGAGTTCTTGAGCTCCGCGGTCTCCGCGGGACTGGCGAGCTCCGGTATTGACGTGTGGGACGCGGGTGTTGTGCCCACCCCTGCGACTGCCTACCTGGTGCGAGATGGTGGCTTTGACTTTGGTGTCATGGTGTCGGCGTCTCATAACCCTGCTCCCGACAACGGCATCAAGTTCTTTTCCTTTGGAGGAACCAAGCTTCCCGATGAGGTCGAAGACCGCATCGAGGACGCCATGGTGAAGCAAGCTCTCATCCCCATTGGAGCGGACGTGGGTCGCATCAAGCGCTTTGCCGATGCCGAGGATCGGTACGTGATGCATCTGCTGTCCACGCTCGATCGCGACCTCACCGGTTTGCACGTTGCTATTGACTGCGCCCATGGCGCGGCCTCGGGAATTTCACCCCGCGTGTTTCGAGACGCCGGCGCGACAGTGACGGTCATCGGAAATGAGCCCGATGGGCTCAATATCAACCACGGCTATGGTTCGACCCACCTGGAGAATCTCCAACACACAGTCGTGTCAGTGGGTGCTGACTTTGGTATCGCCCACGATGGCGATGCGGATCGGACACTGGCGATTGACCACACCGGTCAGGTCATCGACGGGGATCAAATCATGGCCATCCTCGCTGTGTCCATGAAGGACGAGGGCAAGCTCGCCTCAGAGACCCTGGTGGCAACCGTGATGTCGAATCTGGGATTACGAAAAGCGATGGCCACCCACGGTATTTCTCTGATGGAATCCGCTGTGGGGGACCGCTACGTTCTCGAGGATTTGGCTGCCACAGGCGCAAGCTTGGGTGGCGAACAGTCTGGCCACATTATTTTCACGGAACACTCCACCACGGGAGATGGGGTGTTGACCGGCATCCAGTTGGCGCGCGAAGTCATCAAAACGGGAAAGTCGCTGGCGGAGCTGGCGGGAGTGATGAAGGTGTATCCCCAGGTCCTGATTAATGTCTCGGGCGTGGACCGGGCAAGCCTTGCTGCGGACGAGGTCGTCCAGGCTGCACGTGCGCAGGCGGAGGAGGAGCTGGGAGACACCGGACGGGTTCTCTTGCGTCCCTCAGGAACAGAAGCGCTCATTCGGGTCATGGTCGAGGCTGCCGATGAAGCAACGGCGCAGCGAATTGCGCAGAGCCTGGCATCTGTGGTCAAGGACAGGCTCACCACCACCTAGATTTTGCGCAACAGCACCTTGTGGATGCGGTGGTCGGCTTCTTTCTGCAAAATCAGGGAAGCGCGGGGCTTCGTGGGCAGAATATTGTCGATCAGGTTGGGTTCGTTGATGGTGGACCAAATTCTCTGGGCTTCCGCACGAGCGTCATCCTCATCCAGGCTGGCGTAGCGATGGAAGTAGCTCTCCGGGTTCTGGAAAGCACCCTGTTGCAACTGAAGGAATCGATCCTCATACCAGCGGGCAATATCGGGCGTTCTGGCGTCAACATAGATTCCAAAATCGAAAAGGTCGCTCACGGCGAGCGCCGATGAGGTTGCAGGTGGGGCCAGAACGTTCAGCCCTTCGATAATCAAAATGTCGGGCTGCGTAATATCGAGCACTTCGTCGGGAACCCGGTCGTAGCTGAGGTGGGAATAGACCGGCGCGGCGATCGAGGACACCCCGCTTTTAATCTGTGACACAAATCGCAAGAGCGCGCGGGTGTCGTAGCTCTCAGGGAACCCCTTCCGCTCGAGCAGGTTGCGTTTGCGCAGTTCTGCCAGGGGGAGCAAGAAGCCATCGGTGGCCACGAGTGCCACATTGGGGGTTTCGGGGTTTCGCGAGAGAAGTTCTTGCAACACCCGTGACGTGGTGGATTTCCCGACGGCCACGCTTCCGGCCACTCCGATGACAAACGGAGTGTGGGAGACATCATCGCCCAGGAATTGCCTCGTGAGCGAGTGCAGGTGGCGTGCGCCCTCGACGTAGAGGGCTAGCAGGCGGGCCAAAGGCTGGTAGACCTCGACAACTTCGGAGGCATCCAACATGTCGCCCACCGAGCGCACCCGCTCGATATCCGCATCGGACAGGGGCAGTGGGGCTTTGGGTGCCAGCTCCGCCCACGTCTGCCGATCGTATTCGACGAAGGGACTGCCGTTCTCGTCGGCGCTGGGGGGCCTTGCCATAGAGACAAGGGTAGTCCGCAAGGCCTCAGGTCACCCCATCGCCTAGACTCAAGTCCATGTGCGGGATTGTCGGATACGTAGGGATGCGCGCCTCCCAGGACGTCTTGATGGGCGGCCTCAAGCGTCTCGAATACAGGGGATATGACTCCGCTGGGGTAGCAATTCTGAGCACTGACGGTGGTCTGCTGGCCCACAAGCGTGCAGGGAAGCTCAGCGTCCTCGCTGATGACCTCGATTCCAGGCCACTGTCCTCTGGGACCACAGGAATCGCCCACACGCGATGGGCCACTCACGGGGCTCCCACGGATGCCAATGCCCACCCTCACCTCGCCGACGGTGGCAAACTCGCCCTGATTCACAACGGCATCATCGAGAATTTTCAAGAGCTCAAGGCGGAGCTCGTCGCTGGGGGCGAAGAATTCCTCAGTGAGACCGATTCCGAAGTAGCGGCTCTGATGCTGGCGCGAGAGTTTCGCACCCACAGCAATCTCACCACCGCGATGCAGGCAGTGGTGGGAAAGCTTGAGGGAGCCTTCACCCTCCTCGCTGTGCACACTGATGCACCCGGCGTCGTTGTCGGAGCCAGGCGTAATTCGCCCCTGGTGGTGGGCCTTGGCGATGGAGAGAACTTCCTTGGGTCCGATGTTGCGGCTTTTGTGGCGTACACCCAAAAAGCACTCGCCCTCGGTCAAGACCAGATCGTGACTATCACCCCAGAGTCTGTATCGGTCATCACGTTCGAGGGCGATCCGGTCACGCCTGCTGAGTTCACCATTGACTGGGATGCCTCGGCTGCCGAAAAAGGTGGCTGGTCAAGTTTTATGGCGAAGGAAATTTCCGAGGAACCAGAAGCCGTAGCCAATACTCTCCGTGGGCGTTTGGGGGCAGATGGCGTCGTCACGCTGCCGGAGCTTGACGTTCTGTTCGCGGGTGATGCCACAATCAGCCGGATTATTTTCATTGCCTGTGGCACGGCGGCTTACGCCGCCATGCTCGGTGCCTATGCCATCGAAAAGTGGTCAGGAATTCCCGTCTCCGTCGAACTCTCCCACGAGTTTAGGTACCGGGACCCCGCCGTTGGGGCCGGAACGCTGGTGGTTTCAGTAAGCCAATCTGGCGAGACCATGGATACCTTGATGGCTGTTCGCTACGCCGCGGAGAAGGGCGCCAAGACGCTCTCGATTTGTAATACCCAGGGTGCAACAATCCCGCGCGAATCCGATGCAGCCCTCTATACGTTTGCAGGTCCCGAGGTCGCAGTCGCCTCCACCAAGGCTTTCTTGTCCCAAGTGGTGGCCTCCTACCTGCTGGGAATGTACCTCGGTCAGCGCAACGGGGTACTGGGTGAGTCGGAGTCGAAGAAACTGGCTGATGACTTTGACGCACTTCCCGCTCAGCTGGAAGAAATGGTCGAAACAGGCCCTCGTATCAAGGAACTGGCGGGCTGGATGGCGGACACCCGCTCTGTGCTCTATCTCGGTCGCCACGTGGGATACCCCGTCGCACTCGAAGGGGCGCTCAAGCTCAAAGAGCTGGCCTATATCCACGCTGAAGGTTTCGCTGCGGGTGAGCTCAAGCACGGACCGATTGCCCTGATTGAGCCAGGACAGATTGTCTTTGTCATTGTGCCAAGCCCCAGGGACCCCTCCTCACTGCACAGCAAAGTGGTCTCCAACATTCAAGAGATCCGCGCCCGCGGTGCTCGTGTGATAGCCATTGCTGAAAAGGGCGACGCAGCGGTCTTGCCTTTCGCTGATGAGGTTATTCAGATTCCTCTTGCCTCGTCGTTCATGGAACCACTCTTGGCCGTCGTTCCTCTGCACATTTTTGGAATGGAGCTCGCTGGCGCTAAAGGTCTCGATATCGATCAACCTCGAAACCTCGCTAAGTCAGTGACGGTCGAGTAGCAGCGAGCTCTCATGGTTGTCGGAATCGGAGTCGATCTCGTCGATGTGGCGCGCTTTGAGCGTGCACTGGAGCGAACCCCCACGCTTCGGTCCCGGTTGTTTGGTCTGGAGGATTTGAGTCGCCACGACCTCAGCGCACAATCGTTGGCGGCGCGCTTTGCGGCCAAAGAAGCGGCCCTGAAGGCCCTCGGCGGTAACGTCCCGGGATTCACCTGGCACGACGTTCAAGTGTCTGGGGATTCGGGAAATCCGCCACAACTCCTGCTTACCGGAGCCGCACTCGAGCGAGCTGGGGACAGCGGTGCGACGAGCTGGCATCTTTCCCTCAGCCACGACAAGGGCATGGCAGTTGCTTTTGTGGTGATGGAGGGCGATCGATGAGAGAGGCACTGATTCGTCCTTCCGCCATTTCTCACAATGTCGAGACGTTGCGAAAGATTGCGGGAACCCCCAACATGCTCGTGGTGGTCAAAGCCAATGGGTATGGACACGGTGCCCACACCGCTGCGCGAGCAGCCCTGGATGGTGGAGCTAACTGGCTCGGGACCGCGGATACGACAGAAGCGTTGGAGCTCCGCGAGGGTGGAATTGACGCACAGATATTGGCGTGGCTTTTTGGCCCCGACGAAGACCTCAGTGCGGCACTCGAGGCGAACATCGATCTCGGTGTCTCCTCCGTTGCCCAACTTCACCAGGTCGTCCGTGCAGTCTCGGTAGGTAAGCCCGCACGGATTCACCTCAAGGTCGATACAGGCTTGGGCCGCAGTGGTGCAGACCCGCGGGACTGGGAAGAATTCTTTCGTTCAGCCAAACAGGCCCAGGATGCTGGCCACATTGAGGTGGTGGGGCTCTTCACCCACCTGTCGGGGTCCACTGGCGAAGCTGATGCCGAACAGGGTGACGCCTTCAGTGCTGCTCTGGAATTAGCGCACGCTGCAGGGCTCGATCCCGAGATTACCCACGTCGCGGCCAGTGTTGGGACGAGTGATTCACCAGCTCTTGCCCACACCATGGTGAGAGTCGGGGTTGCAGCGTATGGACTACCCGTCACGGCTCGCTACGGCGCCAGTGGGCTGATTCCCGCCATGCGGGTCAGCGGGCAACTCGTTCTCGTCAAGCGCGTCGCCGCTGGGCTAGGGGTCGGCTATGGCCACACTTACCGAACACGCGCTGAGACAACGTTGGCTCTGGTGCCCATGGGGTATTCCGATGGGGTTCCTCGCCATGCCTCCAATGCTGGGCCTGTCACGATTGAGGGGCAACGATTCCAGGTGTCGGGACGAATTTCCATGGATCAGTTCAGTGTCGACGTGGGAGATGCCTCGGTTCGAGAGGGCCAGTGGGCCGTGCTGTGGGGGGACCCGGCGCGAGGGGAGCCTGGAGCGATGGAGTGGGCAGACGCGGCAGGAACCATTCCCTACGAGATCATCACTCGCGTAGGGGCCAGAGTCCCCCGCGTGGTCGAGCGATGACTCTGGTGGTCCCCACCAGCGCCGACATGGAGCGACTGGGTTTCGCGTGTGGTTCTGTGGCTCGCGCAGGAGATGTCATCGTCCTGACCGGTGAGCTGGGTG
>JABJAO010000110.1 GCA_018666065.1 Microbacteriaceae bacterium | reverse complement strand
TCACGTCGGGCAACACTGCTAAGAAACCACTCGACCGGGGACGTCTCGAGGGTCTCGATAGTCGATGGAGAGACAGGAATAGTCCCCTCGACAAATAGCGGTTCGACACTCGAGGGAGGAAGAAGCCCCCACCACTGGGATGGGTGGGCACCGCGAATTCCGTGCGACGCCAAGATTGCGAGGTCTCCAACGAGTCCCGCGACATCGCTTCCACGCTCGAGGGCGAGCTGCAATCGGCGTCGAAGTCCGCCGACGACCGTGGCGTCGGAGGAGACACCCTCGTCGGAGGACTCCACTCGGGTGGCCATCCGATCTATCAGGGCAAACAGCGGACTCGGTCCGGCGTCGTCGTCCTGGGTGGCCGTGACGACCACCCGAGTTGTTGCACGTGAGATGGCCAATGCGCACAGTCGAAGTTCATCGTCCAGCACACTGCGCCGCTCATCGATCACGCCATCTCCCACTCCCCGGTGTGCGTGCACCATCTGGTGAGCACCCAGCAGAGATTCGCGCGGCCTTAGGTCGGGCCAGACGCCCTCCTCCACACCGGCGACGACGACGAGCTGGAATTCGCGACCGGCCACACCGGGGGGTGTGGCCACCACCACACACGGCCAGGCAGGCTCGGGAACGAGGACGTCGTCGGGAATTTCCGCACCGAGCAGGGCATCTAAGAACACATCGGGGCTGGCCCCAGGGGAAGCTTCGACAAAGTCCGCTGCCTGGCGAAACAGGGCTACGACGGCGTCGAGGGAGCGTTCAGCGGACGCACTGCGCGACCCCGACGCACTGCTGGATGTCCATGCTCGAGCTGCGTGGGATCCCTCCCACACCCGCCATAGGAGGTCCGTGACGGGAGTATCCCGAGGTGCTTGGCGAATGTCATCGAGAACGAGGGCGACCTGCGCTGCTTTGCCGGCAACCTGCGTATCGACAAGCGAGAACCCTCCTCGGTGGGCCAGTGAGTCAGCAATCATCTGGTCTGCCGGGCGATAGGGCCCTTCGGGGTCTGCGACAACGCGCAGCGCGAAGCGCAACCGTCGAAGTTCTTGCTGGGTCATCCCGCCGTAAAGACCGGCAAGCGCCGCCACGGCAGTTGTCGCGTTCATCTCTCGCAAACCTCGGCCCAGAGCCACCATGTCCACCAGTCCGCGGGCGGCTGGTTCATCGAGCAGGGTCATTCCGACCATGGCCATGCGAGCGGGAATCCCTGCCGCACTGAGACCAGCGCTGAGCGCTGAGACCCGAGAGCCCCGCCTGGCCACCACTGCCATCTCTTCGAAGGGAACTCCCTCCGTGTAGTGGGCATCGAGCAGTATCCGCGCAATATCGGATGTTTCGCGGGAGGCACTGGGCGCAAGAAGGGTCGTGACCCCGCCGGTGGCTGTCGTTCCCGGGGCCTTGCGTTGAGCTCCAGCCCCGGCTGTTCCAATTCGCTGCGTGATGGCTTGAACAACGGAGCGAATTTCTGTGCCATGCCGGTGCACGTCCGGCAAGACCACGGGTGGGATCCCCCACAGGCCCTGAAGGTGGTACACACCACCTGGCTCGCTCCCGCGAAACGTGTTCCCCGCCACATCGGGCTCCGAGACAACGGTTACGCCCACCCCCTGGGATACCAGCGCGTCGAGAAGCGCCAGCCCGGCAAACGTCAGGTCATGGCCATCGTCGACCGCCACGTGCACAAGGCAGCGAAAAGCGGAGGGAAGTCCCTCGCGGAGGATTCCTTCTGCGCGGCGAATAATGTCCCCACTGGCGTAGGCACCGGGCCTGGCACTGGCCTGGATCGTGGTGAGTTCGTCGCGAAATTCGGCCGCCGCGGCCCACTCTGGTCGGTGATGGTCGCGGGCGAGCTCAGCGATGCGCTCCCGCGAGAGCTTGTGCTCACTGGCTCGGCCGAGCCATTCGCGCAACTCGGTGCGAAAACGCGGTGAGCTTCGGGCGAGTTCCCCGAGGGGTTCAGGCCAGGTAGGCCCCGAAGAATCGGCGAGATGTCCCTCGAGTACATCCTGAATGTCACCATCGAGTAACCGAGCTTTGAGCAGCTCCGGCTCGGGAAGTGAGTGCTCGTGGTGATGGGCTTGGACCACACCAAAGGCAAATGCCTGCAGGGAGCGAGCCCTGGCACCGGCGGTCGCTACCCCGAGAGCTAACCCCAGCTCATCTCGCACGCGACTTGCGTGTGCTCGAGTCGGGGTGAGAATCATTAGGTCATCGGGTGAGTGGCCGGCCTCGTGGAGAGCTACCACCCGCTGGATGACCAGGGTCGTTTTTCCGCTCCCCGGTGCCCCGATGATGAGGGCAGACTGCGCCGCTGGCGCGAGCCGTATGCCATCGGGTGAGAGAACCATCCTTTGGAGGCTAATCCACACAGCTGACGTGTCGTACGCTAGACACCGTGGATATACGCATTGGAATCGTCAACACCGCCCGGGAACTTATGTTCCAGACCACGCAGTCTGCTGCTGAGATCGAAAAGTCGATTGCACAGGCGCTGGCTTCTGATTCAGGAACTCTCCGTCTCGAGGATGAGAAAGGCCACATCTACGTCGTAGCCTCCCGCAACCTCGCGTTCGTGGAGATTGGTCAAGAAAAAGCCCGGAAGGTCGGCTTCGCGCCCTAACCATGGAACTCGTCCTGGTCGTCACTTTTGCCGGAGCCCTCGGGCTCGCTCTGCGCTACATCGTTCCCGGGAGGGACATGCACGGCATTGGCGTGATGCCCGCCGCCGCCGTGATTCTCGGCTCCCTCGGCTGGCTCATTGCTATCTGGGTTGGCCTCGATGCGGGTGGTCCCTGGGGATGGGTGATTGCCCTGGGTCTTGCCCTGGTGGGAACTACCGCACTGGGAATTGTGCTGCCTCAGCGTCGTCGCAGTGAGGATGAGGCTCTCTGGGCTGAGCTCACCAAGCCCTAAGCAGTCAGTCCCAGGCGATCCAAACGACTGGTGTGCAGGGCAACCCCATCGGTCAACACGGGTTCCAAGCGAACCTCCACGTCCTCCGCGGCCACCGCCTGGGCAGAGAGCGCGTCGCGACAAATCAGCATCGTGTCCCCCACGAGCCGTCGACACCAGAGGCTCAACCGCGAGGAATAGCGGGCTTCTACGGCAAGAAACCGCTCCAAGACCTCGGCCATGAGGTCCTCATCGCCCTTATCAGCGAGCGCTTCCTGGAGCGCGTCGCGAACATCGGGGGTGAATCCTTCGGCGAGCGAATGCCAAAAGTCGCGGGTGAAGCCGGTCACCACATATGCCGTACCCAAGCCCTCAGACCAGCGCGGTGTCTCCAGACGGTCCATGTGGGTCGCCAAGCGCTCTCGGGGCCCGGCAAGCGCCTGGGCAATGTCCTCAACGTGCTCTTCGAGCAACTCCCGGAAGCGTCGGTAGCGATCCATCGCGCGACCGGAGGCGAGGGCTAAGTCATCGGCATCCTGCGAACTCCACGCAGCACCGGAGAGAGTGGAGAGTTTCGATGCCAACGCATGCTGGAGCACGCACGCTCCGGCCAGATAGTCCGCCAGCGGGGGCGCAAGGGAGCCCACATCAACTTTCGAGGCAGCGCTGCCGTGACCACGCGGGGTGAGAGACAAAGACGGCGTGTCCGCCTTCTTCTTTTTCCACCACCACGCCATTGCTCCAGCTTAGCTACCCAACACTGCAGGGGTCACAAAGGGTCCACCCTCTAGACTGGTGGGACATTAGACAACAAAAGGATCCCTTTACACGTGAATTTTTCCGACCTCGGTATCGACGCCGACTTGGTCGAGGCGCTTGCTAGCAAAAGCATCATCGAACCATTTCCTATTCAGGAACAAACCATCCCCATCGCTCTGACCGGCCAAGACATTATTGGGCAGGCCAAAACGGGAACAGGAAAGACCTTCGGGTTTGGCCTTCCTCTGATTCAGCGCCTGGGTCCAGACCCTGAGCCCGGCGTCAAAGCCCTCATCGTTGTCCCCACTCGCGAACTGGCCGTTCAGGTCACCGAGGACATGGAGCTTGCCACGGCTAACCGCTCCACCACGGTGGTATCGATTTATGGCGGCAAAGCCTACGAGGGTCAGATCGAGCAGATTCAGGCTGGAGCGCAGATCGTGGTGGGCACACCGGGACGGCTCTTGGATCTCGCCTCGCAGCGGCTGATCTCGTTCAAGGACATCCAAGTCATGGTCCTGGACGAGGCAGACAAGATGCTCGACCTGGGATTCCTCCCCGATGTCGAAAAACTCTTTGCTCAAACACCGGCAACCCGTCACACCATGCTCTTCTCGGCCACGATGCCAGGCCCCGTGGTGACTCTCGCGCGGCGTTTCATGCAAAAACCCATCCACATTCGCGCCTCGGACCCAGATGAATCGCTCACCCAAGCCAATATCGAGCACTTCGTCTATCGGGCCCACCAGATGGACAAGGACGAAGTCATCGGGCGCATCCTCCAATCGGAGGGTCGGGGGAAAACAGTGATCTTTACGCGCACCAAGCGCGCTGCGGCGCGCCTCATGGAGGAGCTCAACGACCGCGGGTTTTCCGCAGGCTCCGTTCATGGTGACATGAGCCAGGACGCCCGTGAGCGATCCATGGCCGGCTTCAAAGCTGGCAAAAAAGATGTCCTCATCGCTACCGATGTGGCGGCACGAGGAATTGACGTCGACGATGTCACCCACGTCATCAACCACACCATTCCCGAGGACGAGAAGGCGTATCTGCACCGCGTCGGACGTACCGGGCGGGCTGGAAAAACTGGAATTGCCGTGACGTTTGTGGATTGGGATGACCTCCACAAGTGGGCGCTGATCAACAAAGCGCTCGAAATGGGAATTCCCGAGCCCGTGGAGACGTATTCGTCCTCACCTCACCTGTTTGAGGACCTCAATATTGCACCGGGAACCAAGGGTCGCCTGAAGCCCGCCTCCGCAGCCCCCAAGGACAAGAGCGTGAGCCGACCTGCGAGGTCCTCGGGTAGAGGGCAGAAGAAACCCCGCACGGAGGGCTCAGCTCAGCAGGGCACTTCCAGTGCTCCGGGGCGTTCGCGGCAGCGCCGGCGGACCACCTCTAGCTAACGAGGTCCGAACCGCTGGCCGCCTCGAGAATTCTCTCGAACTGCGCCGGATCGGTGGTGTTCTCACCTAGTTGATTGGGCTTGCGGGTTCCGTGGTAATCACTGGAGCCGGTCACGATCAGGTTGAATTCTGCCGCCACGGCGCGCAAAACGCCTTTGCCCTCATCAGTATTCTCCCGGTGGTCAATCTCCAGACCCGCGAGCCCCAGTTCCACAAACTCCTGGTAGTCGGCCAGGATCGCGCGGAGGTTTTGGTCATGGCGCACAGCGCCTGAGCGCGCTCCCGTGTAGGGGTGGGCAAGGATCGGAACACCGCCGGCATCGCGAACCACCTGGAGCGCTCGGTGAAGCCGGGGGGCGTAATGGGGCACGTGATAGGGCCCATCGGCGCGCAACGGACCCGCGAAGGCGGCCGTGGTGTCGGGGAAATAGCCTTTGTCGATCAAGACGCTCGCAATGTGGGGACGACCCGGTGTCGCCCCAGGGGGCATCGACGCGCTGACCTCGTCCCAGGTCAGCTCATAATCGACAGAGAGCTTCTCGACCATCACGCGCAACCGGTCGTCGCGGTGCGCCCTGATTTTCTCCATTTCCTCGGCCAACACGGCGTTGCCCGGGTCCACCATGTAGCCCAGAAGGTGCACGCTGCGCGGAATTGCTCCCGGTATCGGATCGATGACCTGCGCGCTGAACTCAATGGCCGGCACCAGTGTCATTCCGGATCCCGCTATGGCCTCGGCTGCCTCGGGAATGCCGCTCATGGTGTCGTGGTCGCTCAGTGCCAGCACACCAATCCGCTCGCTGAGGGCGTGTGCGATGAGCTCGTGGGGTCGGTCATCGCCATCTGATGCGCTCGAGTGGGCGTGGAGGTCTATCGGTGATGGCACTGCTCCATGCTAGGTGCCAGACTAGGGGGATGGCTGATTCCCCCTCCCCGGCTCCCCGAGGGAATCGCTCCACCACCCCGATTTCCGAGGCTTTCCGGGACTTTATTCAGGCGGGCTGGTCGACCCCGGCACCCACGACACCGGAATCTTTTGCCCACGCTCCCGTGGTGGCAATCCGACGTGACCGGGTGAGCTCACACTTCCCCGGGACCACACTTGTCATTCCTGCAGGAGGGGTGAAAGTCCGATCGAATGACACCGACTACCCCTACCGAGCCCACACCGCTTTTAGCTACCTCACCGGATGGGGCTCCGGCGCGACACCGGGAAGCATCCTTCTGGCCACCCCGGAGGGCGATTCCCACCGGTGGGAGATCTTTATCCTCCCCCCTGCGCCTCGAACCAGCGATGAGTTTTATGCCAACCCCGCCCTCGGCGAGTTCTGGACCGGGAGGCGCCCCGGTCTCGACGATGTTGGCACGTGGTTGGGTCTCGACGCCCACGATCTCGCGCACTGGGCGCCAGACACCCTCGATGTGGCCTCCCTCGCGCTTATCGCCGATGCTGATGAAGCCCTCACGCGCGTCATCCGCGCCCGGCAAGAATCTGTGGACCCGGACAGTGATGCGCGACTGGCGCAGGTCATCAGCGAATTACGGCTGGTGAAAGACGAGTATGAGACCTCCGAACTGCGCGACGCGGTCGCCGCAACTCACCGGGGATTCCAGGACATTGTGGACGCGCTACCCCAGGCGATGGCGCACCCGCGCGGGGAGCGCATTATCGAGGGGGTTTTCCATCAACGAGCACGACTCGACGGCAACGAGGTGGGCTATGGAACCATCGCCGCGAGCGGCAGCCACGCCTGCATCTTGCACTGGGTGACAAACGATGGCCCTGTCACCGCGGGAGACCTGCTCCTGGTGGATGCCGGCGTTGAACGCGATTCGCTGTACACGGCGGATATCACCCGGACACTGCCCGTCTCAGGAACCTTTACGAAACGCCAGCGTGAGGTCTATGAGGCGGTTCTGGAGGCTGCTGATGCGGCATTCCAGGTGGTCAAACCGGGAGCAATTTTTAAGGACATCCACGCTGCTGCGTTGGCCGTGATTGCGCGCCGTGTCTCACAGTGGGGTTTCCTCCCGGTGGATGTGGACACAGCGCTCTCCCCCGAGGGTCAACATCACCGGCGATACATGATCCACGGCACGAGCCACCACCTGGGCCTGGATGTGCACGATTGCGCTCAGGCCAGACGAGAGATGTATCTCGAGGGTGAGCTCAGGGCGGGAATGGTGTTCACCATCGAGCCAGGTCTCTATTTCCAGCCCGATGATGAGACTGTCCCCCCTGAATGGCGGGGAATTGGGGTCCGCATCGAGGACAACATTCTTGTCACCCCGAGCGGCGCCGAGAACCTCTCCGCGGGAATCCCGCGCAAGCCGGAGGAGATTGAAGCCTGGGTCGCAGGTTCGACCCAGCGGTAGACTGTGAGCTGCCAGCGGGAGTGGTGAAATTGGCAGACACGCAGGATTTAGGTTCCTGTGCCTTCGGGCGTGTGGGTTCAAGTCCCACCTTCCGCACGGTGTGGCTTAGAGCATAAAGAGAATCAGCGACGCGGCCATCACGCCCATTCCGGCGATCATGCCGTAGATAGCGAGCTGAGCGTTCCCGTACTGCCTCGCAGCCGGCAGAAGGCTGTCAATCGAGATGTAGACCATGATGCCGGCGACTGCGGCAAACACAATGCCCAGTAGCTGGTCGGTGATGAAGGGGCGCAGCAGCCCGTAACCGATCAGGGCGCCCAGCGGTTCAGCCAGACCCGAGAGCGCTCCAAACCCGAAGGCAATCTTCCGGTTGCGGGTGGCGTAGTAGATGGGAACCACCACAGCGATGCCTTCGGGCACGTTGTGGATGGCAATTGCCAGCGCCACGGACACACCGAGCTGCGGGTCATCCAGGGTCAGGAAAAAGGTTGCCATTCCTTCGGGAAAGTTGTGCAGGGTGATGGCCAACGCGACTCCC
>JABJAO010000057.1 GCA_018666065.1 Microbacteriaceae bacterium | reverse complement strand
GCCGCCTCGGCGCACTCGTGGGTGCAAGCGCGCTGTTAGTGTCCCTGGCTGCCTGCTCGTCAGCCACAGAGGACTCAACATCCGCGACCATCACCGACGGAAAACTGACCATCGCAACAGGCGAGACGGCCGTCCTCTCAGGAATCAGCATGGATGTGTCCCATGGGGAAGTGGTGGCCCTCATTGGCGCCAGCGGATCGGGCAAGTCCACGCTGTTGCGGTGCATCAATTTGCTCGAGCAAATCGACGATGGGCAAATATGGCTCAGCGGCGACGATATTTCTGACCCCCGGGTTAATCCCGATTCCATTCGAGCCCGCATCGGCGTGGTCTTCCAACAATTCAATTTGTTCCCGCATCTGTCGGTCCAGAAAAACATCACCCTGTCACTGACCCATGTCGTGGGACTGTCTCAGACAGACGCCACACACCGGGCTCACGAGCTCCTGGAGCGTGTCGGTTTGGCGGAAAAGGCCACCTGGTATCCCGACCGACTCTCAGGTGGTCAGCAACAACGCGTCGCGTTAGCGCGCGCAATCGCGTGCCAACCGGAGGTGCTCCTTCTGGACGAAATCACGTCAGCTCTCGACCCGGAGCTCGTCGGAGAGGTCCTGGAACTCGTGCGCTCCCTGAAAGACGATGGGACCACGATCATCATGGCAACACACGAAATGGCGTTCGCCCGAGATGTTGCCGACCGAGTGTTCTTTCTCGACAAAGGCGTCATCGCGGAATCAGGGCCCGCTCATGAGGTCTTCGAAAAACCGCGGGACGACCGGACGAAAGTCTTCCTCCAGCGGTTCTTGGGGCCTGGACTTTAGTCCCGGTCGAGCAGCTGAATCAGCGCCGACAACTCTGAGCGCTGTGCCGCAACCTGATGGGCAGCCGTTCCTCCCACACCACCCTTGGCGCCCAGAGAGAACTCCACAGACATGGAATTCCTCACATCAGGCGTGAGGTCTGGTGAGATTCCCGCCAGTTGCTCATCCGACACCTCGTGCAACTCGATGCCCTGGCGTTCACAGTGGGCGACGAGTTCCCCGACAATTTCGTGGGCCTCGCGAAATGGAACCCCGGTGCGCACCAGGTGGTCAGCCACATCAGTGGCGAGCGAGAACCCCGCCGCCGCGTTTGCGTGCATCTGATCCAGGTTGAACTGGAGGGAGGACATCAGACCAGCCATCGCGGGAAGAATCAGCAGGAGGGTGTCAACGGAGTCGAACAGTGGCTCCTTGTCCTCCTGAAGGTCCCGGTTGTACGCCAGGGGCAATCCTTTGAGCGTGGCGAGCAATCCGGTCAAGTTGCCAATCAACCGCCCACTTTTTCCCCTGGTCAATTCCGCAATGTCGGGGTTCTTTTTTTGCGGCATCATCGAGGATCCCGTGGCAAAGGCATCGTCGAGAGTCATATACGAGAACTCTGCTGATGAATAGATGATGACCTCTTCGGCCAGGCGAGAGAGGTCGATACCAATCTGAGCCGCAATGTACATAAATTCCGTCACCACGTCCCGCGAGGAGGTTCCATCCAGGGAGTTTGGGGAGACAGCGTCGAAACCGAGTTCGTGAGCGATAGCTTCGGGATCGAGGCTCAACCCTCCCCCTGCGAGGGCTCCCCCGCCATAGGGTGAGACCCCGTTGCGCGAAGCCCAGTCATCCAAACGCTGAATATCGCGCACCAGAGGCCAGGCGTGGGCCAACAGATAGTGCGCCACCAGCACAGGCTGAGCGTGCTGGAAATGGGTACGACCTGGCATCGCGGCGTCACCGACGTCTTCGGAGCGCTGAATGA
Source organism: Microbacteriaceae bacterium (assembly GCA_018666065.1). Lineage (GTDB taxonomy): Bacteria > Actinomycetota > Actinomycetes > Actinomycetales > Microbacteriaceae > Pontimonas. Next base: position 10,840 of record JABJAO010000057.1, on the reverse strand, counting down.
TAATCCGCGCAAACTCCAGCAGGTGTGTCCGAATCGAGCGGGCAGAATCCCGCGCATACATCCGCACGAAAGTCGCTATTTGGTCATTCCGACTGCGTCCCGCTCGAAGCGAGCCACCCAGAGTCTCACCGATGCGTCCGATCAGAATCCGCTCGAGTGCACCGTGGACGTCCTCATCCACGTCGCTGGGCTGAACCCGGCCCTCGTGGAAGTCTTCCCGAATGGTCGCCAGTGCGGCCACGACCGTAGCAAGGTCCTCTGTCGACAGGTGACCTGCGCTGCACAGAGCCCTCGCGTGGGCGGCGGTGGCATCGAGGTCGTAGGGAACTAGCCGCCAGTCAAAGTGTGTCGATTTACTCAGGCGCGCAAGGGCCTCATCAGGGCCTGCGGAGAAGCGGCCACCCCACAGGGAGCCCTCTCCGGTGTGCCCTGCCATATCGCCCCTACTTTCCTTGGTTCCGCTTGGCAGAAATCTTGCTCGGCAAAGACCACAACTCAATGAAACCCTTGGCGTGGGACTGATCAAAGGTGTCACCCGTGTCATAGGTGGCCAGGTCAAAGTCATAGAGGCTCTCTGGCGACTGTCGACCGGTGACAGTGGCACGTCCGGACTCTAAGCGCACCCGAATATCTCCCGAGACGTGCTTCTGCGTGTGTTCCATGAACGCATCCAGGCTCCGCTTGAGATCGGAGAACCAGAGACCGTCGTAGACCAGATTGGCCCAGTCTGCTTCGAGGGTCCGCTTGTAGCGCCCAAGATCGCGCTCGAGCACGAGATTCTCGAGCTCTTCGTGGGCATTAATGAGGGCGATAGCAGCGGGGGCTTCATAGACTTCGCGAGACTTGATGCCCACCAGGCGGTCCTCGACGATGTCGATGCGGCCAACTCCGTGCCTACCGGCGCTGGCGTTGAGCCGCTGAATTGCCTCGAGCGGGCTGACGCTGACTCCATCGAGTGCCACGGGTACACCGTGATCGAAGGTGATGGTGACATCCTCGCCGGGCAGGCCCTGGGCAGGATCTTCGGTGTATTCCCACACGTCATCACCGGGAGCGTTCCACGGGTCCTCGAGATATCCGGTTTCGACCGCCCGACCCCAGACGTTCTTGTCGATGGAGTACGGGTTCTTTTTGCTCTGCTTGATGGGAAGACCGTGCTCTTCGGCATAGATGATTGCTTTGTCACGGGTCAGGGCAAGATCTCTGATGGGGGCAATGCTGGTCAACGAGGGCGCAAGGGCTGCAACAGCAGCTTCGAAGCGCACCTGGTCATTTCCCTTACCCGTGCAACCGTGAGCGATGGTGTCGGCGCCCAGCTCCATAGCGACCCTTGCCAAGTGCTTGGCGATCAGTGGCCTCGAGAGAGCAGACACCAGGGGGTAGCGTTTTTGGTACAGGGCGTTGGCTTTGAGGGCGGGCATAACGAAATCGGCGGCAAATTCGTCTTTTGCGTCGACGACTACCGCTTCGACTGCGCCGCAGTCCAGCGCCCGTTGGCGAATGTCGTCCATGTCTTCGCCGCCCTGACCCACGTCGATGGCCAGCGCAATCACCTCTTTACCGGTGGCGTCTTTCAACCAGCCGATACCCACTGAGGTGTCAAGACCACCGGAATACGCTAAAACAACACGTTCAGACAACTGCGACGCTTCTTTCTGCCACGAGGTGGCCGCTGTGGTTCCATGGACGAGTCTACTGCGTGGGAAATCTGCCTAGGCCTTGGCCAGAAGCCACACGAGCAATGCTTTTTGCGCGTGGAGACGGTTCTCAGACTCATCCCAAATCACACTCTGTGGCCCGTCAATAACCTCGGGAGCTACTTCAAATCCTCGATCTGCAGGCAGACAGTGCAAGAAAATCGCCTTCGGATCCGCGGTGCTCATCGCCCCGGGGTCCACTTGGTAGCGACCAAAGGTTGCCACACGTTCGGCTTTCTCGGCTTCTTTACCCATCGACACCCAAGTGTCAGTGACCACAACATCGGCGCCGTCGAGGGCTTGCTCTGGCTCGGTCGTGACCAGAATAGATCCGCCTGTTTTCTCTGCAATCGCCCGGGCATCCCCCACCACATGCCCTGCCGGGGAGAACTCGCTGGGACACCCCAGACGCACGTGCATTCCTGCGCTCGCGCCGGCCAGGAGATAGCTCTGCGCCATATTGGACCCGCCATCACCGAGGAATGCCACGGTGAGACCCGCCAAGGAACCCTTGTGTTCCCGAATCGTGAGGAGGTCGGCAAGCAGTTGGCAGGGGTGGAAATCGTCGCTGAGCGCGTTAACGACGGGAACCGTCGTGTTCTTCGCCATCTCCTCCAAGCCGTCTTGACCGTAGGTCCGCCACACAATGGCGGCGACCATGCGCTCGAGAACCCGAGCGGTGTCAGACGGCGTCTCTTTTCCGCCCAATTGGGAGTTAGCTGTCGAGATAATCAGGGGCTGTCCACCCAGATCAGCAATCCCGACAGCAAAGGACACACGGGTTCTTGTGGAGGACTTGTCAAAAATTACCGCGACGGTCTGGGGACCTGCCAGGGGCCGCTCGGCCCAGCGGTCAGCCTTGATGGCTGTGGCAAGGTCGAGGATCTCCTGTTGCTCGGCAGGTGTGATGTCGTCATCGCGCAGAAAATGCCGGGTCACGATGCCACCACCTCTGTTCCAATTCCGGATGCTGTGAACGCTTCCAACAACAGTGAGTGAGCCAGTCTGCCATCAATGATGGCCGCTTTGGACACCCCACCGTTCACGGCGTCCAAACATGCGGACATTTTTGGAATCATGCCGCTTTCCAGCGTCGGCACAAGAGCTTCGAGCTCAGCGGAGGTAATAGTGGAAATCAACGACTGCGTGTGTGGCCAATCGGCATAGAGCCCTGCAACATCGGTAAGCAGGACAAGCTTCTCCGCACCCACGGCCACGGCGAGTGCGGCGGCAGCAGAATCGGCATTCACGTTGAGTAGCCCCGAACCATCTCCGCTGGGTGCCAGTGAGGACACCACGGGGATCTTGCCGGCCTCCACAAGTCTCAGAATTGCACCGGGATTGACGTGAACAACCTCGCCGACATGGCCCAGGTCAACATCGACGCCCGCAACGACGGCCCCCCGCCGCTCGGCGGAAAAGAGTCCATCGTCCTCTCCCGAGAGAACTACGGCTAAATCACTGTGGCTGTTGATGCGGTCTCGAATGTCCGCGCTGATGTGGTCTCGCAGAACGTCGCGAATGATGGGAATCGCTTCCGTGCTGGTCACCCGGTAGCCGCCCTGAAACTCACTGGGAATCCCCCGGTCATCGAGAGCCCGAGAAATTTGTGGTCCGCCACCGTGGACCACGATGGGCTTGACGCCGACCGTGGCAAGAAACACCATGTCATCGGCAAAAGCCTGGAGCAGCGCGTCGTCGACCATGGCGTTTCCGCCCAGTTTGATGACGAAAATGCTGCCCTGAAAACGGCGGATCCACGGCAACGCCTCGGTGAGCGTTCCCGCTTTGATGAAGGCGTCGGCGTGAGAGGGAGATGTGGTGTCCATGGTCAACTCGAGTACGCGCTGTTCTCGTGGACATAATCGTGGGTGAGGTCATTCGTCCAGATGGTTGCGGAGGCCGCACCCGCGTGCAGGTCGAGGAGGACATGGGTATCCCGGGGGGTGAGATCCACCTCAGTTCGTGGACGATCGGGTCGACCTTCATGGCACACCCGAACCCCATTCATCGAGACATCCACCGCAAAGGGATCAAAATCTGCATCCACGGTGCCAATCGCCGCCAACACACGGCCCCAATTGGGATCGTTGCCAAAAATTGCCGCCTTGAAGAGGTTATTTCGAGCAATCGAGCGTCCCACCGCCAGCGCGTCATCATCGGAGGCCGCCCCGACAACGTCGATGGTGATGTCGTGGCTGGCGCCCTCCGCATCGCGCATGAGCTGCTGCGCAAGGTCTGCACACAGTGTCGTCAGAGCCTCGGTGAACTCGGGGCCGGCGGGAGCTATTCCACTAGCCCCCGAGGCCATCACGGTGACCTGATCATTGGTGGACATACATCCGTCGGAATCCAGACGGTCGAACGTCAGAGCTGTTGCCGCGCGCAGGGCCGCATCCAGCTCACGCGATGAGATCACGGCATCTGTGGTGATGACGACCAACATGGTGGCAAGACCCGGAGCGAGCATTCCCGCGCCTTTGGCCATCCCGCCGATGGTGATAGTCCCCTCCGGTGTTTCCAGCGCGATCGTGGCGTGTTTTGGCCGCGAATCCGTTGTCATGATGGCCCGGGCGGAATCCTGTCCCGCAGAATCGGATGCACTGCGTCCAGCAAGTGCCGCCTCCACACCGTTGATGATGGCTCCGGCAGGCAACATCTCTCCGATGAGGCCTGTGGAGCAGACCTGAATGTCTGCCGCCCCCGCGTTGTCGAGAAGACTTGCGGCCTTCTCGGCGGTGGCATGACTGAGCTGGAATCCTTCGGGGCCGGTAAAGCAGTTTGCTCCACCAGAATTGAGCACAACGGCGCGTACCACCCCCGACTTGATCGCCTCCTGAGACCAAAGGATCGGGTTAGCTTTGGCACGATTCGACGTGAACACAGCCGCGCCAGCCCACTGGGGGCCCTCGTTGACGACCACCGTGAGGTCAAGTCCGCCGGAGGCCTTCAGCCCTGCCTCCACGCTGCCAGCCTGAAAACCCTGCGCAGCGGTCACGCTCACGGAGCAACCCCGTTAGAGGTCAACCCCGCGGTTTCCTCGAATCCCAGAGCGAGGTTCATCGATTGGAGTGCAGCTCCGGCAGTTCCTTTGACAAGGTTGTCCAGAGCGGAGATTACGACCACACGATTCACGCTCTCATCGAGGGCAACACCGAGGTGGACCTGGTTGCTTCCCACCACATCACCGGTGCGCGGGAATTGCCCGAGAGGCAGAACCGACACAAAAGGTTCGTCACGATAGGCATCGATAAGCTCCCGGTGAACGTCCGCTGCGCTGTGCTTACCGGACCGGATACCGGAACAGGTCGCAAGAATCCCTCGCGACATGGGGACCAATACGGGGGTCATGGACAACGCGCCGTCGTGACCCGTTGCCGCTCGAATATTCTGGCGAATTTCTGGAAGATGGCGATGGATCCCACCCACGGCGTAGGGGTTGGCAGAACCCTGCAGGTCAGCGCCCATCAGGTCAGCCCGGGGCGTCTTCCCCGCACCCGAGGACCCCACGGCCAGAACGGCACTGAGGTCGTGCGGTTCGATGATTCCTCGCGCCAGCAGGGGCACGAGCGCCACCGTTATCGCTGTCGCATTACACCCCGGTGCGGCAAGCGCGCTGGAGGAAGAAATGAGATCACGGGAGCTGGGTCCACTGGCGCGCACCAACTCTGGCATCGCGTAGGTAAACGGGGCGTAGTGAGTTCCGCCATAAAAAGCGTCCCAGTCAGCAGTGCTCTCCAGCCTGCGATCTGCCCCGAGATCGACAATAAGTTTCTGGCCTCCCTGAGCGAGAAGTTCCTCTCCCACCGCCCCCGAATCACCGTGGGGAAGCGCAATGACGACAACGTCGTGCCCCGAGAGAACGTCGAGAGTGGTCTTTTCGAAGGTCCGACCGTGGAGTGTGCTCAGGTGCGGATGCACACTCTCGACGGGCTGACCCGCCGCAGAGTGAGCGGTAAGCGTGGCGAGCTCAAATTCGGGATGGCCCTCCAGCAGGCGCGCTACTTCACCGCCGGCATATCCACTGGCACCGGCTATCGCCACCCGCAACGTCATAGGACAACCTTAGACCAGTTATTGAAGGTCAGAGAGAGGAGATTAAGCCCGCAGTGTGGCGCCATGGCGCTGCGCGGCTAGGGCAACCCCGGCGTCTTTAGCCTCTGTCGCCTCGGCCTGGGTGAGCGTACGATTGGCCGCCCGGAACCTGAGGGCAAAGGTCAGTGACTTGTGGCCATCAGGGACTCCATCGCCACGGTAGTCATCCACCACAGTGAGCGATTCCAAGAGTTCCCCCACGCCCTCAGTCAGGGTTGCCCTCACCTCGGATGCGGAGAGAGAGGCATCCACAACCAGTGAGACATCCTGCGTTGCTGCTGGGAACACCGATAACGGGTGCGCCTCGTGGGGAGCCTCCCCCAGGGTCGCGAGAACACGATCGCCATCGATGTCAAACACAGACACTCGCGAGGGAATGTCTCGCTCGCGAGCGACCGAGGGAAGCAACTCGCCGACGATACCTACGTCAACGCCTCGCACCAGCACGCGAGCACACCGTCCGGGGTGGAACGCTGGGTGCGAAATCTGCTCCAGGACAATCTGCGCGCCAAGAGCGTTAGCCACCACGCGAAGGGCATCGATGGCATCGTGGATCGAGCTGCCGAGTTCTCCCAGCCCAGGAGACTTCTGCACTGCCGGGCCAAGAAAAAGTCCGGCTACTTTCCACGGTTGCTCAGGGGTTGAGGCATAGAGCTCCGTGAGAGTCGAGTCGGAGGGCTTTGTTGCGCCTTCGGGAATTGATGGTGTGCCCAGTTGTCCGTGTGGGAGAAACACCAGACCTGCTTCAAAAATTCCCAGCGAGGTAAAGCCTCGGGAGACATTGCGGTGCGCGACACCCAAAAGTCCCGGAATGAGCGAGACACGCATTCGGTTCACCAGAGAATCCAGTGCGTTCTCCAGCGCAACACCTGGCACATCGGCATCACCAAAGAGCCGGTTATCTGCCTCGGAGACAAAGGGGTACGACAGCACCTCAGTCATCCCCCACGCTGCCAGAGAGTTGGCAACACGACGTTTGGCCGCTTGGTGTGCGGTCAAACCGGTGCCGGCGGGAGCTATCGGCAACTCCGAGGGAACCTTGTCATACCCGACAATGCGGGCAACCTCCTCCACAAGCCCCGGAGCATCGACAAGATCTGGCCGCCACGAAGGCGGAGTGACGTTGAAACCAGCATCTGTCTTCTCTACCGCTGCGCCAATGTCGACCAGGGTCTTCGCTGTTTCCTCAGGACAGACTTCAATACCCGTGAGCGAGAGCACCGCGGTGTGCGCCAACGCAATGGTGGGCATCGCTCCTGCGCCATCCTGGATCACTCGGGAACCGAGATCGCTGCGTGTTCCGCCCGCATACTTTTCAAGAAGCTCGACTACCCGCTCGGCAGCTGCTTCTGCAACGACGGGGTCAACGCCGCGCGCGAAACGTTTTGACGCTTCGCTAGGAAGTTTGTGGCGACGCTGAGTCCTGGCGATGGACACCGGGTCAAACCACGCGGCTTCCACCAACACCCGAGAAGTGCTCTCGGAGATTTCGGTGGATGCTCCACCCATGACTCCCGCAAGTCCGATGGGGCCGCTTGCGTCCGTGATGAGTAAGTCTTCAGGATCGAGGGTTCTCGTGACCTCATCCAGAGTGACGAGTTTCTCGCCGGCTTTCGCGCGGCGCACGATGATGCCCTCGCGGAGAGTGTCGAGGTCATAGGCGTGGATGGGTTGGCCCATTTCGAGCATCACATAGTTCGTGATGTCGACGGGCAGCGAAATAGACCGCATTCCGGCAAGCGCGAGACGTGCCACCATGAACGCCGGTGTGGGAGCCCCCGGGTCGACGTTCTCGACTGCGCGGGTAATGAAGACTTGGCAGCCATCAACACCGCGAAGCGGTGCCGAATCAGACAGCGTGATGGAAAAACCGCTACCCGTGCCAGGCGTCACACGCTGCGCTGGGTCTGTGAATGTGGCTCCGGTCGCGTGGTGGTACTCCCTCGCAATTCCTCGCATCGAGAGCGCATAGCCGCGATCGGGAGTGACGTTGACCTCAATCGCGACATCGTTCAGCCCCAAGAGTGCGATGGCGTCAGTGCCGACGGGCGCATCAATACCCAGAGTCACAAGTCGCAAGATTCCGGAGTGGTCCTCACCTAGCCCGAGTTCTTTTGCGGAGGCGATCATGCCATCCGAAACGTGACCGTATGTTTTTCTCGCCGAGATAGGAAATGGACCTGGCAATACGGCGCCGGGCAGTGACACGACGACCAGATCGCCGACATGGAAGTTTGCGGCACCGCAGACAATTCCTCGAAGCGCAGGATTGTCCTTCGTGTCCTTGGCCGCCACCTTCACCTGACACCAGCGAATGGTTTTCCCATTCGACTGCGGCTCCTCGACAAATTCCACGACCTCCCCGACCACGATGGGTCCGGAGACTTCACAGCGGTGGATGTCCTCTTCTTCCAGGCCCACAGACACCAAAGACTCGTGGACGTCCTCCGGGGTGACACCCTCGGGAAGCTCCACGTATTCGGCCAACCATGACAGGGGGACGCGCATCAGACGACCATCCCGAACTGTTCGGAGAACCGCACATCGCCTTCAACCATGTCCCGCATGTCAGAGACATTGTTGCGGAACATCAAGGTCCGCTCTATGCCCATTCCAAAGGCGAAACCCTGGTATTCCTCGGGGTCTATTCCCGCCGCGCGCAGCACGTTCGGGTTCACCATCCCGCAACCGCCCCACTCAATCCAGCGCGCTCCACCAACAAAAGTCGGGTGCCAAATATCGAGCTCGGCACTGGGTTCTGTGAAAGGAAAGTAATTGGCACGCAAGCGAATTCGTGCGTCGGGACCAAACATGGCCCGCGCTAGGTGCTCGAGCGTTCCCCGCAGGTGGGCCATGGTGAGGCCTTTATCGATGGCGATGCCCTCCATCTGGTGAAACACCGGAGTGTGTGTGGCATCGAGCTCGTCTGTTCGATAAACCCGTCCGGGCGCGACCACATAGACCGGCAGGTCCCGCTGCAGGAGGGATCGAATCTGCACAGGGCTGGTGTGTGTGCGAAGAAGCAGATGGCGGTCGACGGGCTCGACAAAGAAGGTGTCCTGCATCGCGCGCGCTGGGTGATCAGCGTCAAAGTTGAGGGCATCGAAGTTGAACCACTCGTGCTCAACCTCAGGGCCCTCAGCGATTTCCCACCCCATCGCGACGAAAACATCCGCCATGTCCTCCATCAAGACACTCAGGGGGTGCCGCGCACCAGTGGGTCGGCGTGAACCCAGTGAGGTGAGGTCGAGTGCTTCGTCCTGGAGGCGCTGTGTCTCCTCTGCAGCCTGCAATTCCGTCTCGCGCGCATCGAATGCCTGCTGGACCTGGGCCTTGGACTCCCCCATGAGCTTGCCCGCCGCAGCCTTCTGGTCACCGGGCAGATCCTTGAGAGTCGCATTCATCCGCGACAGGAGTGACTTCTCTCCGACGTGAGCGCTGCGAACCTCTTTCAACTCCGCCAGGGTTGTTGCACCCGTGATAGCGCCAAGCGCGTCCTGGACGGCCTTGTGCGCGTTGTCGGGGTTGATGTAGAGAGACTCAGACACGAGCGCCAAGTCTACTGGGGTCTAGGACTCATGCTGAGGAGTTTTTAGCGAATGCCGCCTCGTAGATGCATACAGCCGCTGCAGTCTGGAGGCTCAGCGATTCCGCGTCGCCAAACATCGGAACGGAGACGATGGTATCGGCAAGAGCTTCGTCCTCCGGGGCCAAACCGTGGGCCTCGTTGCCCAACAACCAGGCCAAGGGCCCATGGAGGCCGCCTTCGGCACGAACATCGCCAAGGTTCTTCCCACCGGCATCGGCGGCGAAAATGGTCAGCCCAGCCTCGGTGAGCGCACTGATCGTTGGCCTGAGTTCAACACCGGTGACCACAGGAATGTGGAAGATACTCCCGGTGCTTGCTCTCACCACTTTGGGATTGAAGATATCAACGCTCTCTGCGGTGACCACCACAGCATCGACGCCGGCAGCATCGGCAGTCCGAATGATGTTGCCCACATTCCCCGGGTCTTTGACCTGGTGGAGCACCACCACATGCGAGACACCCTGAGCAACCACAGACTCCAGGTCCACCTCGAGATAACGCGCCACCGCGAGCACGCCCTGAGGGGTCACGGTATCGGCCATAGCCTCGATCACCGCGTCTGTTGCCAGCGTGAGGGAGCATCCAGCTGCTTCGGCGAGAGCTACGAGGTCGGCGTTTCGTTCCACAGCGGAGGTCGTTAGGAAAATGTCCTCGATGAGCTCAGGCCGAAATACCAATGCTTCCCTCGTCGCCTGAGGCCCCTCCACAAGAAAAAGCCGTGCTTCAATCCGGCGCTGCTTCTTGGAAAGCTGCGCCACAGCGCGCACGGCCGGGGAACGGGGGTTGTCAAGCACGTGACAACAGTATGAGCCCTACCCCACCAGAGCCTGGAGACTCGCGAGAGTGGGCGCGGGAACGCGAAAGGGGGCCGCGCAGAGCGCGACCCCCCTCCTGCAGCGAACCTACGCCTTGACGGCGGGTGCTGACGTGTCTTTCGGAAGAGCCTTTTTCGCTGCTTCGACCAGAGTGGCGAACGCGGTGGGCTCGTTGACGGCAAGCTCAGCGAGCATGCGACGGTCAACCTCGATACCGGCAAGGTTGAGACCTTGGATAAAGCGGTTGTAGGTGAGGCCGTTGGCGCGCGAACCAGCATTGATGCGCTGGATCCACAGGCGACGGAAGTCACCCTTGCGTGCACGACGATCCCGGTAGCTGTAGACCAGCGAGTGGATAACCTGCTCTTTGGCCTTGCGGTACAGGCGTGAACGCTGCCCGCGGTAGCCCTGTGCGCGCTCGAGAACAACTCGACGCTTCTTCGCGGCATTAACCGCATTCTTTACACGTGCCATGATTCTTTTCCTTCGCTTTGACGTCTACTTGTTGAGCAGCTTCTTGACAACCTTGGCGTCAGCCGGAGCCAGCACCTGCTCCTGGTTGAGACGACGAGTCACGCGACTCGACTTCTTCTCCAGGTTGTGACGCATACCTGCGCCCTGCTTCATCACTTTGCCGGAGCCAG
>JABJAO010000109.1 GCA_018666065.1 Microbacteriaceae bacterium | reverse complement strand
GTTCTTCAAAGAAGGAAAGCTCCTCTTCCCTGCGATCAACGTCAACGATTCGGTGACGAAGTCCAAGTTTGACAACAAGTACGGTGTCCGCCACTCGCTGATTGATGGACTGAACCGTGCGACGGACACCTTCATGGGCGGCAAGGTTGCCTTCGTCTGTGGTTATGGCGATGTCGGCAAGGGATCCTGTGAGTCATTGCGCGGCCAGGGTGCCCGCGTGATCGTCTCGGAAATCGACCCCATTTTGGCCCTCCAGGCAGCAATGGATGGATATCAGGTGGCAAAGCTTGAATCCGTCATCGACTCCGTCGACGTCCTCATCACCGCAACCGGGAACCTGGATGTGGTGACGGTAGATCACCTGTTGGCTCTGAAGCACCAGGCAATCGTGGCAAACGTGGGCCACTTCGACAACGAAATCGACATGGCCGGACTCGAGTCACTGCCAGGGGCAACCCGAGTGGAAATCAAGCCCCAGGTTCACGAATGGATTATGCCCAATGGCCGCAGCATCCTGATGCTGAGCGAGGGACGCCTGATGAACCTCGGAAACGCTACGGGACACCCCAGCTTCGTGATGAGTAACTCGTTTACCAACCAGGTGCTTGCCCAGATTGAGGTCTTCACCAAGGCTGATGAGTACCCCTTGGGTGTGCACATGCTGCCCAAGCACCTTGACGAAAAGGTCGCTCGCTTGCACCTCGATGCCCTCGGGGTGGAGCTCACCGAGCTCTCCGACAAGCAAGCTGCCTACATTGGTGTCCCGAAGGCGGGCCCCTACAAGGTGGAGCACTACCGCTACTAGTACCGGGGGAACCCCAGTAGGCTTAGGGCCCATCGGGAGACCTTTCGATACTGTGACGTATTGGGGGTGGCAATGACAGCTCGGATTTTGGTCGTCGACGACGACGTTGCGCTTGCCGAGATGATTTCCATTGTTCTCCGTGGTGAGGGATATATTCCTCACCAAGCCTTCGATGGTCAAGACGCTTTGGCCCAGATTCCTGACGTCAAACCGGATCTTGTGCTTCTCGACGTGATGCTCCCGGGGCTCGATGGCATCGAGGTGTGCACTCGAATTCGCGAGTTCAGCGGTGTTCCCATCATCATGTTGACGGCCAAAGGTGACACCACTGATGTGGTGAAAGGTCTCGAGAGCGGCGCAGATGACTATGTCGTCAAGCCTTTTAATCCCAAAGAGCTTGTGGCGCGAATCCGCACCCGGCTGCGCCCGTCCTCCGAGACTGCGGCCACCGTCATTTCGGTTGGTGATGTGACTATCGATGTCCCAGCCCACGAGGTTCGCAGGGCCGAGGAACGAATCAATTTGACCCCGCTGGAGTTTGATCTTTTGTTAGCTCTTGCCCTCAAGCCCCACCAGGTCTTTACCCGAGAGATGCTCTTGGAGCAGGTCTGGGGGTATCACTACAAAGCCGATACACGGCTTGTGAATGTCCATGTGCAGCGTCTGAGAGCCAAAGTGGAACTTGATCCAGATAATCCGCTGATCGTGCAGACGGTGCGGGGGGTTGGCTATCGCGCGGGGGAATCTGCGGATCAAGCTGATTCCGAGTCATGATGCAGGCGCCCTGGCGGGCCTTTCTCCGGGGTTTAGCAGCTCCGCTGCGACTGTGGAGAGGATCGCTTCTTACGCGAACGGTCACCATTACGGTGGCACTTTCCGGGATTGCGGTCACGCTTATTGGTGGGTACATGTCGCTCACCATTGCGAACAGCTTGTTCACCGGTCGCAGCGATCAAATCTTGAGCGAAACCGCAAGGGCAGCAACAACCGCGCAGTCTCTGTTCGATAACTCCGTGAGTCCGGCGGGCACAATCGACGTGGAAACAGCCAATACGGCCGCTCAGACCGCTATTCGTTCCGCACAATCAAGCCCGGGCGGCAGTGGCTTCGCCATTTTGCGCACTCCCGGTCAAATTACCCCCCAAACAATGACGTCGACATCCACTGCCGGTCTCGATCTTTCGGTGGTCACAACAGAGCTCCGCTCGCGAGTGGTGGCGGAGCCCACCCAAAATCACTACCAGTCAGTGTTGCTGAGCGTGCAGGGGGAGCGTCGACCTGGCTTGGTTACAGCGACGTCCCTTCAAGTCCCGAGTGCTGGGCAGTACGAGCTCTATTTGATTTACGATCTTGTCGATGTTCAAGACACACTGACCGCTATTCAACAAACCTTGATCGCGGGTTCGCTCGCCTTAGTTGTGATTATTGGGCTCGTCACATTCGTCGTCGTACGCCTTGCTATTGGTCCTGTGAGGCGAGCAGCACAGACCGCGGAGCGCCTTGCCCAAGGTTTCCTCGAAGAGCGCATATACGAGAGCGGTGAAGACGTCATCGCCGTGCTCGCGCGCTCATTCAACAAGATGGCCGACAGCATGCAGGGGCAGATTGTGAAGCTGGCGACACTGTCCCAGGTTCAGCAACGATTTGTTTCTGATGTTTCCCACGAACTGCGAACACCACTGACGACCATTCGGTTGGCAGGAGATGTCCTTTTTGAGCAGCGAGAGACTTTCAGCGCCGAAAACGCCCGAACCCTTGAACTGCTGATTACTCAGATTGAACGGTTTGAAGTTATGCTCACCGACCTGCTGGAGATGAGTCGATATGACGCGGGCGCGGTTGCACTCGAGGTCGATGAGGTGAACCTCGTAGCGCTGGTTGAAGACTGTCTTGACCAGCTCTCACCGTTGGCCACCCAAAAGAACTCGAGCCTTCACCTCGAGGTTCGAGGCGGTTATGGCGAGAGTGAGGTAGACCAGCGTCGGATCAGGCGTGTGGTGCTGAACTTCCTTGGTAACGCCATTGACCACGGTGAGGGCAGGCCCATTGTCACGTTTGTGGATTCCAATGAGGATGCTGTGGCCATCGCTGTGCGCGACTGGGGTGTGGGAATGGAACCGGATCAGGTTGAGCGAGTCTTTGACCGTTTTTGGCGAGCGGATCCTTCGAGGCAGCGGACAACGGGTGGCACAGGACTGGGTCTTGCAATCGCCAATGAAGATGCCGTGGCCCACGGAGGTCGAATCGACGTGTGGAGCGAGCCAGGTGGTGGCAGTTGTTTCCGACTCACTATCCCGCGCACTCCACTCGCGTCTTGGACAGATTCACCGTTGATCCTCCCGCCTGAGAGCGACGCTGACGAGTCCTTCGAGTCCCGGGGAACACCACCGCGGGAGGCTGTGACATGAGAAAGGTTGCGCTGACACTGGTTGCACTCATGAGCACAGTGCTGATGGCCTGCACTGCGATTCCCAGCTCCGGACCCGTGAATTCGACAGATCGCACTGCGGGTCTGGAGAGCGCGGAAGTTGACTTTTTGCCGCCGGGGCCATCGACAGGAGCCACACCGGAGGAGATCATCGCTGGGTTTGTTGCCGCGGGAACCGCAGCCCAGGACAATTACCGGGTCGCCAGAAGCTACCTAGCCCAAGAAGTCCGAGAACTCTGGAACCCCAATGCGTCTGTCCTCATTCGACAGGGTGAGCCCGATATCACGGTGACGTCCTCCACAGTTGCCAGCTATGTCCTCCCCGTCGTCGCAAGCGTCGATGAACTGGGACGCTACTCGACAAGTCCGGTAGTGAGCTCTCAAACACTGGATTTTCGACTGGTGGAAGAGGGCGATGAATGGCGCATCAGTGGTCTCAGCGATGGAATCGTGTTGACCGAAGCGGCGTTCGCCGAGGCTTTCGCGAGTTATCGGTTGTATTTTTTCTCCGCTGGTTACAGAGAACTCGTCCCCGATATTCGCTGGTTTGCGACCAGAGGAGAGGTCTCGTCAAAAATTGTGCGAGGGCTGCTCGACTCCCCCTCGTTTTGGCTCGACCAGGGCGCTACAGTCAGCGCTTTTCCTGAAGGCACTCAGCTAGCTCTGACAC
>JABJAO010000039.1 GCA_018666065.1 Microbacteriaceae bacterium | reverse complement strand
CGGCAATTCCCGATGACGCCGAAGCAATTACGGACATTCCGATGCCGTGGTAGAGGTAGCCTCACCAGAAACCACGACGCACTACCGGTTTCGGCATGGCCCACTGGGCGTTGCTAGGGTGACGACTGTGAAGTACTGCTGCGTGTGAATATCACGCGGGAGGGTTAATCCCGGCGCACCGATCGCGAGTCTGACCTGAAGGAAAAAGTATGTTGAAAAATGTTGACCCCGTTCTCACGGGAACGCTCCTCAAAGCGTTGGACGAGATGGGCCATGGGGACACTCTTGCTCTGGTCGATCGCAATTACCCCAGCGTGAGCGCTGGACCACAGGTGGTTCACCTGGGAGAAATAGGCATTGTTCGCGCAGCTGAGGCTCTCTTCAGCGTTCTTCCCTTGGATTCGTTCATTGACAATCCCCTCGCGAGGATGGAAGCAGATGACCAGTCTCCGGCAACCTCGACGCACGAGAAGGTTCTCGACGTTGCCAGAGCTTCCCACACCCGCCCCCTCGAGTTTTCTCTCATCCCCCGGCACGACTTTTATTCCGTGGCGACCGAGTGCGCGCTGATTGTGCAGTGTCTGGAAACCGCGCCGTACTCGTGCTTTATCGTGCACAAGGGTGTGGTGTGAGCGCGGGTCCGGCGGCAGCGGAACCATTAGATCTTCGGAATGTCACTCGGCTGATTGATTTCGCCCGGGGATCTGCTGGAGGTGAGCGTGGTTTTGGCCACCTCGATAACTCGGGCCAGATTGACTCGTCTTTTCCCCCATCAGTCCTCATCACCGCCCGAATGACCTTTAGTTTCGCCATCGCCGCCGAACTCGGGCTAGACGACTGCGACGCTCTCGTGGCGCGCGGCATCACGTCGCTCGCGGAGGATTTTTTTGACTCAACTCATGGAGGGTTTAGAAGTATCCCGCTCGGTTTTGGTGACCCTGGCCGTAAGAGTGCGTATGACACCTCGTTTGTTCTTCTCGCAGCATCGACAGCCTTCGCAACAGGAAACACGGACGCTCAATGGGTTGCCCACGAAGCACGAGATGCACTCCTGGAAAAATTCTGGCGAGAAGATCTCGAGGTTTTTGCCAACTCCTTCACAGAAGACTTCTCGGTTCCCGAACCCTATGTGGGTGCCAACGCCAATATGCACGCTGTGGAAGCATTGATGGCGGCCAGTAAAGCCCTCGATGACTTTTCACTGATGGAGCGAGCCCGCGAGATCAGTGAGTTCATGATCAACCGGCACGCTCGCGGCTCTCAGTGGATGATGCCAGAACACTTCGATCCCTCAGGGAACGCGCTTCACGACTTCAACGTTGAGTCACCCGATGATGAATTCCGGCCCTACGGCGTGACCATCGGTCACCTCTTCGAGTGGTCACGCCTCCTACTCGAGCTCCACCACAGCGGAGTGAAAAATGCCGAGTGGATGCCGGAGGCGGCCCAGAACCTCTACGAAACCGCCAAACGCGTCGGTTGGGCCGCTGACGGCAATCCCGGCTTCGTCTACACGCTGGATTGGGATGGCAACCCTGTCGTTACAGAAAGGATGATGTGGGTTGTTGCAGAAGCCATCAGTGCCGCTGCAGAAATGGACAAGGGTGGCCTCACGCCGAGCGCCCAGGATGATGTGACTACCTGGGAGCACCACCTCAACGAGATGTTCCAGGACCTAGACCAGGGCAGTTGGCACCATCAACTCAGTGCCAACGGCCAGCCATCGTCAACAATTGCCAACGGCAAACCCGATGCCTACCACCTTCTGCACGCACTCCTGATACCCCAGCTCCCCCAGGGGTCAGGGCTACTCGATCGCATCCGACACCGCTGAGAAACTCCTCGCCCTTGAGGAGGCTGCACGAGCAGCTCCTCCCACGGGTGAGGTGTTCCCTAGACAGCGGAGAGTTGCTGCTCGCTATCGGGGATGTCGATGGCACCGGTCATCAGTCCCACGGAGTCACTCATTGACGCAGACTTTGGTGTCACCACCGCGGCACGCTTACCGAGCCTTTGCACGTGGATGCGGTCTGCGACCTCGTAAACCTGCGGCATGTTGTGCGAAATGAGCACAATCGTCAAGCCGCGCTCCTTGAGGTCCTTGATCAGGTCAAGAACCTTTGCGGATTCGCGCACACCCAAAGCAGCAGTTGGCTCATCGAGAATGATTACTTGGCTACCAAAGGCAGCCGCGCGAGCGACAGACACAGCCTGGCGCTGTCCACCCGAGAGGGTTTCCACCGCCTGAGTAATGTCCTGAAGCGTGCTAATGCCCAAGCTTTCGAGGTGCTCAGCTGCTTTCACGCGCATACCCTTTTTGTCGAGCTGGCGGAAGACAGTCCCCATGATCCCTTTTTTTCTCTCCTCACGGCCGAGAAACAGGTTGGAGGCAATGTCGAGCGCTGGGGCAACGGCGAGGGTTTGGAACACAGTCTCGATTCCGTGCTCGCGCGCTTCCTGGGTGCTACTGAAGGAGACCTCTTCGCCATTGACCCACATCTGGCCTTCGTCGGCCGGGTGCGCTCCTGCGAAGACCTTGATGAGGCTTGATTTTCCTGCTCCGTTGTCACCAATGACAGCCAGAACTTCCCCGCGGAACAGATCAAAGTCGGCTCCGTTCAAGGCGGTCACGCTACCAAACCTCTTCACGAGGCCGCGCGCTTTGACGATGGGCTCGGTCATACCTTTACCTTCCTAATCCACTGATCAATTCCGACTGCAACAATGACCAAAACTCCAATAGCGGCGGTCCGGTATGCCTGGTCCACTCCCGCAAGAGAGAGTCCCATCTCAACGGCCACAACGATCAGGGACCCGATTAGGGCACCGACGACTGCACCGCGCCCACCGAACAGCGAGATTCCACCAATCACCACTGCGGTGATCGACTGAAGGTTAAGCATGGGGTCAACATTCGGAGACGCAGAACCCACACGTCCGATCGTGATCACGGCGGTGATACCGATGATGAGACCGGCGACGAGGTACACGCTAAAGAGAACTCGGTTCGTGTTGATTCCCGACAGCTGAGCGGCCTGTGGATCGTCACCGACCGCGTAGACGTGCTTACCCCAGGCAGTGTTGCGCAGAACCCATGCCACCACGAAGTACATCGCAAACATGACGACCAAGCCGTAGGTGATGAAGAAGGGACCAATGGGGAAACCTTCACCGAGGAACAGCATGACATCGGGCATTTCGGGGCCCTGAATTGTCCGCGCCTTGAAGAAAATCAGGGTGAGTCCCATGAACACACTCCAGGTGCCCAAGGTCACAATAAATGGCGGCAACCCAAATCTCACAATCAAGAAACCATTAATGGCTCCTGCCGCTGTCGCGGCCAAAATTCCCACAGCTATCGCCAGGTAAGGGTTCTGACCAGCTATCGGCAAAACGAAGGAGGCGCCCACAAGAACGGCCATATTGGCCATGAGCATCTGACCAAAAATCATCATGGACCCAATAGACAGGTCGATACCTGCCGTCAAGATAATGAGAGCCTGAGCGATCGCAAGACTTCCCACGATCACGGTTTGCTGCACCATCAACGAGATTGTTGACGGGAGGAGGAATCTTTCGTTGACCGTTCCAAACGCGATGACAACGGCGAGCAACACGATGAGCGAACTCAACCACGGATAGCGGTGGAGCGTCATTTGGATGCGTCGTAGCGGAGTCCGCTCTAGTTCAAACTCTTTGCCCACGGCATCATTGCTCGAAGACTTTGTGCTCACTCTGTTTACCTCCATGGGAACCTGAAACTTACCTAACACTAGACCACTCAGCGTGGGACGCCGTTCCGGCGCCGACCTCGCGAAGGCCCTCGGACTAAGAAGATGCTGGAGGGCCAGAATCTGACCCTCCAGCATTTCTATATGCCTCTAGGAGAGATTATCCCCAGGCGTTCTCGATGCAGTATGCGGAGGTCTCCTGAGAGGCCGCAACCACACCGTCTTGGGGGTCATCGGTACACAGAGCAACGCCTGTGTCGAAGAACTCACCATTTGCGGAGGTGTTAGCAGGAGCTTCGCCACCGGTGGCAATTGTGTAAATTGCCTCAACACCGAAGGAAGCCATTCTCAGGGGGTACTGCTGAGCAGTTGCCTGAATCTGACCATCTGCAACGGCCTGAACACCAGCAAGACCACCGTCAACGGAGACGACGAGGACGTCCTCGCCGATAACCTTTCCGGCTGCCTCGAGCGCTACGTTAGCGCCGAATGCCGTGGGCTCGTTGATCGTGTAGAGCACGTTGATGTCGGGGTTCGCTGCGAGGCAACGCTCCATACCGCTACGGCCACCCTCTTCGTTGGCGCCCGTTGCTTCGAGACATGCAATTTCGTAGTCGCCACCGGAGTAGGTTCCAGAAGTTGCAGCACTGTCCATCTCGGCGAGAACAGGAACGTCAATTCCCATACCCATGAGGAAGCCGTTTGCACGGCAGTAGTCGACAGGAACAACGCGGTCATCGAAGATGACCAGCTGAGCGATAACGGCCTTCTTGCCGTCAAGCTTGGCAGCTGCCCACTGGCCAATTGCCTCACCTGCGAGACAGTTGTCAGTTGCGAAGGTTGAGCTCACGATGTCCGCGGGATCGGTTGGGGAGTCCAACGCGATAACGAAGAGACCGGCATCGCGGGCCTTCGTGATTGCTGCGTTAACGTTTGTCGACATCGGAGTGATGAGGATTCCAGCCTGACCCTGAGCGATAGCGGCCTCAATGAGGTCGATCTGGCCCTGGTCGTCGCCCTCTTCCTTAGCCGCTCCAACGGTCAGGTCGACGCCGATCTCTTCAGCCTGAGCGCGTGCACCTGCCTCCATGGCAACGAAGAAGGGGTTGGTGAGGTTCTTCAGAATCAAAGAAACAGCCACAGTCTCCTGAGCTGCCTCTTCGGTTCCACCAGAGCTTGCTGGCTCGTCGGTTGCAGCGGCGCTACATCCCGACAGGATCATTGCAGCTACACCCGCAGCAGCAAGACCCGACACAAAGCGGCTCTTCTTGAACCGGCTAGTGAACGATGTTCTCATAAGTGAGATACCTTTCATTGTTTTCTCCCCAGGAGTCCCTGGGAGTTCTGAAGCTATCCCATGAGGAGAGCGGGAACAAACTCGCCACTCAAAAGCGATACCGTCTTGTTACTTTCCCCGAGGCACTCTCCTGGGACCGGTCTCCATCGTCTCCGAGATGGGGACGGGGCGCTGGTCTCGCGGATCACTTCGGTGCGCCATAGGACCGAGTGGAAGATAGGGTTTTGGCTGTGGCTTCTTTGGGAATAGACCTCGGAACCGGATCCGTTAAAGCCGCGGTCGTGTCGGCCAACGCCACAATTCTGTCGCGATCGAGCACGCCCTACCTGATCTCCTCCCCCTTTACCGGATGGGCCGAGAGCGACCCCCACGAATGGCTTGCCGCAGCGGAAGACGCAACGCGCGACGCGATTGCGAATTCCCCAGAAGCACCGGAGACCGTTGGGTTTTCCGGCCAAATGCACGGCGTGGTGGTGACCGACGCTTCTCTCACACCCCTTCGCCCTGCAATCTTGTGGGCCGACACACGCTCTGCCGCTGAAGCGCAGAGAATGAACGATGAGTTGGGGCCTGACGAGTTATCCAAACTTGGCTCAGCTGCCGTGGCAGGTTTTGCCGCCACGACCTTGGCGTGGCTCGCGCGCCATGAACCCGAAATTATGGCGCAGGCCCGACACGTACTGCAGCCTAAGGACTGGTTGCGGGCAGCTCTGGGCGGGACGATGGGCACAGACCCCAGCGATGCTTCGGGAACACTGTTGTGTGACGTTGCGACAGGCCAGTGGTCGGACATCGCCGTCGCATGGTCGGGAATCGATGGCAGCCTCCTTCCAGAAATTCGCCCCTCGCATGAGCGAGCGGGACACGTCACCATTGCGGGGTTGACACTGCCCTGCGTCTACGGAGGGGCTGACACTGCCTGCGCAATCGCGGGACTAGGTCTGGAGACCGGCGAGGGCTTTGTCGCTGTGGGAAGCGGTGCCCAGGTGGTGGCCCTCATGAACCAGCCCACGCTCGACCCTTCTCTTGCCACTCACACGTTCGCCACCTGTGGGAACACTGCCACAGGGTGGTACCGAATCGGTGCGGTTCAAAATGCCGGACTCGCCCTCGAACCCACGTTGGCGCTCCTGGGAAGCTCGTTTGAGGAAGCCCACGCTGCGCTCAGCGAGGGGGTCACCGCAGATGATCCGATCTTTGTTCCCTACCTCTCCGGCGAGCGCACACCATTTATGGATCCAGGCCTCCGAGGGTCGTGGCATGGAATCTCACTGGGAACAACCCGGAGCATGATCCTGCGCAGCGTTTTGGAGGGCGTCGCTCAAGCCGTATCACTCGCCGTTCACGCCGTCCGGGATAGCGGTGGAGAGATGCCCGACACGGTGCCCTTCATCGGCGGCGGGTCCACTAATCCCTTATTCGCTCAGGTCTTGGCTGACTGCGCAGGGATACCACTTGCGAATATCGAGGCACCCGACGCCGCCGTGACCGGCGCAGCGCTTTTGGGAACAGGAATAACGTCCAATCCCCACAGACCGGAGTTCTCCTCGGTCACCCGCCCTCGCGAAAAGGAGATGGCTCTGTTGGCATCGCGGCGAGAGAGGCTGCGCGAGATTATTGCGATCTCTCGCGGCGCGAGGGCCGGGGCTACACTTCTGGAATGACGAGCTTTCTCAGTGGCTTGACCGGATCGTTCTCCCTCTCCGCAGCGGAAAACCCCACCGTGGCCATCATGGAGGCCGGCTATCGCGCGAACAACCTCGACGTGCGTTACATCAACTGCGACGTTGCCCCCGAGAAACTCGCAGATGCGGTGGCAGGAGCCATCGCCATGGGCTGGTTGGGCTTCAACTGTTCGCTGCCCCACAAGGAAGCCATCCTTGCGTATCTCGACGTTCTTGCCCCCAGCGCCCAGTTGATCGGTGCCGTGAACACGGTGGTCATCGAGGATGGCCGGCTCACCGGCGAGAACACCGATGGCAAAGGTTTCGTCGAGTCCCTCACCACAGTGGGAGATCCACAGGGTGCTAACACTGTCATCTTTGGAGCGGGAGGCGCGGCCCGCGCTATTGCTATCGAGCTGGCTCTCGCGGGCGCACACACCATCACCATTGTCAATCGATCGCCCGAGCGGGGCGAGAAACTTGCCGACCATGTCGACTCCAGCACGGACGCTGCGTGTTCGTTTGCTCCGTGGACACCGGGCTACTCCATCCCGGAGGGCAGCTCGCTGGTTATTAATGCAACCTCTCTGGGCTTTTACCCCAACCACGAGGACACCCTCGATGTCGATGTCTCCAGTTTCCTCCCGGGGATGATTGTCGCCGATGTGGTTGCCAACCCTCCGATGACGAGGTGGCTGCGCGCTGCCGAAAGCGCTGGCTGCATTCCCCTCACCGGTATTGGCATGCTCGTCAACCAGGCACGAGTCAACGCGAAGTTGTGGACGGGAGAGACCCTTGACGCCGAGGTCATGCACCGCGCCCTCACCGAGGCGTTGGGAATTTCCTGAGGCTCCCCTCATCGCCGGCTCAGCTCATGCACTCTCGCGCCCACCAGCACCAACCGAAGGAGAACCCCCATGCCTGACAGCGCCGACCCCGTAACACTCATCGCCACGTTTCGCGCACAACAGGGGCAGGGCTCCACTGTGATGAGCCTGATTAGCGCATATGGCGAGGTTGTCCGCGCTGAGCCCGGAAACATCTTTTTTGACATCTACACCGACCGTGACGACAGCCACGCGTTCGTGATTATCGAGCGCTATCAGAATCACGACGCGTTCCAGCAACACCTTGGGGGAGCTGCAGGCGCAGAATTCAATTCGCACCTGGGTCCACTCATCGAGGGCGATGGGTCCGAGCTTCAGTTTCTTCGCATGGCCCCGTAACGCCTCGCGTGGCAGCGCTAGTCGATGCTGCGCTCGTAGTCACGCAACAGATTCTCGAACTGGTTCCTCGCAGCCGGGTGACTGTGTCTCTCCGGAAGCACTCGGGCGGCAGGCTCCCACCCTGGTCGCGTTCCGGTCAACGCCCATGCTGCCTGTTTGGCCGCTCCAAACGCCACGTATTCCCCGGGGTCTGGAACACCGACCGGCATGTTGACAATCTCACTCACGACCCTCTGTATTCCCGCGTTCTGTGCTCCCCCGCCGATGAGGAGGAGTCGGGTGAGTTTCTCCGTTTCGCTCACAATCGCGTCAAGGCCTCGACCCAAGTTGGCAATGACCGCCTCGACCACGGCGCGCGCCATGTTCTCCCGAGTGAGACTCGAGCGCGTGATGCCACCGAGTAACCCGGTCGCATCGGGAAGGTTAGGCATTCTCTCCCCGTCAAAAAAGGGAAGCAGGGTGAGCCCACCGGATCCTGGAGCCGCGGTGTCGATTGCCGCGGAGAATTCGTCCCACGAGTAGCCCAAAAGTTGGCGAACGGAGTCAATCGGGCGAGACGCATTCAGCGTTGCAACCAACGGCAGGTACGCTCCCGAGGCGTCAGCAAAACCTGCGACCGTTCCCGTGGGGTCACTAGCCGGTTTCGATGTCACAGCAAACACAGTCCCGCTGGTTCCCAGAGACATGACCACATCGCCACTGTGTGCTCCCAGGCCAAGCGCTGCCATCGCGTTGTCTCCGCCCCCAGCGCCCATGATCCAGCCGGCTTCGGTTGTTCCCGCACTGTCCGCGGCGCCGAGGACACGAGGAAGGAGGGGGCGATGACCCAGAACGAAGTCGAGAATGTCGTCGTCGTAGGAGTTCGTGACGGGAGAGAAATACCCGGTCCCGCTGGCGTCGGAGCGATCGGTCACGAGCTCGTCAAGCTGGGGGCCCAGCGGTGAACTCCCCCTGGGGCCAAATCCTCGAAGCCGCCACGTGAGCCAATCATGGGGAAGCGCAACGGCGGCAATCCGTGCTGCGAGGTCTGGCTCATGCTGCTTTACCCAGGCAAGTTTTGTCGACGTGAAGGAAGCAACAGGAACCGATCCTGTGCGATGCGCAATGTCCGCAGCTCCGAACTGGGACAGAATCTGCTCAGCCTGCGGGGCGGAGCGGGTGTCGTTCCAGAGCAGCGCTGGCCTTACCACCTCGCCCGAGGCGTCCACGGCGACGAGCCCGTGTTGCTGGGCGCCAACGGACATTGCCTCCACCTCAGAGGTATCTACCCTGGCAAGGCAGTCGCGAAGAGCAGCCCACCAGCTTTCGGGGTCAACTTCTGTTCCCTCCGGATGCCCTGTCGTCGCTTCAGAGAGAACCTGACCGGACTCAACGTCGACGACGAGGACTTTGCAGCTCTGTGTCGAGGAATCCACCCCAATTACGGTTGCCATGTCGGCCCCTTCTTGTCACCTCGCGGGTGACCACATGGTAGCCGGGAATGGCGACCCCAGGGTCACACGCGAGGGGAACCTCCGGACCGCATCCCGAATTTTTCCATGTAGTACAGTCACAGAGTGATTTTCCCTACCCCAACTCCCCTGCCCTCTGACCACGCCACCGCCCTCAACTGGGGAATTGCAGCACCGGGAGAAATCGCCGGTATGTTCACCGACGCAGTCCAGACGTATGGGACCCAAAAGATCACAGCAGTAGCGTCGCGATCGATAGATCGGGCCACGGCCTTCGCGTCGCACCACTCGATTGAGCATATTTTCGGTTCCTACGACGAGCTCTTTGCCTCGGACACCATCGACGCCGTCTACATCTCCAACCACATCGATGGCCACTTGGACCTCGCGGACGCGGCTCTCGAGGCTGGCAAGCATGTCCTCGTGGAAAAGCCACTGCACTATTCCTCGTCACGGAGCCGTGAGACTCTGGCGAAAGCCCGGGACAAGGGCCTGTTGATGACGGAGGCTATGTGGACTCGCTACCTTCCCCAGGCCAGTGTGATCCGCCAGATTCTCGGGTCCGCCGAATTTGGTCGTCCCGAACACCTGCTGGCGAGCTTTGCTGTCGACAATCGTGGGATTGGGCGTTTGTGGGACAAGGGAACCGGCGGAATCACCTACGACATGGGTATCTACCCAATTGCCTTCGCCTACGAAGTGTTCGGAAAGCCGACATCGATTACAGCATCGGGACGCTGCACCCCGGAGGGTCTTGATGAAGGCTCACTGGTGCGACTCGAGTACGCATCGGGCGCTGTTGCCACACTCGTCATTTCCGGCGTCGCAAGCTTCCCCTGCCAGGCAACAATCTCGGGGGAAAAATTAGCACTCACGCTAGAACACCCCTTCTTTGTTCCAACCACCCTTCAGCTCTCCGATAAGGAGCTCTACACCACAGCGGAAAGCTGGAGCGATGGCAGGGACGCGAAGGGCCACTCGGGGCTGTACTACCAAGCCGAATGGTTTGCCTCCTACGTGGCGCAGGGACTGACCGAGTCACCGATTCACACGCACGACGAGATTGTGACCAATCTTGAGGTGGCAGAGGAAATTTGCCGCCAACTCGGCTCCACCCCCTGGCTGTAGGGGTGCTGGGTTCCTAGAGAACCCAGTCCAATACCTCAAGTGCGCGACGGCCATCCTCCACTGTCGCGAGACTCTCTGAGGCCGTGCCTCTGAGCGTTCCCGTCCACTCCACGAGCTCATTGACATACGCCTGTCGGAATCGGGCAATCCAGTTCTCTCCCAGTTCGAAAGCAGGGTGGGCGGGGTGCTCGTGATTGCGCACCACGGTGATGTCGCCCCAAATTCCCACCCGCACAACACCGTGCTCGAAGGTCAGTTCACAGCGAACGTCATAACCGTAGGAGTTGTTGGCAAAAATATCCGCCACTATCACCACGCCTTGGGACATCCGGCCGGTGAGAACAATGGGGTCCTGGGTCCCCTCGGGCGCGGCCGAGGCAGATCGTCCTGCAAGAACGGTGAGGTCGGACCACTCGTCAGAGAGCAGCCAGCGCAACGTGTCCACCTCGTGAATCGCGATATTGGTGAGGAGTTCTTCGCTCTTGATGTGGGGAGATGCCACGTTCCTCGTCGAGGCGTTGATATAGAGCACCTCGCCCAGCTCCCCTGACTCGATCAGTTTCTTGACCTCAACAAACGGGGGATCAAATCTCCTCATAAAGCCCAGGTGGATCAGCGGGCGACCCACGTCTTTCAGCGACTGCTGTGCGAGAGCGGAAAGCTCTTCTGCATCCTCCAGCGTTTGAGCCAGCGGCTTTTCGCACAACGCTGGGATCCCTCGGGATAGGCACACCTTGATGCTCTCGGCGTGAAAACGATCCGGCGAAGCGATGACCACTCCATCCAGCTCAACACCATCGAGCATCTCCTCCAGGGTGTCGAAACTCTCACACGTCACATCGAATTTTTCGAGCACTGACTGCCTCAAACTCTCGTTGGGCTCCGCAAGGGCGACCACGGTCGCTCCAGGAACATCCTGCGTGAGGTACTCGAGGTGACCCGAGCCCATAACACCCGCACCTACCACGCCGATTCTGAGATTGTTATCCGTCATGAGATTCACCTATTCAGTCTGTGAAGAAAGGACGTCGAGACCAGCACAGCCACGTCGCATAGAGGGAAACACTATCGCGAGAGGCCTGCCGGGTTAGCTGTGTGGGGACCTGTTCTGTGGCCGGCGACGCAGCAGTGACAGCGCCTGGGTTGACCACAGAGCCCAGATGACCAACAGAGGCTGAAAGAACAACCGAGTAAGCCTCGCTTGGTCAGTATCGAGCCCAAACGCATCGATGCCCTCCACATATTGGCTGATGTTGCCCGGGAAAATCAGCACGAAGAACACGGCTGTGGCCAACCCCGCAATGGGGACAACCCTCCCCCACGCGATAAGCCCGATGCCCAACAGAATTTCGGCGACCCCTGAAGCAACAACAACGAGATCGGCGCCCAACGGAAGCCAGAGCGGAACCTGAGCTTGGAATTCTTCCCGGAGGAAGCTGAGGTGCCCGACACCGTAATAGATCAGCGCAGCACCCAAGAGGACGCGCAGCAGGAGTCGCAGAATTGTCATGAGATACACCGTCTTTACCTGGGGTTCACCGGAAGAGCGCGGGAGCGAGAATCCATCCCCGCCCGAAAAATCGCGTGCGTTGCTGCTGCCTCCTGCGGCGTGACACAACCGAATCGATCCCCGAGGAGTCCCTCCCTCTCGGCGAGGAACGAGGCCCACATTTGGAGGATGGAATCGGAAAAACCGAACTCAAAAATCGAGCCGGTCACCGTCGGCCACACCGACTGACTTCCCGCATCGACCTGGTGCCAGGCTTGTTCCTGGCCATTACCGGGAACGTCGACGAGGCCAAAGACTTCCACGGACTTCGGGTTCTTGGTGCTAAAGCGCACTCCCCCGTCCATTCCGATAGCTTCAAACACCCACGTATTCTTCTGTCCAGGATCAATGCGTTTGGTTTCCGTTGTGAGCGGGAACCCGACCCCCTCGTGGTTTGCCCAGCTGTGGAGCACAGCGTTGTCCCACGTGTCGCATTCCACGAGCGCACCCTCTGCGTTGGGACGCTCCGTCACGATGTTCTGGAAAACCCCAAACACACTCTCCGGTGCCCACCCCAAACGCAAGGGCACATGCCAGGTGTGCATACCGAGATCGTTCAGTACGCCGGCTTCCCCGCAGAACTCGTTCTGACGCTTCCACCCGATGGGTTTTGACCTATCCAGGTCGCTGGAATGGAGGAAACTGTTGCGCGCCTGGACAATCGTGCCCAGGGCACCGCTGCGGACGTAGTTGATGGCCATTTGAGCGCCGGGGAAAAAGGGCATCTCGCTCGAGCAGCGAACAAAACTCTCGGGATGTTTCTCCACCGCGGCCAGTATCGACGCGGCAGCTGCCTCGTCGATTCCGAAAGGCTTCTCGGCGAGCAGGCTTTTACCCGCTGCGATGACGTCAGTGTAGATGCGCTCGTGGAGGTCGTGGCGCACCGCCACATAGACGACATCGATCGTCGGGTCTGCGAGGAGATCGTGATAGTCCGTCACCTTCGTGGTGACCGTATCGATGTCATCGAACCAACCCAGCGCGGCCTCGTTGATATCGCACACCGCCCTCAGGCGCGGTCGCACGGGGTGATCAATGAGCGCGGGCCAGCGTTGGATCGCGGCGGCAACCTCGCGACCCATGAGGCCACCGCCAATAATGGCGACATTAACCTCTCTGGCGCTCAAGCGTGTGTCTCGTCAATCATCGCCAGAGCCTCATCCGCACTCGCTCCCTTATGCAGCACCGCCATCAACGCGGCGGTTATCCCGGCAGGATTCGGGTGCTGGACGATGTTTCGTCCATAAACGATGCCGCTAGCACCCTGATCCAGCACTGCAACCGTTCGCTCAAGAAGTGTGCGGTCATCGACACGCCCCCCTCCGCGCACCAAGACCGGCACATCACCGGCAACCGTGATGACGCGTGAGTAGTCCGCAACGTTGTCGGTCGGGTCAGCCTTGATCAGGTCAGCGCCCAACTCTTTGGCTTGGCGCACGAGCGTGACGATTTTGTCGGTGTCGCCATCGACCATGTACCCGCCACCAGCCTTCACGTTGTCTTGCATGACCAGAGGTTCAATCATGAGAGGCATACCGAAGCGTGTGGCCTGCTCGCGCAGCGCCATGATGGATTGAATGTTGGCTTCTCGAATCTCGGGCCGACCCGGCAGATGCATCAGGTTCGCACACACCGCAACAGCATCGAGGCGCACTGCCTCTTCGATCGCATAGGGAAGGTGGTGGCTAAAGATGTGTGCGTCGAGGGGGTTGCCGTAGACGTTTGCCACGTCTGTGCGCAACACAAGGGCTGGCTTCTGTTTGCCGGGAACTCGCTGAAGGATTCGCGCCTGTCCAAGCGTCAGCTGCACTGCATCAGGGTTAGCGCCAATCAGCGTCGTAATGACCGCGTCCATATCTTCGATGCCTGAGATGAAGGATGACTCGCCGAAGAAGCCATGGTCGACGGCAACATCGAGTGCCCTTCCCGAATCTGGATTGAAGAGCCTATTGAGGCGGAACTGTGACATGTCGTTGACGACTCCTTGGGGCGTTCTCGCCACCGTTGTGTGCTTCGGGCGTTGTGTGTGTCAGAGTATCTGCGCTGGGATAACGTTGTCTAGCCGAGCTAGGGAACCCGCTCCGTGTCGCCCAGGTGAGAGGAACGAGCGTGCATTCGATCGCCGTCGCAGGCCACCTGTGTCTGGACATCGCGCCGCTCTTGACCGAGAAAGCTCGCATTGATCCGGGTTCGCTGATAGAGGTTGGCCCCCTGGCGATAACTCTGGGTGGTTGCGTCGCAAACACCGGTGGAGCTCTGGCGGCCCTTGGCGCCCACGTTGTCCCCTACGCGACAGTGGGCGATGACGAATTGGGCTCCCTGTTGCTGTCAAAACTTTCCGCCGAGGGCTTCACGAATCCCCAGTTGTCCATGTCCCCGAGCCTGGCCACCTCTTACAGCCTGGTCATCGAGCAGAGCGGAACTGATCGAACCTTCTGGCATCACACGGGTGCCAATGCCGATTTTGATGGCTCCGCAGTCGATACTGCCGGCCACAGCCTTCTGCACATCGGGTATCCGCCTCTGCTCCCCGGGATTCTCGATTACGACGGTCGCACGCTGCACGACCTCTTTGCCCGGGCACGCTCTGCCGGCGTCACCACGTCCGTTGACCTTGCAGTGGTTGACCCGCACTCCCCGGTGGGCGCGCTGAACTGGGATGCGATTCTGTCGTCAATCTTTGCGCACACCGATATCGCCACTCCCAGCCTGGATGACCTCACCTCAGCTCTTGGAATCGAGGAAGAATACTCACCAGAACTCGTCGATCGCCTGGCCGATCGGATGTTGGCCGATGGCGTTGCCGTCGTCGCCATTTCAGCTGGCCAGCACGGACTGCATCTGAGAACTGCCTCCGCAGAGCGCTTTCGTGCCGGAGGGCAGGTTCTTGCCCCCCGTGCAGATACCTGGGCCGAGCGCTCGCTCACCACAGGACCCCTGGATGTGAAAAACCCTGTAACCACCAATGGTGCCGGCGATGCCAGCACAGCGGGCCTTCTGTTTGGACTCACTCAGGGCGCGAGCCCCGAGCAGGCCATAGCCCTCGCAGTGGCCTGCTCTGCTGCCGTCATGAGTGGTGTGCGACCAAGCCCCGAGAACGTGTCCGCGCTGGATTCTTCTGTTTCGAGCATTGTCACCGTCACGGCCTGAGAGGAACCCATGAAACCCATTTTGCTCCCCGCAAACCAACCACCGGCAAGGTTTTACAAGGGTGGTGCCCGCATCGCCGAGTTCCGAGGTGGCGGAGAGCCGCAACCCAACACCCCCGAGGACTGGGTGGGCTCAACGACGAGTGTGCGAGGCCACGCACCTATCGGTATGACGCGACTGGATGATGGTCGCCTGCTTGCCGACGCCATCGCCAGTGAACCTCGTGAATGGCTTGGCCCGGAGCACGTCGCGCGCTACGGCGATGACTGCATGCTTCTCGTGAAACTCCTCGATGCCGGACAACGGCTCCCCGTGCACGCCCACCCTGACGGAGAGTTCGCCCAGACTCATGTATCAACCCTGCATGGCAAGGCAGAGGCCTGGTACATCTTGACTCCCGGGACCGTCTATCTATCTCTCACCCGCGACCTCACTGCCACCGAGCTTCGCGAGTTGGTCGATACCCAAGACATCAGCACGTTGCTCTCGCTGATGCACGAGATCACGGTCAACGCGGGTGACTGCGTTTTCGTGCCCCACGGGGTGCTGCACGCGATTGGCGAGGGAATCCTGCTCGCTGAAGTTCAAGAGCCGGAGGACCTGTCAATCCTTCTCGAGTGGGAAGGTTTTGACCTCGACGGCGTCAAAGATGGTCACTTGGATCTTGGATTCGAACTAGCCCTCACGGCGGTGGAGTCCACGGCGCGATCAGGAGCCGATGTCGAAGCTCTGATTCGACGGGGTGTCCAGAGCGCAAACGTCCTGCCTGACGAGGCAGGACAGTTCTTCCGTCTCGACAAAGTAGACGCGCCACAGGAATTCCCTGCCGGTTTTGGCATTGTGATTGGACTGGATGCGTCGGTGAACCTGACGATGGACAGTGGCGAGCACCACACCCTGGCGCCTGGTTCCACGACGCTCATGCCCTATGCAGCGGGGGCATTCTCGCTCGCCGGACCTGCGTTGATTGCGCGCCCACCACTCCCGTGATTTTCAACCCGCCAGGAGAGTCGCGCAGGGCGGCTCTCCTGGCGGAGATGAACTGGGAAGAAAAGCCCTAGGAGGCTGGCGCCAATCGCCCGGCGGATCGTTGCCGGCGGCGAAGAGCAACCATCACACCCATCAATACCAGCAGTCCCCCGAGGGAAATCGCTATGAAGATGATGGGCGCCCCACCGAAGGGATCCTCAATCGCTGGAATAACCGGTGTGCTCGCCGTGTCATTGACCACAACACCCAAGTTGGCGGCCCTGACGAAGCCATCATCGCCCACACCCTGAATTTGTAGGGTGTGATCGCCTGTAGGAACAAAATTGCTATCCACGGCAAAGTTCGCACTGAAGGTGCCATCCGCTGCGATATCGACCGTTCCCAGAAGCGTCGGGTCAGAGAACAACCACACATCTGCCCTGGTTCCCGGCATGAAACCCTCACCACTGAAAGTCACCGGAGCATCCCGAGTAAACGCCAGCGTTTCCCCAGCCTCATCGGTGGTGGAACCCGCAACGGTGAACGTCCCCCCATTGCCCTCAACGGACTGTATCCCCAACCACGTTTGAGGTACCCCGCGCTCTTTCCGCACCCCTAGTTGGCGGGCTGCAGAATCCCCTCCAGAGTCAAACCCTTGCTTGGCATAACAGCCGAGGCGTCGACTACGGTTCCTTCAAACCAGTCTTCACCACTCGCCACTGCCGGATACTGGG
>JABJAO010000032.1 GCA_018666065.1 Microbacteriaceae bacterium | reverse complement strand
CCTAAGAACATGTCAAAGATGATCACTACCGAATCGGGAACGGCTTGCTTTGCCCTGGCGCTGAGGCCACGGTGAACAAGCACGATCTCGTGCGGTGTTTCTGCCAGCTGGTTCACCGGGGCGTGAACCACGGTGATGCCTTCGCTCTTGAGTTGTTTTGCCAATTGCCGGGCCACCATAACGCTGGAGCCCATGCCTGCTTCGCAGGCAACAACAATTTGCTTGACGTCACTCGCCGATACTGAGGCCATGGCTACTTGCCAGCCTTCATCTCTTTGCTGCGCTGCTTGGCGGCGTCAAACTCTGCCTCGGAGGAGTCAACCTTCGAGAGCTTGAGGATGAACCACGACACAACGAAGGACGCAGCTGCGGAGAGAACGATGCCAAGAAGCACACCAAGGTGGTTACCGGGAGGGGTCACTGCCAGGTAGGCAAAGATCGATCCGGGCGATGGTGTTGCTACCAGTCCGACGCCGGTCACCATGAAGGTTGCGACACCTACAGCGCCACCGACAATTGCACCCAGGACAACCTGAGGCTTCAGCAACACGTAGGGGAAGTAGATTTCATGGATTCCACCGAGGAAGTGGATGATGATGGCACCGGGAGCAGAACCACGGAGAAGCTTGGGACCAGCAAGCCAGAAGGCGAGCAGGATTCCAAGGCCGGGTCCGGGGTTGGTTTCGAGCATGAAGAGAATGGACTGGCCAGTCTCTTCAGCCTGAATCACACCGAGTGGTCCCAGAACACCGTGGTTAATAGCGTTGTTCATGAACAGGATCTTCGCCGGCTCAATCAGCACTGATGCGACAGGCAGAAGCGAGTTGTCCACGAGCCAGCTGACGCCGCCACCGAGCACGTTGGTAATTGCCGAGACGATTGGGCCAATTCCCAAGTAGCCAAGCATGGCGCCGAGCATTCCGGCAATACCCAGCGAGAAGTTGCCGATAAGCATTTCGAAGCCGGGAGGGGTGATGGGGTCAAGTACCTTGTCGATGTACTTGAGGATCCATGCCATCAGCGGACCAATAATCATGGCGCCGAGGAACATGGGGATATCTGTTCCCACAATCACACCGACGGTTGCAACCGAACCAATCACCGCACCGCGCTGACCGTGAACGATTCGACCACCCGTGTATCCGATAAGAATCGGAAGCAGGTTCAGAATCATAGGACCGACCATCGACGAGAAGTTCTCGTTCGGCAGCCATCCCGTGGGAATAAACAGAGCTGTCAGCAGACCCCAGGCAATGAAGGCTCCGATGTTCGGAATCACCATTCCCGCGAGGTTTCCGCCGAGCTTCTGCAATCCAGCGCGCCAGCCGCCTTGGCCGTCCGCACCAGAAGGAATGAAATCACTCATTGGTACTACCTTCCTTCGACAGGTTGTATTCTTTGCGCGAGTTGCCAGCGGGTGCCGCAAGGGAGAAGAAAGCGGCCCCCTCTGGCTTCTCGTGCACTTCCGCCGCCAGGGCTGGCGACGAAACCTAATTCGTGGCGGATCATGCGACCACCACTTCCACACCGCGTTGGGTGAAACCCTCGATATACGAGGTGTCCGTTCCCAGGTCGGTGACAAGTCGATCAAAATCTGCGGGAGTGCCAAATGTGGCGGGGTAGCTCGAGCCAAACTTGCTGTTATCGGCCAGGAGAATCTTTTCCGCCGAGTTCGCCATGAAAACTTTCTTCACCAATGCCTCGTCAGTGTCGAAGGCAGTGATGCTGAAGTTCTGAGAAATTCCGTTAGCCCCGACAAAAGCGACGACCGCGTTGAGCTGGCTGAGATCTTCCACCGTGCGGGCCCCCACCGAACTCAGAGTCGTGGGACGCACCCGGCCGGAGAGCATGTAGGTCTTGGTTGAGCTATCGGCAATCTGGGATACGAGCATGACGCTGTTGGTCACGACAAGAAGCTCAGGTCGGTTTCGCAGAGCAGGGGCGAGGAATTCGGTCGTCGTTCCACCATCCACGAAGATGCATCCCTCGTCCGGGATGTACTCCGCTGCGGTGTCAGCGATGCGCTTCTTTTCCTCAGGGTTGAGACTGTGGCGCTCTGGAATCGTGTACTCGTGAGCAAAGCGCTCCATCGCGATTGCCCCGCCGTGCACCTTGCGCAGCGCACCTCGCCTTTGCAGGACGTCGAGGTCTCGGCGGACAGTTTCCGTGGCAACGTGGAGTTTGGCGGCAGTTTCAGCGGCGTTGAGACGACCCTCTTTTCGGGTCCAGTCGACGATCAGGAGTCGCCGTTCTTCTGCCAACATCAGTGTTGTCCTTCAGGTTTCTATGAATCACCTGACAGGAAAGTAACACAAAACCACACATATCAACAACCAAAACCACAGAAAACCATAATTCAGTGGCTTAAGGTTCAGACAACACCCTGTTCCTCGAGGACACGAGATCGATCAGGGTTCTCGGTGACGTGGACTTTAGGGAGCCCTTCTAGGTTCTGCAAATGGGAACTCACTTCTTGGACTTTCTGTGCACCCCACGCAACTCCCATCCCTACGGCGCCAGCAAAGTCTGTGGGATGAGACACCAGGTGTGAGAGGAAGCCAGCAACGCTGGCATCACCAGCTCCAATCGTGTTGCGAACCGAAACCGGTCCACTCGAGGCGTGGACAGTCCCGCGATCGGATACCCCCACAATGCCGTCCGCGCCGAGTGACACCAGAACGTTGGTGACTCCCCACCCCTTTACCTCGATCGCCGCGTCAACGACGTCTCCGAGGGTGTGCAGAGATCGGCCCACGCATTCCGCGAGTTCAGGAGCGTTGGGTTTGATGAAATCCGGGTACCCAGAGCGCGCCAGTGAGGCCAGGGCGGAACCAGAGGTGTCGAGACCAATGTGAATTCCCCGGCTGTGAGCTTCTTCGAAGAGCGGCCCCACCACAATCTCACTGCCATCGGTATGGCGAGGGATCGTCCCGGCGAGCAGAATCCATTCCGCCTCGTGCTGGTGTGCCAAGTCCAGGGTGGAGGTAACCAGAGCAGACCACTCGGGGTGAGAAAGCGCGGGCGGGATTTCATTAATTTTTGTAGTTCGCCCACCCTCTTCGACCACTGTGATGTTGACCCGGAGAGGTGCATCGATGGGTGAGGGGTGGATCATGGGGTCGCCGCTCACGCTGGGCACGTCGGCTCTCGAGAGAGGGACAACGGCGAGGGAAGAGACCCCGCCGACGGCCATCCCCCGAGAGACATTGACACCTTTTCCTGCTAATTCTGATCGGACCCCGAGCGCACGATGGACGTCGCCAACGGCAAAAGACGCCAGCTGGTAGGTCCGGTCAATGGCCGGGGCGGGAGTCAGGGTTATTACACGCATGCGCTGGGTCACACGAAGAACTTTGCCACAGAGTCGGTCCCTGCAAAATGTTTACCTTCTGTTCACGCGATATCAGCGCCCCAGTCACCTCCTCTCGCGACAGTGTTCTCAGCACGACAGTGCCAGGTAACACTTTCCGAGAAAACCAAGGATGGGTAAAACAACAATGATCACTCGTTCACAACGTCTCGCAGGCGTTGCACTCTTCGCTTCGGCAGCATTTGTGCTTTCCGCATGTGCCACCGACGCAGAGCCTGCAGCTGACGAGACCACAGCAGCTACCACCACCACCGAAGAGGCTTCCTCGCTCAGTGGAACATTGATTGGCGCCGGTGCATCCTCTCAGGGTGCCGCTCAGGAGGCATGGGTCGCTGGTTTCCAGACCGCAAACCCCGATGTCACCGTCACCTACGACCCCATCGGTTCCGGTGGTGGACGCGAGACCTTCCAGAGTGGAGCCTCCTCGTTCGCTGGTTCTGACCGCGCATTCAAGGTCGACGAGATCGCTGAAGGCAACTTCGGTTCCTGTGTCGCAGACGCTGGCATCTGGGAGATCCCCGCTTACATCTCCCCTATCGCCGTCATTTTCAACCTCGAGGGCATCCCAACGTTGAACCTCGATGCTGACACCCTTGCTCAGATCTTCACCGGTGAAATCACCAACTGGAGCGACGCAGCGATTGCAGACCAGAACGCTGGCGTTGAGTTGCCTGACCTGGCAATCACCGCTGTCCACCGCTCCGACGAATCGGGTACGACCGCGAACTTCACGGACTACATGTCCAAGGCTTCGCCTGACTACTGGCTCGTCGGTGGAGAGAACGCTGGTTCCTTCGAGGCATGGCCTGCTGAAGAGTGGGGCGGCGAGGGTGCACCTCAGACCTCCGGTGTTGTGGATGCAGTCACCAACGGAACCGGAACCATCGGGTACGCCGATGCTTCTCGTGCCGGATCCCTCGGTGTCGTGTCCGTCAAGGTTGGCGCTGAGTACGTGCCCTACAGCGCAGAAGCCGCTGCCAAGATCGTCGACGCTTCGCCCGCCGCTAACCCCGGCGAGCGTGGAGAGAACGACCTCGCCATTGAGCTTGACCGCGCTACCGAGGCATCGGGTACCTACCCCATCGTTCTCGTGAGCTACCTCATTGGATGCAACGATTACCAGGATGACAGCGTCGTTGAGCTCGTCAAGGGCTATGTCTCCTATGTGATGAGCGAAGAAGGTCAGCTGGCCGCTCAGGCCAACGCCGGCAACGCCCCTGTCTCGGCTGCTACTCGCGCCGCGGCAGAAGCCATCCTCGCAACAATCAAGTAATGCACGAAGGGTGGTGGCCCAGGGTTTCGTCCCTGGGCCACCACTCCTCTACACTCGCAAATACTGAGCATTTACTTTTGACGAGACCTCCACGAATAAGCATTTCCTAGAGTTGGATTCGAGGCAGACCGCGATGGCGAAAGACCCAGGTATCGAATCAGATATCAGGGCTCGTCGTCAGAAGGTCACAGAGCGTCGCGGAGACAGAATCTTCTCCGGATCAGCACGCGGTGCCGGGTCCTTTATATTGCTCATCTTGGCCGCCGTTTCGGCATTTCTCCTGGCTGAAGGTTTCCCTGCGATTGTGGCCGACCCGGCCGAGATTGGTCTTTTCGACGGAGACAATTTCTGGCAATGGGTTGGACCGTTGGTGTTTGGAACGCTGTGGGCCGCCGCGCTAGCTCTTCTGATTGCCTTTCCGTTGGCCATCGGAGTGGCGCTCTTTATTTCTCACTACGCACCGCGCCGCATCGCAGAACCTCTCGGGTATTTGCTGGACCTTCTGGCCGCAGTGCCCTCTGTCGTGTACGGGCTGTGGGGTGGTGCTGTACTGGCACCGGCACTTCAGCCCTCGTACACGTGGCTGGCCGAAAACCTCAGCTTCATTCCTTTTTTTGCAGGTCCCGCCTCCGGGACAGGCCGCACGATTCTCACGGCTGCGATTGTGTTGGCCGTGATGGTCTTGCCCATCATTACCGCGGTCTCGCGGGAGGTCTTCCTTCAGACACCGGTGCTCTATGAGGAGGCGTCACTCGCTCTGGGTTCCACCAAGTGGGAAATGATTCGCACTGTTGTTCTCCCGGTCGGGCGTGGTGGCATCATCTCGGCTGCGATGTTGGGCTTGGGTCGAGCCCTGGGAGAAACCCTCGCCGTTGCAATGGTCCTTTCGGCAACGGGCATTGTCACGGTGAACCTGATTAGTTCGGGTAACCCCTCAACAATTGCGGCCAACGTTGCGTTGAGCTTCCCTGAGGCCTACGGACTCAACGTGAACGCGCTGATTGCATCAGGGCTGGTGCTGTTTGCCATCACCTTGGTTGTGAACTCCATTGCGCGGTGGATTGTGAACCGTCGAGCAGATTTCTCGGGGGCAAACTAATGACCCTGACGAGTCCACTGGCCCAGCGGTCTTCCAACGCGTTCGCGTCGGGGAAGCTCCAGGGCTATGTCCCCGGTGTGATCCTGCTGACCTCGCTCGCACTGTCCTGGGCACTTTTTTCTGCGTTTCGACCGGCTGATGCCGAGTACGAGGTCAATCTGATCGTTGTTGTCCTCGCGGCGATTGCAATTTTTGCCGTGCTCTTGTGGGGCGTTTCCTACCGCGTGGAGGGGCGCCGACGTGCCGTTGACCGGCTTGCCTCCCTTCTGGTGTCGTTTGCGTTCCTGGTTGCGCTCACGCCGCTGATTTCTTTGGTGATCACGGTGCTCACCAATGGACTTGTCCGCTTTGATGCCGATTTCTTCACCCTGTCGATGCGCAATGTCGTCGGCGAGGGCGGTGGTGCCGCGCACGCCATGATCGGGACGCTGATCATGACGTTGACCGCCGGGGCAATTTCGGTGCCCATTGGCTTGTTGACCTCGATTTACATTGTCGAGTACGGGGCCGGGAAGAGACTCACCCGCTGGATCACTTTCTTTGTCGATGTGATGACCGGAATCCCCTCCATCGTCGCTGGGCTTTTCGCGTACTCGCTCTTTGAGATTCTGCTGGGCCCGGGAACCCGTGTGGGGGTGTCAGGGTCGGCCGCTCTGACCGTGTTGATGATTCCCATCGTGGTGCGCTCGAGCGAGGAAATGCTGCGCTTGGTTCCCAACGAGTTGCGAGAAGCGTCCTTTGCTCTGGGAGTCCCGAAATGGCTCACGATTTTGAAAGTCGTACTTCCCACCTCGATTGCCGGAATCACCACGGGAGTGATGCTGGCCATTGCTCGTGTGATCGGAGAAACTGCGCCACTTCTTATCGCCGCTGGTTTCTCCAACGACTTCAACTTCAATCTCTTCCAAGACCGAATGCAGAGTTTGCCCAACTTCGTCTACTACTCCTATGTGGCGCAGGGTTCCAATCCCGAGGCCTATCTGGATAGGGCGTGGGCGGGCGCGCTGACGCTCATCCTGATTGTCATGGTCCTGAATATTGGAGCGCGACTCATTGCACGATTCTTTGCCCCCAAGACGAGCCGATAGGAAAGCACAAGGGAATCTCATGTCCATGCGAATTGAAATCAAAGACCTCAACGTCTATTACGGCAAGTTCCTCGCCGTCGAAGGCGTGAGCATGAACATCGAGCCCCGCAGTGTGACCGCCTTCATCGGCCCCTCCGGGTGCGGAAAGTCCACCCTGATTCGAACCCTGAACCGCATGCACGAGGTGATTCCTGGTGCCTATGTGGATGGTGAAGTACTCGTCGATGGGAACAACCTCTATGACGCAGGTGTTGACCCCGTCCTGGTTCGGCGTCAGGTGGGCATGGTCTTCCAGCGTCCGAACCCGTTCCCCACAATGTCCATCCGGGACAACGTGCTGGCCGGTGTCAAACTCAATAACCGTCGGATTTCGAAGAGCGATGCAGATGATCTTGTGGAGAAATCTCTGCGCGGAGCGAACCTGTGGGAAGAGGTCAAGGACCGACTCGACAAGCCAGGCTCCGGCATTTCCGGTGGCCAGCAGCAGCGTCTCTGTATTGCGCGCGCGATTGCCGTGGAGCCCGAAGTCATCTTGATGGACGAGCCTTGCTCGGCGTTGGACCCGATTTCGACTCTGGCGATTGAGGACCTCATCGAGGAGCTCAAGTCTCAGTACACGATTGTGATTGTTACGCACAATATGCAGCAAGCCAGTCGTGTGAGCGACATGACGGCGTTTTTCAACATTGCCGGGACAGGGATGCCCGGGAAGCTCATTGAGTATGACAAGACGGACAACATGTTCTCTAACCCATCGGTCAAAGCCACAGAAGACTACGTTTCGGGCAAGTTCGGATAGCCCCAGACCGAAGATAGTCTGGGCAGATGTCACAGGACCTACCCGGAGTTCCCACAGCACGATCTACCGCTGAAGCAC
The DNA here is from genome assembly GCA_018666065.1 of Microbacteriaceae bacterium. Lineage (GTDB taxonomy): Bacteria > Actinomycetota > Actinomycetes > Actinomycetales > Microbacteriaceae > Pontimonas. Next base: position 3,245 of record JABJAO010000032.1, on the reverse strand, counting down.
TCGATGCGAGCGACCCTCTGGCGAGTTTTCGCGCCGAGTTTTTCCACGCCGACGCCGAACAGTGCTACCTCGATGGCAACTCCTTAGGCAAGCTTCCGCTGGCGACACAGGCCTCTGTGGCCTCATTCCTCCAAGATGAGTGGGGCACCGAGCTGGTCGCTGGCTGGGGGCATTGGATTGATGAAGCCCAGGTGGCAGGAGACCTCCTCGCTGCAGCCACCCTGGGCGCGGGCCCAGGCCAGACACTCGTGTGTGACACGACGTCGGTGAACTTTTACCAACTCGCCCTCGCTGCTATTGCCTCCAGGCCAGGTCGGAAGACCGTGATTATTGATTCGGCCAACTTCCCGACGGACCGCTACATCCTGGAGGGCATCACGAGCCACCTGGGTCTCAACCTCATCACCCTGGACACCGATGGCCAAGGAGGTCCTGGCGCGGTGACGGTCAAGAGCGAGCACGAGCGGGTGACAGCGGCCGCGCTTGCCCCCTATCTGTCGAACGACGTTGCGCTGGTGACGCTGCAGGCGATCAACTATCGCTCGGGCGCGCGCTCCGAGCTTGCCGAAATCCAGCGCGCGGTGAGCGACGTGGGTGCCCACATGCTGTGGGACTGTTCTCACGCTGGTGGTGCCATCGACCTCGATTTTGATGGCAACGGCATCAACCTCGCGGTCGGGTGCACCTACAAATACGGCAACTCTGGACCCGGTTCCCCCGCGTGGTTATTTGTCCGCACTGAGATTCAAGACGAGCTGCAGGTTCCCATTAGGGGCTGGTTTGCCCAAGAAGACCAATTCGTGATGGGTCCATGGTTTGAGAAAGCCGCGGGAATCCGAGGGTTCCAGATTGCAAGCCCCTCCATTGTCGGGATTCGGGCCGTCACGGCCAGCTACGAGATGATCAGCCGGGCGGGGATTCGCGCGATTGAAGCGAAAGCGGCGCTGGGAACACAGCTCATGATCGCCCTGGTGGATCAGTGGTTGGTCCCTCACGGATTCACACTGGGAACACCGCGGGATGCCCATCATCGCGGTGGCCACATCATTATTCGCCACCCGGAAGCAGCTCAGATTGCTCTCGCTCTTCGGCAGATTGCCAATGTGGTGCCTGACTATCGCCAGCCCGATGCGATTCGTTTGGCGATGTCTCCACTGCCGACATCGTTTGTCGAGGTGTGGGATGGTTTTGATCGGTTGCGGACTCTTATGGAAACTGGCGCGTATAGAGACGCAAAGCCCGAGACAAGTAGGGTGACCTAATGCCCGGTGCCGATCACGATAAAGCAGTCACGTATACGACCTATCTGAAAGTGGACGAGTTGCTCTCCCTGCAGCAACCACTCTCCGATGGCCCCGAGCACGATGAACTTCTGTTCATCACCATCCACCAGGTCTATGAACTGTGGTTCCAGCAGATTCTGCACGAGCTCGCAGCGCTCCAGCCAGCCCTCGAGGCGGGCGACACACACCGTTGCCTTGCCCTACTGGGTCGGGTGAGAAGCATCATGAAGACCTGTGTCCAGCAGATAGATGTGCTGGAGACCATGACCCCGCTGCAGTTTCGGTCTTTCCGCGCACGACTCTCCTCCGCCAGTGGCTTCCAGTCCGCTCAGTTCCGTGAGCTCGAGGCCGTGTTGGGACGACGGGACCACGCAGGCGCGGATGCCGCCCAGGGAAGTGGCATGAAAATGGCTGAACACCTGGTTCCCGGGTCATCTGCCCGCGTGAGGGTTGAGGCAGCGATGTCGAGGCCCAGTGTTTGGGATTCTGCCATGCGCTATTGCAACCAGCGCGGACACGCTATGCCCGCTGACGCGCTGACTCGGGATGTCACGACTCCTTGGGAGCCGCGCGAGGATGTCCAAGCGGTCCTCGTGACTCTCCACCACAGCGATCCTGAATCAAGCCTGGTTTGCGAAGCGCTCGTTGACCTCGACGAGGGGCTGGGGGAATGGCGATACCGTCACGTCAAGATGGTGGAGCGGACGATTGGCCGCAAGCCCGGCAGCGGCGGCTCATCCGGTGTGGGCTATCTCGCGTCCACCTTGTTCAACCCGGTATTTCCTGATCTGTGGGCTATCAGAAGCCAGCTTTAGTGGCGGTGATCCAGAAGCCTGGGCTCCTGGCTAAACAGTGAGCGCCGCGTGGGTGGGGTGTAGGTGCACACGTCTCCGGGGCACAGCTGGGCCTTGTCTTTCGCGAAGACTCGATAGAGCTCGCAGCCGACACAGATCCCAAACGCAGTCTCGAGAAACATCAGGCTGAGACAGACGCTGCAGAAGAGCAACATCCATTCGTTCTGGAGGCCGAGGAACCCCATTCCCAGGCAGGCAACACTGGCCATGCCAAATCCGAGCGACCACGCGACTCTTTTTTGTGCTGCTCCCACCCATTCGGGTCGTTGACGGCGCACGATGAGAGCGCCCAGCACCATGGAGGGGGCGAAGCGGTGGTCGAGGCCAATCCGGATACCCATGTCGATGAGGAAGAGTATGGCGAAGCCGCGAACTGGTTGGAAGTCCCCGGTGAAGAACGCGGAGGACACCGCGCTAAAGCCGAGCAGGAACAAGATCCCAGCGGAGGCTCTCACGGCCCTCTCGTTGACGACGGGGATATCGATTCCCTCGACCTTCTCACCGAAATCAAACTTCTCAGCTGTCCCATCACGCATTCTCTCACTATACCCCAGGGGGTATATGCACACGGGCACGGAGCTGAAGGCCAATACGCTAGACGGGTGAGTATTCTGCGCATCTCTGAGGAAGTCCAGGAAGCACTGGCCCATAACAGGCCCGTTGTTGCCCTGGAGTCGACAATCATTGCCCACGGCCTTCCGCGACCGGACAACCTGGTTGCGGCCCTTCGGTTTGAAAACCAGATTCGCGATGCAGGTGCCATTCCGGCGACGGTTGCGGTGATTGCCGGTATTCCGACCGTGGGATTGAGCGCGACGGAGCTCGAGCTGATTGCGACGCAGGATATTGCCAAGGCCAGCGTGCGGGACCTTCCGATTGTCGCGGGAACCGGGATCTCGGGTGCAACCACAGTGGCCTCCACTGCGTACCTGGCTGCCATGGCCGGAGTCCGGGTGTTCGCCACGGGGGGCTTGGGTGGTGTGCACCGAGGAGCATCAGACTCGTTCGATGAGTCTGCGGATATTCCCGTGTTGGCCACGACACCCATCACGGTGGTGTCCGCCGGAGTGAAATCAATTCTTGATATTGGCGCCACCCTGGAGCGCAT
>JABJAO010000060.1 GCA_018666065.1 Microbacteriaceae bacterium | reverse complement strand
GAGCACTTCGCCTTTTCGCAGAGAGTTCTTGAAGGACTTGAGCGTCTTGTTGAGCTTGTGCAGGGGAGTGGAGTCGGAGTCTGGTCCCACGTAGACAAAGTGGACAGGAATCTCGGGCACCGCACGCAACACGGCGCGACGCTCGTCTTCCAGCATCTTTCTGGTCTTGGTTTTGGAACCCTCGGCGATCAACACGACTCCCGGCCTGCCCACGGCGCGATAGACCGCCTCCTGGGTTCTGGGATTCACCGCCACAGGAAATTCGCTGGCCTGCCATGCGCGGCGCAACGCGCTACGCAGGACTGCACCAACAGCTCCCGGTTGGCCTGAGATCTGCTGATATGCGGTGCGCTCAGCCCTTTGACCCAAGACCACCAGTGTGAGCAATACCGAGAGCAAGATACCCGTGGTGATGTAGAGAATGAGGGTCAAAATGCTGCCGCCGGAGATGAGCATGGCGGCGACCACGCCCGCCACAATAGGCAGGACAAGGGTCAGGATGAGCAGCGGAACAAGAGCCTTGTCGGTTTCGCGGGTCAGATTGAAAATCTGCCACAGCTGCTTGATGCGACCTGGCTCCTTCGCGGAGGAGTCTTTCTTTGCCATAGCTGTCGTCTCCTTGGGTGGGGAATGGAGTGCTAGATACCGAGGTCCGCGTCAAAATCGCCCGCTTCGAGGCGATCTTTGACCATGGTGAGGAACCGGGCCGCGTCTGCGCCATCAACAATGCGGTGGTCATAGGACAGCGCAAGAAACACGGTCTGACGGATGGCAATCGAATCGTCACCATTGTGGGTCACCACGACGGGCTTCTTCTGCACGATTCCGGTGCCGAGGATTGCCACCTGAGGCAAGAACACGACGGGAGTGTCAAACAGCGCACCCCTCGAGCCGGTGTTGGTGACCGTGAAGGTCCCCCCCGCGAGCTCGTCAGGGCTCAGTTGGTTGGTGCGGGTCCGCTCAGCGAGGTCCGCAATTTCCTTGGCGATGCCGGCAATGTTCTTCTCACCCGAGTTCTTGAGCACAGGCGTGAGCAGCCCTCGTTCGGTGTCCACTGCGATAGAAATATTCTCTGCTGCTGGATAGATGATGCTCTCACCATCCACCACAGCGTTCACGATGGGGAACACTCGGAGTGCCTCGGCTGCGGCCTTCACGAAAAATGGCAGGAAGCTCAGCTTCACGCCCGTTGCCTGGTGGAACTGTTCCTTCACCGCGTTTCGAAGCTCAGCAACCTCGGTCACGTCGACCTCGACCACACTGGTCAGTTGTGCTGTCTGCTGCATGGAGGCAACAGCGCGCTCCGCAATCACCTTGCGCAGACGGCTCATCGGCACAGTCGTGCCACGCAGAGCGGAAGCTTCCACAACGGTGGGGGCTGCTGCCGGAGCTGGAGCACTACCGCCGCTGGCCTTGGCGAGGACGTCTTCCTTGCGGATTCGTCCCCCCACGCCGCTTCCTGACACCGTGTTCACGTCGACACCGTGGTCATTGGCGAGCTTACGAACGATGGGAGTGACGTAGGGCATTGAGCGTGAGCCACTGGGGATGGGCTGAGGCAGTGGTGAGGCAGCAGGCGCTGGGGGCGCCACTGCGGGAGCAGCTGGAGCTGCAGCAGGTGCAGCGACGGGAGGTGCGACAACCGGGGGTGCCGCAACCGGTGGAGTCACAGGGGGAGCGGCGGCCACGGGAGGTGCTTCGACGGGTGCCGCGGCAGGCTCGGGCGCGGGAGGCGCAACTACAGGCTCACCAGGAGCCGAGGCGGGAGCTTCCGCTGCGGGGGCAGCACCGCTACCGTCACCAATCCTGACCAGTACCGCGCCAACCTCAACGGTCTCATCCTCAGCAACAAGAATCTCTTCGATCACGCCTGCGATCGGGGAAGGAATCTCGGTGTCGACCTTGTCTGTCGAAATCTCGACTAAGGGCTCATCGACAGCGACGCTGTCACCGACATTCTTTAGCCACCGCGTCACAGTTCCTTCGGTGACGCTTTCTCCCAGTGCGGGAAGGGTTACTTCTTGACTCATTGTTGAGGTTCTCCTTGTGAGAGGGGTAGTGGGTGACTACATCGCGTGCAGGGGTTTCCCTGCGATGGCCATGAACGCTTCACCGAGCGCTTCGTTCTGAGTGGGGTGGGCGTGGAGCAGGGGTGCAACATCCTCGGGGTAGGCATCCCAGTTGACGGCGACTTGCGCTTCACCGATCAGCTCACCCACGCGGGCTCCGATCATGTGAACACCGAGAATGGGACCATCCACCTGTCGAATGACTTTGATCGAACCGGCGGTCTCCAAAATGTGGCTCTTGCCATTCCCCGCGAGGTTGTAGTCATACACGGCGACGCCTGCCTCACCGAACTCCGCTTTCGCATCCTGCTCGGAATACCCGACAGAGGCGACCTCAGGCTCAGAGTAGGTGACCTTAGGGATGTTGCGGTCTGAGACGACCATAGGGTTGAGTCCGGCGAGCTCTTCCGCGACGAAGATGCCGTGCTGAAAACCGCGGTGCGCGAGCTGAATTCCCGGCACAATGTCGCCCACGGCGAAGACACCGGGGATGTTCGTCCGAAGCCGCTCGTCGGTGAGGACAAACCCGCGGTCCATGGTGACTCCGACATCCTCAAAGCCCATGCCGTCGGTCTTGGGGCCCCGCCCCACGGCGACCAAGAGCAAATCGGCGGTTTCGGTTGTTCCATCCTCCAACGTCACGGTGACACTGGTCTCATCCTGCGTGGCGGACTGGAATCTCACACCGGTGTGGAAATTGATCCCGCGCTTGCGGTAGGCGCGCTCAAACTGCTTCGAGATGGATTCATCCTCTGCGGGAACCAGACGGGGCAACCCCTCGATGATGGTGACCTCGCTACCAAATGACCGCCACACGCTGGCAAATTCAACCCCGATAACTCCGCCGCCCAAGACGAGAACCTTGTTGGGAATCCAATCAAGTTGCAAAGCCTGCTCGGAGGTGATGATTCGTCCGCCGATGTCGAGACCGGGCAGCGACTTTGGGTAGGAGCCTGTCGCGAGGATCACGTTCTTTCCCACGACCGTGTCGTCTCCCACGGCTACCGTCGTCGGTGAGATGAGCTTTCCCGTGCCCTCAATAGTGGTGATGCCTCGGGCCTTGATGAGCCCCTGCAAGCCCTTGTGCTTCGAGGCAACGATTCCATCGCGATACGTGTTCACTGCGGGGAGGTCAACACCCTCCAGCGTTGCACGCACGCCGAACATGTCAGAGTGACGGGCAGAATCTGCGACCTCAGCTGCGTGCAGAAGCGCTTTCGTGGGGATACATCCCACGTGCAGGCAGGTGCCGCCGACCTTGTCTTTTTCGATGAGCCCTACCGACATACCCAGCTGGCTCGCGCGCAAAGCTGCGGCGTACCCTCCCGAGCCTGCTCCAAGGACAACAAGGTCAAAAGTGTGCTCAGCCACGCGTTACGAACTCCCTCATCATTGGTTCATATTTTTTTCAGCCCGTGACACAGCCACGACTCCAACAGCGCTTAAGCCTACTACCAGTTCTTGGCCTGGTCGCAGGCTGGGTTAGGACGTCAGAACCGACAGGATTGTGCGGGTGAGAGCGCCCGATGCACCCTTGGGGGTGAAGCCAAAAGCGCTCGAAGAATTATTCGCAGGCCCCGCGATGTCAAGGTGCGCCCACGGGATACCCTCGCCCACGAACTCCCGCAGGAAGACACCGGCCAACAACATCCCGCCGAGGACTTCTCCAGGCTTTGCGTTGGCGATATCGGCAACATCGGAGCTCAGCAGAGCTCGCAGCTCACTCGGCAGCGGCATCGCCCACACCTTCTCACCCGTCGTAGCGGCAGCACCCTCGATCTCCGCGACACCCTCTGCAGTCCCCATGAGCCCCGCATAGCGCTCTCCCAGGGCAATCCTCGCGGCCCCGGTCAGGGTCGCAATGTCAATAATGAGATCCGGGTTCAGCGCGGAGGCGAGTGACAACCCATCCGCCATAACCAGCCTGCCTTCAGCGTCGGTGTTCAAAATTTCGACGGTTTTCCCACCCTTGATGGTGATGACGTCGTTGGGCCGTGAGGCACTGCCGCTGGGCATATTTTCTGCCAGGCATAGGTATGCGGTAACGGCAATGGATCCTCCCAGCGCGCTTGCCGCCAGGGTCGACGCGGCCATGACTGCAGCGCCCGTCATGTCGTATTTCATGCCCACCATCGCATTGGGCGCCTTGAGGGAAAGTCCTCCGGAATCGAACGTGATGCCCTTGCCCACGAGCGCAACATGCCGAGTGGGCTGTGCGGGTTGGTATCGCAAGATCATGAGGCGGGGAGGATTGAGAGAACCCTGTCCCACAGCGTTAATCCCGCCAAGTCCTTCAGCCGCAACCCGCTTCTCGTCATAGACCTCAATCTCGATCGAGCTGCCCTGCGCCATCTGGGTGACCTGCTCGACAAAACTGGCGGGGTTGAGGAAGTTAGGGGGCATCGTCACGAGGTCTCTCACTCGCCACACTGCTTCTGCCGCGACCACGGCGTAGTGGACCTGTGCGTCCTCGAGATGACCGAGGAATGCAATCTCGGGCGGAGCCTGGGTTGCAGGCTTGCCGTGCTTCGTGGTGCGGTGAGATCCCAGCAGAGTGCCCTCCACGACTGCTTTGAGGTCGTCTCCTGAATCCGCCAAAGCAACAACAAGCCGAGGTGCCTTGGAGGTCTGAAGAGCTGCAAAACCGGCAGCTTCTCGCAGGCGATCCGCTGTTACCTCCTCTGATCCGAGCCCGGTAAAGAGCACGCTGGAGACGCTCATCCCTGCGGGTGCACCCTGCCGCCAACAGGAATCAATCCCGCCCTCTGCGTCCACGCTGCGGGCCAAAGCTGTCAAGGTGTCCAGCTCCGCTGCGCCGAGCCCTGGGGCGTGCACGAGTGGCCCATCATCGGTGGAGCGAAGTCCGACGACAAGGACATCCTCGGCACTGATCGCGCTGGGAGAGTCAAGAAAGTGTGGTTGTGGCAAAGTCATGGGCCCATCGTAGCCGTGGATGGAGTATCGCCTACAGCGAAGCTCCCGATGATTTCGCGGCGGGATAGATACGATGGGCGTATGTTCCGAGACGAGATTTTCCGCGAAGCCATGGAGCTTTCCGACGTGCCGCGAGGTCTGCCTCTCGTCGCTGGCTTGACCGGATTCGCAGACGCCGGTGGCGCGGTGAGCCAGGTGAATCGCTACGTCTTTGACACGTTGGACACGCAGCGGGTGGGGACGTTCGTCAACGATCTCCTCATCGATTACCGGGCTCGCAGGCCGATGTTCAACTTTGAAGAAACATCTCTCACGTCGTATGAGCCTCCGCGTCTGAGCCTGGACCTCGTGAAGGACGAACTGGGGACCCCGTTTCTCTTCCTCTCTGGCTATGAACCGGATTTCCGGTGGGAGCAAGTGAGCGAAACAATTTTGGATTTGATTGACGATCTGGGTGTGGAGAGCAGCTCATGGGTGCACGCCATCCCCATGCCAGTGCCCCACACGCGCAGTTTGGGCGTCACCGTGAGCGGCAATCGTGAGGACATCACGGATGCTCTGTCGGTGTGGCGTCCCACCACCAATGTTCCAGGGACCCTGATGCACCTCATCGAATTCCGTCTCCAGGAAAAGGGGCACCCGACGGCTGGTTTCGTCGTTCTCGTCCCGCACTACCTGGCGGATACCGAATTTCCCGACGCTGCTGTCGCGGCACTGCAGAGCGTGAGCCAGGCAACCGGGTTGATTTTCCCCACCGATGTGTTGCGTGAGTCTGGACGGGTCTTTCTCCAGGGCATTGCGGAGCAGGTGGGCAACAACGATGAGCTTCAGAAGCTCGTGGACACGCTGGAAACCCGGCATGACTCCTACATGGAAGATAACCCTCTGCCCTCGCCCCTGATGGGTGCTGACGGAGAAATCCCCAATGCCGATGACATCGCCCAAGAACTCCAAGACTTTCTGGCCAAGAGGGTCGAGGGCGGTTCCCCCGATGAGGTTATCGACGGAATCTAGGGCGCGCGGGGCCAGGCGTCAGCCGAAATAGCTCAGGCGTGGCATACTAAGAGGCGAAGGCCCTGGCAGGAATCACGCACGTGAGACTTGACAAGGGTTTTCTTACTGCCCGTCAACCAGTGGAGCAGGTGGCTCATGGCGCAAAGCACACAGAAAGACGCTGGTGCTGGCAAAAAGCCTCAGAAGTTAGGGTTCCTCGATCGCGTGCGAGGCCTCGCCAGTAATACCGCGAAGACCGAAAAGAAAGCAGCTCCCACACCTGTGACCGCAGCACCCGCCAAGACTCCAGCGAAGAAGGCTCCAGCCTCCGCAAAGACCACTTCCACACAAGCTTCAGCCAAGAAATCAGCACCAGCAGCGAAGAAGCCGGCCTCGAAGGCCGCTCCCAAGCCTGCTGTAAAAAAGCCCGCGGAGAAGAAACCCGCTGGACAGAAGCCAGCTACAAAGAAACCAGCTGCGACAAAGGCGCCAACCAAAGCGGCTCCTGCGAAGTCTTCCGCTTCTGCCAAGACCGCCGCAAAGCCGGCAGCTAAGCCCGCAGCCGCGAAGCGTCCTGTTGCAAAAGCAGCTGCCCCGAAGCCGGCTGCGAAGAAACCCGCCGCGCAATCATCCGCACCGAAGGCATCCACAGCGAAAGCTGCTGCGAAGAAGCCTGCTGCCAAGACAGCGGCCGCATCAGCTGCTCCAACCCCCGCAAAGAAGGCTGCGAGCGCCAAGAGCGCCCCACCCGCGGCAACGACCCGGGGCAAGAAAGCCACAGCCGCTGCTGAGGATGGCGCGTTTGACGATGATGACGAGGTCGATGACGTCAAGGCCGACAACGCTGATGACTCGGGGGGCGAAGTACAACCCGACGCCGTCGCAGAAAAGCTTGGCGCAGAGGTCATGGCCGGACTCGCGGAAGCGTCTCTTGAGGACGAGGACGAAAAAGAAAAAGAAGTTCTCCCGCAGGGGGCTCTTGTCCTCTCCAGCACTGATGACGATGACGCGCCGATAATTTCCACGACGATCACGGGCGCGACAGCGGACCCGGTCAAGGATTACTTGAAGCAGATCGGTAAGGTTGCGCTTCTCAACGCGGAACAAGAAGTGGAGTTGGCCCTGCGGATTGAGGCGGGTCTGTTCTCAGAGGAGAAACTGTCCACGCTGACTGCCGCGCAGCGCACGACAAAGTTGGCCCGTGAGCTTCACGAAATTGCGAAAGACGGTCAGCGCGCGAAGAACCACCTTCTCGGTGCCAACCTTCGTCTCGTGGTGTCCCTGGCCAAGCGTTACACCGGTAGGGGAATGCAGTTCCTGGATTTGATCCAGGAAGGAAACCTTGGCCTGATTCGCGCGGTGGAGAAGTTTGACTACACCAAGGGGTTCAAGTTCTCCACCTACGCGACCTGGTGGATTCGCCAGGCTATTACCCGCGCGATGGCCGACCAGGCTCGGACGATTCGTATTCCCGTCCACATGGTGGAGGTCATCAACAAGCTTGCCCGTGTTCAGCGCCAAATGCTGCAGGATTTGGGCCGCGAACCAACACCTGAAGAACTCGCTCGCGAACTCGATATGACACCGGAAAAGGTTGTCGAGGTCCAAAAGTATGGCCGTGAGCCCATTTCGCTGCACACACCCTTGGGTGAGGATGGCGACAGCGAGTTTGGTGACCTCATTGAGGACACCGAGGCAGTTGTTCCCGCGGACGCTGTGGGATTCACGATGCTGCAACGCCAGCTCGAGATGCTTCTTGATTCTCTGTCTGAGCGCGAAGCTGGGGTCATCAGAATGCGCTTTGGACTCGGGGATGGGATGCCCAAGACCCTGGACCAAATCGGGGACACCTTCGGTGTCACGCGCGAGCGAATCAGGCAAATAGAGTCCAAGACCATGGCTAAGCTTCGACACCCATCCCGCTCGCAGGCTCTTCGCGACTACCTCGAGTAGGAATCGTGGGAAAACTTCCTGCCTTCGTCATCGCGAAATTCGTGCGATGTGTGACGCGATTGCGAGGGGGAGGGTCAGCCTTTCCTGGGCTGGTCTTGTTGCGACTGCGACCCGCGGTCTTGCGGGAAACATTGGAATCTCTTCCTCGTGGCATCGTCTTTGTCACAGGCTCAAACGGTAAATCCACCACGACCACGATGATCACCTCGGTGCTGCGCGCTCACGGGCTCACCGTGTTCTCCAATCCAGCAGGAGGCAATCTCCCTCAGGGTTTGGCATCAGCACTCGTGGGGGCGGCTAGCCTTCGAGGTCGACTCTCCGCCGATGTCGCCGTGCTCGAGGTGGACGAAGCGTATGGGGGGATAATTGCTGACTCCATCACGCCGCAGTGGGTTGTCTTGACGAACCTTCAGGTTGATCAGCTCAATCGTTTTGGCGAGCCCGAAAACGTCTATCGCATGATGCGTGACCTGGCGAGGCGGGCAACCGTGGGGGTGCTGGTCAATTCGGCAGACCCCAATCTCGTGGCCCTGGGCGCGGAGATTGAAGCGGCCGGTGGGCGCGTGGAGAATATCGACGTCTCTGAGGACGCATTGGCGAGCGCCAGTCACGGTGTCGTTCCCGCGCCACTCCACGCCGAGCTCGAAGCCTCCCTGACAAGCGAGCCTGTGGCATCCCTGCTCCATGCTGAGGGGTCCCAGGCGAGCATTGCCCTGGGCGAGGCGGAAGTGTCCGTGAGTCTGCCCGCGCCGGGCCTTCACTATGCAGTGGATGCGACCCTTGCACTGGGCGTGGCGTCCGTTCTGGTCGATGGTGTGTTGGGTCACGATGTCGTGGCGCAGGCACTGACCGATGGGGCTTCTGTTTACGGGCGAGGCGAAACCATCGTCTACAGGGGAGCGAAGCTGAGTCTCACGATGATGAAGAACCTCCCGAGCCTCCAGGTGAACCTCGATGCCATGACGGACAGTCCAGGTCTCGTGTGGATTGCCGTGGATGAGGGAACGCCTGATCCCTCCTGGATTTATGACGTCGATTTGGGGCCGGTGGACCATGTTGATGTGATCAGTGGGACAAAAGCCTGGCAGTGGGCGCTGTTCCTCGAGCACCGAGGGATTCCCTATGGCGAGGTCATCGATGACGCCGCCCGGGCGCTTATCGCTGTCTCGGACCTGGCTGCACAGCGGGATGTGGTCGCGCAGGCCATTGTGAACTATGAGCAGATGATGGTGATTCGGCGGTTAGCGGGATACAAGGAACTGGAGGGGACGCGATGACCCAGTGGTTCTCGATTGCCAGAGTTCTGCCCGAGCGCTTGTCGCTGAACGGATCGAGCGCCTCTGCCGAAATCCTCGCAGCAACGTTGCGTCACATGGGTCACGAGGTTTCGATTGTCGATGTTCACGGCCCGGAGGACGCCCCGGGAACGGTCGATATTGTCACGGTAGGCAGCGGTTCTACCTCACAGATTGCACCGGCTGCGACCGACTTGATCTCCTTGGTGCGCGTCTTTCACTCCTGGAAAGCGTCGGGTTCTGCCTGGGTGGCTGTAGGGACCGGGTGGGATCTCCTCGGAGAGGCACTTATTACTGCCGAAGGTGAGACGATGCCCGGTGCGGGTGTTTTCCCCTCCACGGCTGATCATCGTGCGGGACGATTCTCCGGTGAAGTGCACGGGCTTGATTTTCGCGGACGGCCCAGTGCTGGATATATCAACCAGATTGGCACCACCGAGCTCCTGGGAGACGCTCAGACGCTCATGACGCTGGAGGATGCGCCAGAGGGCTGGCCCACAACTGAGGGACTTGTGGCGGAGAACCTGTTTGCTACGAAAGTCGGCGGCCCGGCTCTGGCACTCAATCCGCACTGGACGCTCGACATTGTGACGCAGGTGCTGGCCTCGAGAGGGCTCACAGCACAGCTGGGAGACTTCCATGAGCGCGTAGGGGTCGCAGCTCGCAACGCCCGGACGTTGATTGACGGGCGCCTTAGCCCTCGTCGTCGATAAAGTTCCTCACGACGGACGCGCCGAGTGAGGCAACGACCTCGTCGCCAATCGTGTCAGCCCAGCGCGCCCAGTCCTCAGCGCGAGGCGAACCTCCCGCTGGGTCGCCAAACAGCGTGACAATGTCGCCCACAGCGGGGAGTGGTTCGCCGTCGGGGGACGCGATACTCATGTCCTCGGGGCCCATCGAGGAGATGCTGTATCGATGGGTGCCGTGTGTGACCCAGCCCTCATCACGAAGTGGGGGGAGAAGCCCATCGGCAAATCCCATTCCCAGGACGGCGTGGGTGCCATCCCCGGAGTGCGCGATCACGCGGGCGTGAACACTCATCACCGGATGGAACCCGAGGTCCTCGGCGGACCTGTCATCAAAGGGCGTGATGCCGTAGGCAATAATCCCTATCCGGACGAGGTCGAGGCGGGTCTCGGGAAGATCGGCGGCCGCGGCGGAAGCTGCAATGTGCAGGATTTCGGGGGTGAGCCCTGCCTTCCTGGCGCCCTCAACGGCCGCATGGAATTTCTCCAGTGAGCGTTGGTCCTCCTCCAGCGACGTGTCTGCCAGGTGGGACCAGATTCCCACCACCGTGATGTGTCCTTCCCTCTCCAGCACTGCAGCTCTCGCCACAAGCGCTGGCCAATCAGATTCCAAGGCTCCGTTTCGGTGCAATCCGGTGTCGATCTTGAGGTGAACACGGGTGCCCAGTCCCGGTGCTTGGGCTTTCAACAATTCGAGCTGCCACAGCCCGGAAATTCCAACATCGAGCGTCTGCTTTGCGGCAAGGCCAAAATCACTGTCGGGGGAGTGTAACCAACACAGCAGCGGAACATCGGGCAGATCACTGCGCAACTGTGCGCCCTGGTCAATGTCGAGAACAGCGAGGGCATCAGCCCCGGCCTCAACCGCGGCGCGCGCGAGCGGGGCGACTCCGTGCCCATACGCGTCAGACTTCACTGCAACCATCACACGGGCATCCCCGGCAAGAGTTGCTCTGGAGTGTCGAACGTTGGCGCGAAAAGCGGACAACGAAATCTGTGCATAACAGCGAGGCTCTATTCCCACGTCCTCACCACCCGTGGCGCGAGATGAGAAATGAGGAGCTCTGCGGGTCGTTGCGACCAGGTTGACCACTGGGCAAGCGTGGGCGAGTGTCCCCAAATAGTCGCGACGTCACCCAGTGTGGTTGGGGTGTCACCAATATCGAGCACCAATTGGTCCATCGCGATGCGTCCGGCGACGCGGTGAGTCTGGCCACCAAGAGCAACTTCGGCTTTCATCGACGCGGTGCGAGGAACCCCATCAGCGAAGCCCACACTGATCAGCGCTAGCGTCGTGTCATCAGTCGTTCGGTAG
>JABJAO010000083.1 GCA_018666065.1 Microbacteriaceae bacterium | reverse complement strand
TCCTCTGTCAAGAGCAGGTGATGGGGGGTTACCTCTGCGGTGACCGCAATTCCTCGCTGCTTTGCCCACCGAATCACATCCACAGAGCCCGCGGTCGACAGATGGCAGATGTGTAACCGTGCCCCTACTGACTCTGCCAACAAGACGTCACGGGCGATGATTGATTCCTCGGCGACGGAGGGCCACCCTTCTAGCCCCAAGGTCGCCGATCGAGCACCGTCGTTCATCAGGGCGCCGGCTGTGAGCAGGGGGTCCTGAGCGTGTTGGGCGACGACTGCTCCGAGATCCTTGGCGTATTGCAGGGCGCGGCGCATGAGCGACGAATCAAAAACACATTTTCCGTCGTCGGAGAACACGCGGACCTTCGCTTCAGAGCGCGCCATAGCCCCCATTGCCGACAACTCGCGGCCTTCGAGCCCTCGGGTGACGGCACCGACCGGGCGCACATCGACATAGCCGGCGTCGCTACCCCAGCGCCAGACTTGGGTCACAAGCTCGGCCGTGTCCGCTACCGGGTTGGTGTTTGCCATCGCGTGAATTGCCGTGTAGCCACCGAGTGCCGCAGCCTGGGCTCCAGATTTTACTGTCTCCGCTTGCTCTCCACCGGGCTGTCTCAGATGCGTATGCAGATCCACAAACCCGGGGAGGGCGACAAGGCCCTCGGCGTCGAGTGTCTGGAGACCTGTGGACCCCGCAACGTCTGCGGGGTCGACAAAGACCCCATTCTTAATAGCAATGTCACCAGGGGAAGCCCCGCGCAGCCTCGCGCCACGAATCAGATGTGCGCTCATGATGTGCCTCCCCACAGGTCAAACAGTGTTGCCATACGAATTGCGACTCCGTGGCGGACCTGCTGGAGAATAACCGACCTCGGCGAGTCGGCGACCTCGGAGGAAATCTCGACCCCACGGTTCATCGGCCCCGGGTGCATCACGATGGAGTCGGAGGGCAGTCGCGACGCACGCGCGGGAGTCAGGGAGTAGTTGCGCACATAGTCGCCAGACGCTGGCTGGTGTTCCCCCCGAATTCGCTCGCGTTGAATCCGAAGCATCATCAGGGCGTCGGGACCTTCATCGATCACCGCGTCCAAATCGTGGTGGGCCGCCACGGGCCAATCCTCAATACCTTTGGGCAGAAGTTCGGTGGGGCCCACGACGGTCACATGGGCGCCGAGAGAACTGAGCAGGAAGACGTTCGATCGCGCAACCCGCGAGTGAGCGATGTCCCCAACAATCGCGACCCGGAGTCCCTCGAGATTAGTTCCACGTGGGTCGCCTCGGAACGTGGAGCGCAACGTTGCAGCGTCCAACAGAGCTTGTGTGGGATGCTCATGGGTTCCATCGCCTGCGTTGATGATGGCCGCATCAACCCACCCGGACTGGGCAAGGCGGTGGGCGGCACCGGAGGCGAAATGCCGCATGACGATGATGTCCGCACCCATCGCCTCAACAGTTTGCGCTGTGTCCTTCAAGCTCTCTCCCTTGGAGACGCTCGAGCCCTGTACCTGAAAGGTCATGACGTCGGCTGACAAACGCTTTGCTGCCGCCTCGAAAGACAGGCGCGTCCTCGTGGAGTCCTCAAAAAAGAGGTTGACCATTGTCACACCGCGAAGAGTCGGCAACTTGGGAACCGTGCGATTCGCAACGTCGGAAAATTCGAGGGCGGTATCGAGGATGCGCAACGCATCGTCATATGCGAGCTCCCTGGTCCCCAGCAGGTGCCTCATGCGACGACCTGCACTTCTTCACTGCCATCGGTTTCTTGCAACTTGACAGTGATTCGCTCGTTGACGGCGGAGGGCAGGTTCTTTCCCACATGGTCGGCTCGTATGGGGAGCTCTCTGTGGCCCCTGTCAATCAGCACCGCCAGCTTCACCGCTCGCGGACGACCCAGATTCGTCAGGGCGTCGAGGGCAGCTCGGACGGTTCGCCCGGAGAACAGCACGTCATCTACCAAGACGCAGACACGGTCGTCTATGCCGCCATCGGGCAGGCTTGTCGGGGCTGGGGTCCTGTGCCCTCCCCGTTGAAGGTCATCTCGATACATGGTGACGTCGAGAACCCCCTGGCGGATAGCCTCACCCGTGATGTCCTCTATGAGTGTCGCGAGCCGCGAGGCAAGGACCGCTCCCCTGGTAGGAATGCCGAGAAGCACCAGGGAGTCCGTATCAGGCACGGCCTCGACAATTTCGTGGGCGATGCGTCGGAGGGTCCTCTCGATATCTGACCCAGTGAGAACGGCGCGCGTGCCCATGGAGCCCTCCTTTCGCGCCTCACAGGACGCAGGTTAAAGCAGGTCTGCTATCGACCACGGTACCTCAGGTGGACGCGCCGCGTCTAGGACACGGCCGAGTCAGACGCAACTGCTGCCAAGATTCCGTGAACGAACCCTGCTGAGGCTTCTGTACTGAGCTCATTGACAAGGTCCACGGCCTCAGAAATGGCCACAGCACCGGGAACCTCGTCGTTGTGCAACAACTCCCAGAGTGCGATTCGCAAGACGGCGCGATCCACTGCAGGCATTCTTTCCACGGGCCACGCCCGAGAGGTGGCCTGGAGGACGCTATCGATGGAGGCGCCGTGGGCGATGATGCCTTCGACGATTTCTTGCGCGTAGGGCCAACTACTGGCCCGCCCGGGGTCACGCTCCGCTGAAACTCGGGCGCTCTCGAGTGCGTCTGAAAGTTCAGTGCCGTTAACGTCAGCACTGAACACAACGTCGAGGGCCCTCTTCCGGGCCTTTCTGCGGGCGCTCACTCGTCAGTGACGCGGCCGAGGTAGTCCCCGGTCCTGGTGTCGACCTTGACCTTCGTTCCTTGCTCGACAAAAAGCGGAACCTGAATTTCGAACCCTGTCTCCAGGGTTGCCGGCTTGGTTCCCCCGGTTGAGCGGTCACCCTGAAGCCCGGGTTCGCTGTAGGTGATCTCAAGGACCACTGAGGCGGGGAGATCTACGTACAGAGGCTCCCCATCGTGCATGGCGATGGTCGCCACCTGGTTGGAGAGCATGAAGTTGGCGGCATCACCGACGACCGCTGCTGGCACCGTCACCTGGTCAAAATCGGTCTGATCCATGAAGACATAGTCGACGCCGTCCTGGTACAGGAACGTGTAGTCGCGACGGTCCACGACAGCGAAGTCAATTTTGGTGCCCGCGTTAAAGGTCTTGTCTACGACCTTGCCAGAACGGACATTCTTCATTTTTGTTCGGACGAAGGCTCCACCCTTGCCGGGCTTCACATGCTGGAACTCCACGACAGCCCACAATTGGCCATCCAAATTCAATACGCTGCCGTTCTTAATGTCGTTAGTCGTTGCCACGTTATTGCCTCTCTAGCAGTGTCTGAATGTGGGAAAGAGCGAGGTGATAGGACTCTGCGCCAAAGCCAGCGATGACGCCCAGTGCGGCCCCGCTCACGACTGAGGTGTGGCGGAATGACTCACGGGCATGGGGGTTGGACAGATGAACCTCGATCAGAGGTACCCCTGCTTCGGACACAATGTGACACGCATCGCGAAGCGCATAAGAGTAGTGCGTAAACGCTGCGGGGTTCAGAATCACAGGAGAGGCCGTATCCGCGGCCTCGTGCAACCACGAGATAAGGGTTGCCTCATCATCGCTTTGCCGAAAATCAAGCTCTCCAGCATCGGCAAGGCGCTCTCGCAATGACGCTTCGATATCGGCCAGTGTCTGTGAACCATAGATTTCAGGCTCACGAGAGCCGAGCCGCCCTAAATTGGGCCCGTTGATCACGAGAATTCGGGTCATGGTCCAAGCCTAGCTCTCAGGAGCGCTGAGCTCTTGATACGCGGCGAACAGCACCGATTCGTCGGGGATGGCCAGTACGCGCGGTTTACCTGGTCCATCCAGCACGACAAAACGGACTACACCGCCTCGAGCCTTCTTGTCCTTTTGCATGGTGGCGAGCAATGTTCTCCACCGACCCGATGGGTATGACAACGGCAGACCCATCGACCCGAGAATGCGGCGGTGTCGTTCGACCTCATCGTCACTGAGGTTTGCCACGATCCGTGAGAGCTCTGCGGCGAACACCATGCCGATTGAGATTGCTGCGCCGTGTCGCCACTGATACCGCTCGGCGTGCTCGATTGCGTGACCCAGAGTGTGCCCGTAGTTCAGAATTTCTCGAGTGCCCCTCTCTGTGAAATCCTCCCCCACAACTGACGCTTTGACGGCAATTGCCCGTCGGACAAGTTCCACGAAAACGTCAGAGGAGGTATCGACACTCGCTTCCGGATTACCTTCGATCAGGTCGAGAATCTCGGGATCTGCAATGAAGCCGCACTTGACCACCTCCGCCATTCCGGCTTTCACATCGTTTTCACTGAGGCTGGCCAAGAGGTCAGGATCGGCGATAACCGCTTTGGGGGCATAGAAGACACCCACCAGGTTCTTGCCCTCCTGCGTGTTGACTCCGGTCTTGCCACCGACCGCGGCATCCACCATTCCCAGAACGGTCGTGGGAACCTGGACAAGTGGGACTCCCCTCAGCCAGGCGGCGGCGACAAAGCCCGCGAGGTCCGTGGTGGCACCGCCACCGAGGCCGACAATCGCGTCGTTGCGCTGAAAATCAAGCTGACCGAGAATTCCCCAGCAAAACGCTGCCACCTCGACCCTCTTGGCGCCTTCGGCATCGGGAACCTCGGCGAGAAACACCTCGCGCTGCGCACCCAACTCTTCCTTCATCATTTCTGCGATGCGCGTAAGCGCCGGGGCGTGAATTATCAGCACCTTTTTTGCATCGCCTGGGATATGTGAGGCCAGCTGACTCAATGCTCCAGAGCCCACCACCACGGGGTAATCCCCCTGGTGAGCATTGGTCACGGTAATTGTCTCGCTCACAGTCGCGCGTCCTCCCGAACCCAATCGGTGATGTCCTGGGCAAGGCTTTCCATGGGAGCGTGGGAGGTATCAAAAACTCGGGTTGCCACCTCGTCATACCAATGCGCCCGGGACTCAACGAGCTGGGTCCACCCGTCAACACCATCCTTCAGTAGGGGCCTTTTGGTGTTGTTCAACCGGGGAGCTACCGCGTCCGCAGAGATCGTAATGAGCGCCACTCTGTGCCCACGGAGGTCAGCGCGTGTGTCTGGGTCAATAACCGCGCCGCCGCCCAGGGAGACAATCCCGGGAGACTCGAGTGCGGAAACCACTGCTTCGCGCTCCTTCTGCCGGAAAAAGGTCTCACCGTGCTTCTCGAAAATCTCTGGAATTGAGCCCCACTGTTTCGCAACCTCAGAGTCAGTATCCACGACACCAACGCCCAAAGATTTCGCCACTAAGCGCGCCAGTTTTGACTTACCGGCAGCCGGTGGACCCACAAACACCACGAGAGGACGCTCGCTCACGGTGAGGGAGCACTCGATGGGGCAATGACGTCAGGAATGCTCTCCAGGTACGACTGCAGGTTGCGTTGGATCTCACCCAACGAGTCGCCACCAAACTTCTCCACAATGGCATCAGCAATCACCAGCATGACCATTGCTTCGGCAACAATTCCTGCCGCGGGGACCGCACACACGTCAGAGCGCTGATGGTGAGCTACGGCCTCTTTGCCTGTTTCAGTGTCAATAGTGTTGAGCGCCCGAGGAACAGTGGAAATGGGTTTCATTCCGGCGCGCACACGAAGCGGCCCTCCGGTGCTCATGCCCCCCTCGATCCCGCCCGCACGCTCGCTGAGGCGGACAATTCCGGTTCCATCGTTCACGATCTCATCGTGCGCTTCGGACCCCCGGCGGGTAGTCGTGGTGAAACCATCACCAACTTCAACGCCCTTGATGGCCTGAATCCCCATCAAAGCACCGGCCAACCGGGAATCAAGTCGGCGGTCCCAGTGCACATAGGAACCCAGCCCGGGTGGGAGACCCCTGACGACGACCTCCACGACTCCCCCGAGGGTGTCGCCGTCCTTGTGTGCCTGGTCGACTTCCTCCACCATGGCAGCGGACGTTTCGGGGTGCGCACACCGAAGCGGGTCTTCATCCAACCGACCTACATCGTCGGGCCCGGGGATAGCTGCGTCCATGGGCACTGATACCGGCCCAATCGCCACGGTGTGGGCAAGAACTGAAATCCCTAATTCGCTGAGGAAGGCGCGTGCCACTGCGCCCAGCGCCACACGGGCAGCTGTTTCCCTGGCACTGGCGCGCTCCAAAACAGGTCTGGAGTCGTCAAAACCATACTTTTGCATCCCCGCGAGGTCTGCGTGGCCTGGCCTGGGTCGGGTCAAAGCGGATGCTCTGCCGCCCTGGAGCTCCTCGGGGCTGACAGGGTGCGGACTCATCACCGTCTCCCATTTGGGCCACTCAGTGTTCTGAATGCGCAGCGCCACGGGCCCTCCTTGGGTAAGTCCATGGCGGACACCCCCAGAAAAACTGACAT
>JABJAO010000096.1 GCA_018666065.1 Microbacteriaceae bacterium | reverse complement strand
TGAGGCAACCTCGCCTTCGCCCGTGATGATATCCTCCATCACCATCTCGGCAGGCGCAGGCCCCATCTGTGGCTCGATTTCGGGTTTGGTGCGGTCCATCGTGTGTCCTTTCTTAGCTGTGGGCTGATGCGCGTAAAGCAGCGATGTTCTCTGCCGGGATGCCGTGCCCAAAAACACTCGATCCGGCGACAAAAGTATTCGCACCGCGGGCCAGTGCAATGGGCAGGGTCTCGGTCGTAATCCCACCATCGACCTCCACTAGCGGCGAGAGGCCGTGTTGCGCAAGATAGGAACTCAGCATTTCGAGCTTTGGCATGACCTCGGGCATGAATGGCTGCCCACCGGCTCCGGGCTCTACAGTCATGATCAACACCATGTCTACCTCGTGGAGATTCTCAAGGTAGGGCTCGAGCGGGGTTCCAGGCTTGAGTGCGATGCCGGCTTGGGCGCCGTGCTCGTGGATAGCGGAGACAACGGAGCTCACGTTCCGAGCCGCCTCAACATGAAAGGTCACCGATTGGGCTCCCACTTCGGCATAGATCGCGGCATTCTCGTCTGCCCGGTCAATCATCAAATGCACATCGAGCGGGATAGGTGAAACCTCACCAATCCGTTTCACCATTTGGGGTCCGAAAGTCAGAGCAGCAACGAAGTGATTGTCCATGACATCAACGTGGACCGCATCGGCACTCGCGATTCTCGCAAGCTCGGACTGCATATTGACGAAGTCTGCAGACAGGATGCTCGGGTGAAGGCGGATTTCCACCTGCTCAGCCTACAGAGGGCAGACGTCGAAGGAGTTGGATGAACATCGCATCCGTCCCGTGCCGGTGTGTCCACAACTGCACGGCTCTGCCCCGCTCATGCCCCTGAATCGGTGTGTCAACAATGCTCTGAAGCACCGCCGGGGTGTCGAGAACTTCGACGTCTCCGCGGTCTCCCAGGACACGCTGAATAATCCCTGTGGTTTCATCCACGACCGGCGAACACGTCACGTAGGCGAGAACTCCTCCGGGTTTCAGGGAATCAAGGCCTGAGCGCAGGAGGTTTTCCTGAATCGAGACCAGTCCGGCAAGGATGTCAGGCGACTTCACCCAGCGAGCTTCGGGTCTCCGGCGCAGAGCGCCAAGCCCCGAGCATGGAGCATCCAGCAGTATCCGATTGAACGTGTCGCGCCTGGGATCGCCCGCGTCCCCTACCTCCACCGTGAGCAGGTCAGGGAAACTCGCGACAATTGCACTGGTCGAATCCTTCACCAGGCCCGCCCGGTGGGGTGAGATTTCGGTCGCGAGCACGCTTGCCCCCACAGCACCAGCTTCTGAGGCAAGAATCGCTGTCTTTCCTCCAGGACCGGCACACATATCCCACAGCGTGTCGTGTTCCTCCAGAGGGGCGAATCGAGTGAGTGCAAGGGCTGCGAGTTGAGAGCCTTCGTCTTGCACCCTGACGGTTTTCTCCGCCACGCCCGCCACTGTGCCAGGGTCTCCCCCGTCAAGCCTGGTGCCCAGTGGCGAATAGGGGGTGTGACCCTCCGCAGGACGCGTCGAGAGGCCAGGAAGATGACACAGAGTTACCCGCGGGGCAACGTTGTGCGCCTCAAGTGCGGAGGTGAGCTCCTCCGTCGCGGTGCACTCGCCCAGGGCGCGTTCGATTTCTCGGACAATCCATGCGGGATGGGACACCAGGGAGGTAGTCGACTGGGAAATCACCCTCTCCCAGTGCTCCGCGGGTTGGGTTGCCACAGCGCGTAACACTGCGTTGACCAACCCGGAAATCCTGTGCAGACCGTTTCTCTTGGCGAGGTCCACACTCTCGTGGACTGCTGCGTGCGACTCGACCCTCATCCGAAGCACCTGATACGCACCCATCCTGAGGAGCACCGCGGCCTCTGGATCCAGAGTTGCAACGTCTCGACGGGTTGCCTCCGCGAGAACGGCGTCCAGCTCGCCCTGCGCCCTCAGGGACCCGTAGACGAGTTCGGTGACAAAAGCACGGTCCCGTGCGTCTAGGGTCGAATGGTCTAGCGCTGCGGGCAGGGCAAGATTTGCATACGCACCATTCACCGTGACCGCCATGAGCACATCGCAGACCACTTGGCGGGATTGGCTGGCTTTAGGCACGAAAACTCACGCCGGGTGGAACTCCCCGCCACCAGTCACTGGCGCTCATCTCAGGCTTGCCCGAGGGCTGAACTCGAGTAACAACAAGCGGTATCGACCCTGTGCCCACGGCGATGCCTTCGGGGTGAACCACTACTTCTCCTGGAGAGAGCGGGGCTAGATCGGTGGAAGGCCACGCGGTGACGATTTTCAC
>JABJAO010000108.1 GCA_018666065.1 Microbacteriaceae bacterium | reverse complement strand
TTCAGCTTTGGATAGAAATACCGAAGTCACGAGGGTAATGGTTGCCATTAGCCCACCTTCTGTCGTCGACACTTTTCCGAGCAATAGAGGACCTGGTCCCAATTTTTGGCCCATTTTTTTCGCCACTCAAAAGGCAAACCACAGGTTGCGCACGTCTTGGGTTCAAACCCATTCTTGGTGAGAGCAGTGCGTGTCATCGAGGGGAAGTTCCCTTATTAGGAGTCTCTTAGCGAGAGCTAATGGACTGGAACTTTCTGATGGAGAGTGGAACAAAAATCGCGAGCATGACAGCCATTCCGATAAGAACCGTCAACACCGGGTTCTGGCTTGTCCACGCATCACCCACAGGCGTTCCCGGTGGAGTGTTTCCAAAGAGCTCTCGTGCTGCTTGAACCAGTGCTGAGACGGGGTTCCACTCCGCGAACACTCGAAGAGGTGTGGGCAATGTGCTCGAGGGAACAAAGGCGTTGGAAATGAAGGTGAGGGGAAAGAGAATCAAGAACGACACGTTGTTGATGATCTCGGGACTTCTCACACTCATGCCGATAAACGCCATCACCCAGGAGAACGAGTAGGCAAAGAGAAGTAACAACACCACAGCAAAGACAGCTTCGACAAAGCTGGAGCGAATCCTCCACCCGACGATGAACCCGGTCACCATCATGACCACCATGGAGCTTGCGTTGATGAACATGTCACCGTTGGTCCGGCCCACGAGGACGGCAGCCGGACTCATCGGCAGAGTCCTAAACCGGTCGATGATGCCATCTTTCAGATCCTGCGCCATCGCGGATCCGGAATACGTGGAGCCAAAAACGACGGTCTGGGCAAAAATTCCCGCCATCAAGAACTCCGCGTAGGAGCTCCCCGGGATATCAATCACACCGCCGTAGACATAGGTGAAGAGCAATACGAACATGATGGGCTGAATCAGCGTGAACACCAGAATGTCGGGAACTCGCTTGATTTTCAGCAGGTTGCGCTTGGTCGTGACCCAGCCATCAGAGAGAAAACGGGACAGTGCGGTTCCCCGCGGCGGCGTCATCGTCATGCCGAGACCTCCTCAACCTTGTGTCCGGTCAACTGCAAGAACACGTCATCGAGCGTGGGGCGACGCATCCCCGCGTCATTGAGCTCGATTCCCTGATCAGCCATAGCTTTCAAGACTGCTTGCAGCGACTTCGCCGCGTTGTCGACAGGGCCGACCAAGGTTCGCTCATCGGCACCCGTGACGACATCTCCGGTGGTGTGGCGCGCGAGGACGTCCTTCGCGCGCTCGACATCGGCGAGCTCGTGTACGGTCACTTCCACGCGCTGTCCGCCCACCAGAAGCT
The DNA here is from genome assembly GCA_018666065.1 of Microbacteriaceae bacterium. Classification (GTDB taxonomy): domain Bacteria; phylum Actinomycetota; class Actinomycetes; order Actinomycetales; family Microbacteriaceae; genus Pontimonas. The sequence continues at coordinate 8,733 of JABJAO010000108.1, read as the reverse complement.
TGAGCTCATCGCTGGTGCCTTGCGCAATGACGCGACCCTCGTCAATGACGGCAATATTGTCCGCCAATTGGTCGGCTTCCTCGAGGTACTGGGTGGTCAGGAGAACTGTGGTGCCATCAGAGACCAATCGCTTGATAACACCCCAGAGCGCCAAGCGGCTTCGAGGGTCAAGCCCCGTTGTTGGCTCGTCGAGGAATAACACGGGAGGGTTGACGACGAGCGCCCCAGCGAGGTCGATGCGCCGGCGCATTCCGCCAGAAAACCCTTTGACCGGACGATCTCCTGCTTCCACCAGGTCAAACATTTCGATGAGTTCGCGCGCCCTTGCGCGGGACTGGGCAGGAGTGAGGTGATAGAGCCGACCGACCATGTCGAGGTTCTCAAATCCGGTCATGTTTTCATCGACAGCGGCATACTGCCCGCTCACTCCGATCATGCGACGAACTTGGTCAGGCTCCGCCAAGACGTCAACTCCCCCGAGAGTTGCCGAGCCAGAGTCTGGTTTGATCAGCGTGGTGAGAACCTTGACCGTGGTGGTTTTTCCGGCACCGTTGGGTCCAAGAAGGGCCTGCACGGTGCCACGCGGAACACTCAGTGAAAGGTCATCGAGAGCCTTCACGACTCTCTTACCGGCCTGATACGTCTTGACCAAATTGCTGGCCTGGATGAAGGGTTCTGACACAATCAACTTTCCTCTGGTGGAGCTCGCTTAGAGTAGCGGACGTAACCAATCACACGCTGAATCGCACCGGAATGGGGGCTTAGATGTCCAAACCTCGTATTGGTCTAACGACCTATCGAACTCCCGGCCAGATGACCATCTATGACACCGAGCTGGCGGTCCTCCCCGCTCAATACGTGGAGGCCATCACGCGAGCCGGGGGACTCGCTGTGCTCATTCCACCCCAACAACTCGATTCGGCAGACGCAGCACGCTTGCTCACCGGTCTCGATGCTCTGGTCATCACCGGAGGAGCGGATGTCAACCCCGCCCGCTATGGCCAAGAGCCAGGACCTCACACCCAGGCGCCAGAGGACCTCCGTGACGACCTAGAGGACTCGCTTCTGCGAGAGGCTCTCGCCCAGAAGCTTCCGATCCTCGGAATTTGTCGGGGTGCGCAGATGCTCAATGTCCACTGTGGCGGGACGCTGCACCAACACCTTCCCGACGTCGTGGGGCACGACCGCTACCGGGTAGGTGATGGTGTTTTTCACCCTGAGCTCATGACCATCGAAAGCCCAAGCCTGTTGCACAGCATTCTTGGCGAATCCGAGGTCCAGGGCCACGTGTATCACCATCAGGCCATCGACCAGGTCGGCCCCGGTCTCAAGGTCACGGCACGAGGGTTCGATGGAACGATTCAAGCTATCGAAATAGAGAACTACCCCTTCGGCCTAGCCGTGCAGTGGCATCCCGAAGAGAACCTCGAGGATGTGCGCATCGTCGAGGGCCTCATGTCTCACCTCATGCAGTAGCGAAGGTGCTGGCGTCAATCACAAAGCGATAGCGAACATCGCTGTCGACAACTCGGTCCCAGGCTTCGTTGAGGTAGTCAGCCTTGATGACCTCAACATCGGACACGATGTTGTGTTCTCCAGCGAAGTCCAGCATTTCCTGAAGCTGAGCCACGGGCCCAATCATGCTTCCGGCAATACGGCGACGCTGAGCAAGCATCGTGGGAGCGTTGATCGGGTAGGGCTCTGGCGCCAAGCCCACCATGACGAGAGTGGAATCGAGACCGAGAAGTTCTAGATAGGGATTCAAATCAATAGGCGCTGAGACCGTATTGATAATCAAATCAAACTGCTGATTGTGAGTGTCAAAGACCGACTCATCGGTGGTGACGATGAAGTCGTCAGCTCCCATAGCAAGCGCATCCTCTTTCTTGGACGCCGAGTGAGAGAAGACGGTGACGTGTGCACCGAGAGCTTTCGCAAACTTCACGCCCATGTGTCCAAGACCTCCGAGGCCGATAATGCCGACCTTCGTACCAGGTCCAGCACCCCACTCTTTGAGCGGAGAGTAGAGGGTGATTCCTGCACAGAGCAGAGGCGCTGCGCCTGCTGGGTCGAGGGATTCAGGAACGGTCACCACATAACCGTGGTCCACCACGATTCCGCTGGCGTAACCACCCAGGGTGTAACCCTCCCCGTCGCGCTCGGGGACGTTGTAGGTCCCAATCATTCCTTTGGCGCAGTAGTTACTCATGCCCGCTAGGCAGGGGCCACACTCTCGACACGAGTCCACGTAGACCCCAACCCCTACTCGCTGACCGACAGAAAATTTGGTGACCTCTGAACCCACCTCGAGGACGCGGCCCACGATTTCGTGACCGGGAACGCAGGGAAACATAACCTCTCCCCATTCACTTCGCCCCGTGTGGATATCCGAGTGACACACTCCTGACCACTCAATCGAGACGGCAACGTCTGCGGGACCGACATCTCTCGTGGAAAATTCGAGAGGTGCAAGCTTCTCTCGTTCACCGTGCACTGCGGATCCAACAACGTCCATCCTGAGGGTCCTTTCAAGGCCAATGTTCCACCATTGTGCCCCACTCCTCCTAGGCTTGCCTGATGGCCACTCACGAACTCGAGATCACCACCATGGCGCACGGGGGCTCGGGCATCGGTCGCCTCGATGGTCGCGTCGTCTTTTGCCCAGGAGTAATCCCCGGCGAAGTGGTCGAAGTCGAGATTGTTGAAGACTCGAAAAAGTCTCTGTGGCGAGCACAACCGCTGCGCATTGTGTCGGCGAGCCCTCACCGTATTTCCCACATATGGCCAGAAGCAGACATCTCGAGGCCATGGGCCACCCGGGCGGGCGGGGCCGACTACGGGCATATCGAACTGTCTCACCAGCGCACACTTAAGACCGAGATTCTCCGCGACGCTCTGCGCCGCTTTGGCGGGCTATCGGGAAACCTTGTCGACACTGTGGAGGTTCACGCAGCACCGGGCGACGATGAGGTGGGTGGGCTCGCGTGGCGAACACGGGTTTCATTGCACGCAACAGAGGCCGGCAAACTCGGTCCGTATGCGGAAAAAAGCCACACCGTCATTCCTGTGCGCTCCCTTCCCCTCGCAACTGAGAACATCCAAAACTCTGGCGTTCTCGATTCCTCCTACGAGGGAGCCAGCAGCGTCCGCGTTGTCGATGCTCTCTCGGGCATTCGCCTCATCATCGACAACCAGAAGCCTCAGGACCTCAGTGAGTTTGTCAACGGTGTCGAGTTTCGACTCAATGACCACACGTTCTGGCAGGTGCACCACCAGGCACCCGCCGTGCTGCAGGGAGCTATCGCGCGGGCTGTCGATAAAGACCGTCTTGACCCCAGTGCTCCCAATGCTGACCTCTATGCCGGTGTTGGGCTGCTCGGATCCGCACTCGCCGACATTGCCGGCACCACGCTCACGCTGAATGCGGTGGAATCAGAGGAATCTGCCCTTCCGTACTTGATTGAGAACTTGGGCGACAAGTCGTCCCTCAATCCCGTTGCCGACCGGGTGGATCGCTGGCTTCGGCGAGAGGCGCAATATCTAAATGCGGAGTCTGCTTCTGCGTGGTCACGCGCCACCGTAATCCTGGATCCACCACGCAGTGGAGCAAAGACCGATGTCATCAACTCCCTCGAGAAACTTCGCCCTACGCAGATTGTCTATGTGGCCTGCGATCCCGTGGCCCTGGGGCGAGATACAGGTTTACTCACCGCGGCCGGCTATGACATGGTGGGTATGGAGGCGTGGGACTTGTTCCCGCACACCCACCACATGGAAACCATCGCCACTTTCCTCAGACGATAGGAGCAGTCATGACGAAGTTGTATCTCGCCTCGACGTCTCCGGCCAGAAAGAAAATCCTGAACGACATCGGGTTGTCGGCGACGGTTGTTGCTCCTGATGTTGATGAAACAGCCGCTGTTAAGGCAATGACGGCTGAGCGCACAGCATCCAATGTTGCGTTGCACCTGGCGAAACTCAAGGCAGAAAGCGTGGTGAAACCATCGCGCAAGGGCCTGATTATCGGCGGTGACTCCGTCTTCGAATTCGGCGGCGAGCTGTTGGGCAAACCGCACAAGCCCTCCGTTGCGAAAGAACGCTGGCGGGCAATGCGCGGGCGAAGCGGAACGTTGTATTCCGGGCTATGGGTGGTCGACAACAGTGATGGATCTCATCACGGCGGGCTGGGTCGCGTGAGTCACGCGACCGTTCATTTCTCCGACAACATCACGGATGCGGAAATCGACGCCTACGTCAAGACTGGTGAGCCCTTGAAAGTAGCCGGAGCATTCACTCTTGACGCTCGCGGAGCGGCTCTGATTAGCCACCTCGAGGGGGACCCGTGGGCGGTCGTGGGAATGTCCGCCTCGGCCCTGCGGGTGCTGATTCGCGGGCTCGGTCACGACTATCACACGCTGTGGTCGAGCTAGCCTTCTAAGCCCCATACTGAGCAGGTGGAATTGGGCACCTGGCTTCTCTACACGGCTGCGGCCGCGGGGTTATCGCTGACGCCCGGGCCCAACGGATTGCTCGCTCTGACCCACGGCGCACTGTTTGGAATCAAAAAGACATCCTTCACGATTGCCGGTGGAGCACTGGGCTTCACCGCCATCATTGCCCTGTCGCTGTTTGGGATCGGCGCACTCTTGGCTGCCTCAGCTCAACTCCTCATCGTGCTGAAGTGGATTGGCGGCGCCTACCTGGTCTGGCTGGGAATCCAAGTGTGGCGGTCTCCTGCAGTGGGAGCATCCCTGGGCGACTCACGCGATGTCCCCTCGCGAATCCGACTTTTTCGCCACGGCTTTCTTGCGGCAGTCTCGAACCCCAAAGGAATCTTGTTCTTTGTCGCCTTCTTGCCTCAGTTTCTGGTGACAGACTCACCACTCATTGTGCAATTTGCCGTGATGGCGGGAACCTTTGTCGCTATTGAGATCATCACCGAAGCGCTCATCGCGCTGGGGTCGGAGAGAATCCAACCTTTTCTGGCGAAGTTTGGTTCCCGCGTCAATCAGGTGTTTGGGGGAATATTCATCGCAATCGGGATAGCGCTTCCGCTTCGCAGCTAGGAGGCATCCCGCTTTTTGGCCGCCATGGCGGCAAAAAACTCCCAAATCAGCCGGTGCGCGTTATTGATCGTCACATCGGCATGGTCATAGGCCGGTGCAAGTTCCATGACGTCGAATCCCACGACATCAAGCTCGAGGGTGAGCCTGCGCACAATGCGCAGCAGATCAATCGGAGCAAAGCCACCGGGCTCCGGGGTTCCTGTTGCTGGTGCAAAGCCCGGGTCTAGGACGTCGATGTCAATGGAGATGTATGCCTTAGGCGCACGCTTCTTCGCCTCGGCGATGACATCGTCGAGAACGGGCATGGCGCCTCGCTCCCAAAATTCCTGCATCATGTAGTGCTTGAGATTGTTCTCCCGCATCCACTTTTGGTCTTCTTCTCCGGGCCAGTACCCGCGCAGTCCCAGTTGAAGGAACCGGTCCCCGGGAATGGCACCCGAATCAATCAGCCTCCGCATCATGGCGCCGTGGCTGGCGAAGTTGCCCTCAATTTCATGGGCAGTATCCGCATGGGCATCGAAGTGAATCATCGCCACGTTGCCAAAGCCGTGTGCCTCTGCCACTGCGGTTGCGCTAGGCCACGTAACCGAATGGTCGCCGCCAAGAATCACGGGAACGATGCCCCTGGTCGTGAGCGCGCTCACGCGTTCATAAATGCTGGCTTTGGATTTTTCCCACTGCCCGTGACTCGTGATGGCATCCCCGAAATCCACGACGTTGAGGTGGTCGAAGATTTCGATACCCAAATCCAAGTGATAGGTGCCCGGGTCGTAGGCATCAGCACGCAGTGCCCGAGGGCCAAAGCGCGCTCCGGGGCGATTGGTCGTGCTGCTATCCCACGGAGCTCCCACGACGGCGACGTCCGGTGCGATGGTGTCGAGTTGAGAAGCATCGGCCACGAACGGGCGCATTCCAAATGTTGCCAAGCCCTGAAACGAAGGGGAATCCAACTGTTCGCGCATTCCCGGTGAGACAAAATCATCAGTACTCATCCATCCAGAGTAGAGCCGTTGGCCCCAGAATTGTCCTATGTGTGGACGCTTCGCCCTCGATCAAACAACGGATGCGCTGATTGCTGAGTTTGTCGCGAGCACGAATCGTTTCCCCCTCTGGGCTCCACGATGGAACATTGCGCCCACCTCAACAATCCCCATAGTTGTCACTAACGACGACGGTGAGCGCATCGTCGGTCCGGCTCGATGGTCTCTCGTTCCCCCGTGGTCGACTGAACTAACTCTGAAATATCCCACGTTCAATGCGCGTTCTGAAACGGTGGCGGAGAAGCCCACTTTTCGCGGGTCGGTCAACAAATTCCGGTGCATCGTTCCAATTTCTGGCTACTACGAATGGACGAGCATGGGCGGAACCAAACAGCCACACTTCGTCTACCGTCCGGGGCAAGCAGTGGTGGGGCTCGCTGGGCTGTATTCGTGGTGGACGAATCCTGCGAGCGGGGAGATGATCGCCACGGCGACGATCCTGACCCGGGAGGGCACGGGGGTACTGGCGGAGGTTCATGACAGGATGCCCATCGCACTGGAACCTGACGATCAAGATCGGTGGCTAAGTCGCGACCATAGCGATGGCGAGTCGATAATCAGCGACGTGTCTGAGACAGCGGCGCGTAACGCCAATTCCTGGGACCATTACGAAGTGGCACCACTGCGAGGCGATGGCCCCGAGCTGCGGGAACGAAAGGACGAACAATGAGCGCCATCGATGACGTCCTGAACTCGTTCCCGGAAACGCAATCTGCCGCGTTATGGTCCACCCTGAGGACCCTGCGAAAACTTCTCCCCCAGGCCCAGGAGGACATCTCGTGGGGTATGCCGACCCTGCGGTGCGAGGGAATCATCATTACCTCGTTGATGGGGTTTCACAACCACAACAGTCTTTTCCCCGGGTCTCAGGTGCACGAGATCATGGGCAGCGCACTGGAGGGATACACCGTGACTAAGGGAACGATTCACTTTGATAAAGACAAGGCGCCACCGCAAAGATTTCTCACTGCACTCGTTCGCGCTCGAATCACCGCTATCAACGCTGGCTTCCCCAAGAAATCTGGCGAGTTTCGTGAGTTGTTTGCGCATGGTGTGCTCAAAGCTCGTGGACAGTATCGCGGCGAGAGCATGCATGGGGCGTGGAGCTTTTATCGCAAGGACGGGACACTGATGCGTTCAGGATCATTCGACAGGGGCGAACGCACCGGTGAGTGGGTTACCTACGACTCTGCGGGCGCCCCATACAAGACAACCAGTTTTGCCTGACGCCATGGGACTCGACCTCACACGCGCTCAAGACCACCTGTCGTCATCCTGCGACGTGATGGCGGCACTCATCACACTCCACACCCCACCAGACATCACACCGAAACCCCCAGAGCAGTACTTTTCGGTTCTGGTCTCATCGATTGTGGGGCAACAACTCTCTGTCAAAGCCGCGGAGACCATCGAAGGTAGAGTCCTCGTGGCCTTGGGGCCCCATGACCCCGGCGTCTTGGCTCACACAAGCGTGGAGGCTCTCCGAGAATTGGGACTCTCCCGCTCCAAAGCGTCCTACATCATCGCAATGGCGGAGGCTTTTCTCGAGGGCACCATTGACCCACAGGCACTGGCGGCCAGCGATTCGGAAACGGTCATCGAGGCCCTCACCAGCCTGAAGGGGATCGGCCCATGGACGGCCGAGATGTTTCTCATTTTTGGCATGGGACAGCCGGATGTTTGGTCTCCCGGTGACCTGGGACTCAAGAAAGCCGTCTGGGCACATTTTGGTGAGGGTGTTGACACCTCTGAGATTGCTCAACGCTGGCGACCTTTTCGCTCCTACGCTGCGCTGTATTTGTGGGAATTTACGGACAACCGGCCTCAGTAAGCCCACCTCAGTTCCGACTGTGAAGAGCCCCGCGAGGCTTGCGCCCACCTCTACCGCTGCCGTCGGCGGGATGGATGGAGACGAGGGGATGTCGCTCAAAAGAGGGGTGACTAATACAACATTTCACTCCAAAAATATTGCAAACAATCTCAAAAAGAATATCGAAAAGTCTCAAGTTCCCAAGCGAACTGAGCCTCCACCTTCCTTCTGTCCGAGTTAGAGTAGTACACACGGTAACTGGTCGCTGACGGACGAGAGTTCGACTTCGCTCGGGGAAGTTCGACCCCCACTGAGGTGCCGAAAAGCTCTGAAGACAGCTTCGCAAGGTCATCCGCAAGAGTCTCATAGCGGAGAACGTTATCTACATCGACACCGGCGCCATCGAGAGACACATAATGTCGCAATCTGAGCCAGTCTGGCAGGGGCTCGTCAAGCATTTTGGAAAAAAACTTCTTCCTTACCTTCTCAGAAGCGTCAGCTAATTTTGCCCTCGCCGAGGGATTCCTACGCGCTAACCTCCACCAAAAAAAAGACACGACCTGATCGAATGGGTTGCGCACCGATGTGACCTTCCTAAAAGAGTGGAATGTCTCCTTGCCCAGCAAATCGCGAGCCCCTCGCAGGGTGGTGTGGGGTGGGATTTCGAATCTTAATCGTGGCGTATGCCCAGACCTCGTCGCTATTCCGCGGCCGTCCACAAAAGGCTGAAGTTCGGGGTTGTCGCCGACAAAACGAGTACCAAACAGGCGCTCAGAAAACCACAACTCCAACGAGGAACTCGCAGTCTTAGGGGACT
>JABJAO010000106.1 GCA_018666065.1 Microbacteriaceae bacterium | reverse complement strand
TAGAGCCACACCACGGTGACCATGATGCCAAAGGCGGCCTGCCACCCAAATACTCGGGGAGCGCCCTTCTGGACACCCTCCTGAATGGACTCAAAGTCCATCACCAGTGAGTACGCGGCCAGGAAGACCACAAGAATCCCGAGGAACACACCCAGCGGGATACCGAAGATTTCCATGCTGCGCAGGCCAAACATGCCATCCGTTGCACCAAAAATCATCAGCCCAAAGTTGACCAGCGAGAACACCATGTAGCCAACCATGGCGACCAGGACAATGCGGGTCATCCGGGGAGACGTGCGGAACTTTCCGTTTAAGAACAGAAACAGTGTCACGCCAATAACTGCAAGGGTTCCAAACACAGCCTGGGGGACGATGCCCTCCCACATCTGGCTGAAAATCGCAGAGATTCCGCCCACGAAGAGACCCTGGAAGCCTGCGTAGGTGAGAATCAGACCGCGTGAGGGCTGCTTCTTGAAGATGTTGACCAGTGCAAGGACAAACCCGACGATGAATCCGGGAATAGCCAATGCAGGAATAACCCATCCCACGACGGCTCCCGCGACCAAAATTCCGAAAGAAATCAGGGTCTTCATGATGGTGTCCTCATAGGACATCCGATCGGTCTCCACGCTGGAGGCGGAGGGTCGGCCGTACATTTCGTCGAGTTGCTGTGCGCTCGGGGTCCCCACGGAGCTATCGCGGAACGCGAGGGACTGGGAGAATGCGGGGTTGGAGTTAGACATTGCCTGCCTTTTCGCTCGAGTGGTACGGAACTCTTCTAGTCTACGAAGCTACCTTGAGGATTTCTGTGGAATTGCCCGACTACAGCTGGAACCATGTCACGGCAAGAACGGTGCCAAGCACCACATATCCGACGACCCACACCCAGCCCAGGCCAATGGCCACCCAGGCGAGGGCTTCTCCGCGCTGGTGTGAGCGGCGAATCTGGCCGACCGCAAGGCAGCCAAAAACGACCGTGAGTGGGCTGAGGGCCAGAGCCAGGATGAGTGAGATGACCGAGAGCACATTGAGTCCCGCGCGTGGCGGCGACATCGGTGGATTCTCGTCCGGGGTGTCCTCTGCTGCTTCAGGTTCGCTCTGCTCACGCGAGGAATCCTGCGGTGGGGAGGTCGCCTCGGAGAGGGGAATTTCGAGTGATTCAGTGTCGCGCAAAATGCGGTCAGTGTCGAGTGAGGACAGGTCCACTGTCGGCGTGGGTTGGTCTGGCTCGATAAGGCCGGGGCCTGGCTCTGGGTTTTCCGGGGGAGGGGGCATGCTCACGGGATAAGGCTATCTCGGGCCATCAGATGTGGGCTTTAGACTGAGCCAGCTATGTCAGACATCCAGACCTCACTGCTCGAAGGGCTGAACCCTCGTCAAAAGGAAGCAGTGGAGTATCGGGGGCCGGCGCTCCTGATTATCGCCGGTGCTGGGTCGGGAAAGACCAGCGTGCTGACCCGGCGAATCGCTGGGCTATTGCACACGCGCGATGCGTGGCCGAGTCAAATTCTGGCCATCACCTTCACCAATAAAGCTGCCGGCGAGATGCGCGAGCGCATTAGCGGGTTGATTGGTGATGCGGCCAGTGGGATGTGGATTTCCACCTTCCACTCCGCCTGTGTGCGGATTTTGCGCAAAGAACACGACCGTTTTGGGTATTCGAGCTCCTTCACCATCTACGATTCGGCCGACCAGCGGGCGTTGGTCAAGCGAATCCTGAAAGAGCTCGGGGGCGATGACTTCGGCCTCACCCCCAACGCCGTCATCGGCAAGATGTCGCGTTTGAAGAACGAGCTCGCTGATGTGGAATCCTATCGCCGCACCTCGAATTCGGAAGACCCCGCCGATGCCCTCTTTATCGAGGTGTGGGATCGATACCAGCGCCAACTGCAGCGCTCACAAGCCTTTGACTTCGATGACCTCATCGGCCAGACGGTCTATCTGTTTCGGGCATTTCCCGAGGTGGCTGCGAGCTATCAGGCTCGATTCCGCCATGTCCTGGTGGACGAGTATCAGGATACGAATCACGCGCAGTACGCCCTGATTCGGGAGCTCACCCGCGCCATTCCCGCGGAGCTTGTCCCTGAGAAGCCGGCTGCACCGCGCAGTGATGACGGATCGGTTCCTGGCGCTTCCCTCACCGTGGTGGGCGATTCTGACCAGTCGATTTATGCCTTCCGCGGGGCCGATATCCGCAACATCACCGAGTTTGAACGAGATTTCCCCGGCGCGACAGTGATCCTTCTCGAGCAGAACTACCGCTCAACCCAGAACATCCTGGATGCAGCCAACGCCGTGATTGGGAACAACTTCGATCGCAAAGCAAAGAATCTCTTCACCGACTTCGGGGCCGGAGAAGAGATCATTGGCTTCACCGGATATAGCGCTCACGATGAGGCGCAGTTCGTCGCCGACCAGATCGTTGCTCTCTCCGGGGAGGGGCTGCCCTATTCGGAGATGGCCGTGTTCTATCGGACGAACGCGCAGACCCGGGCCTTGGAAGATATTTTCATTCGCTCCGGTATTCCCTACCGCATCATCGGTGGCACCAAGTTCTACGAGCGAGCCGAAATCAAAGACGTGATGGCGTATCTGGTGGCGATCGCCAATCCCGCAGACTCGCTTGCTTTTCGCCGAATCCTGAACACGCCCAAACGCGGCATTGGTCCGGCAACGGAGAACTCGTTGGTGATGCTCGCGGATAAAGAAAACATCACCCTGCGCGAAGCGTTGCGCCGTTGCGAAGAATTGGGGCTTGGGCCCAAAGTGACCCAGGCCATGCTTTCGCTTGCAGCGGCGCTGGATGAGGCTGAAGAGCTCTCCTATCGAGAACCCCCTGTAGCGACGCTGGAGAAAATCCTGAACAACACCGGGTATCTGACTCTCTTGCAAAACTCCCGAGACCCCCAGGATGAAGCCCGTGCGGAGAATGTGGGCGAACTGTTGAGCGTGACCAGGGAATTTGGTCGCAACAACCCCGATGGAACGTTGAGCGATTTCTTGACCGAAGTAGCCCTTGTTGCCGCGGCAGATGATTTGGACGACGCATCGGGGACTGTGTCGTTGATGACCTTGCACACCGCCAAGGGGCTGGAGTTTGACGTTGTATTCCTCACCGGGCTCGAAGAGGACCTCATTCCCCACCGTATGAGTGCTCATGAACCGGGTGGGCTTCAGGAAGAACGCCGGCTGTTGTATGTGGGAATTACGCGCGCCAAACAGCGACTCCACCTCTCCCTCGCGATGACGCGCAGCACCTTCGGGGACACCGCGATCGCCCAACCCAGTCGTTTCCTCGCTGAGATTCCCCAGGAGCTCATCTCGTGGAGGGAGTCTCGCGCGGCAACCGGTGGCTCCGGACACCAGCTGGGTGGGCCTATTCGAAGCTCGGGGTGGCAGGGCTCTGGCTCAGGCGGTGGACGCTCGCTCACCATGAGGGATGAACTTCCTCCCGCGCCGAAAAAGACGACGACCTGGGCTAACCGTGTGACCTCGAGCGTGCGCGACAACGGTGACCTGACCTTGGTTGCCGGTGATCGCATCGACCACGATGACTTCGGCCAGGGCAGCGTTCGCAGCGTCAGCGGCGAGGGCGCAAAACGAATTGCCGAGGTCGATTTTGATTCCGCTGGACGCAAGCGTCTCCTCATCAAGATTGCGCCCATTAGCAAGCTCTAGGCGCGCACTCGGTCGGCTCTCACCGGGTAGGGTTGAGGAGGTTCCCCGCTCTCACTGGTGCGAGTCTGAGGTGGAATCCTCTTTTTTCCTAGCCGACCAACCGGAAGGACCTTCGGGCGTGGATCTATACGAATATCAAGCCAGAGACATGTTTGAGCGCCACGGCGTTCCTGTGCTTGCAGGGCTCATCGTGGACACTCCCGAGGATGCTCGCGCCGCTGCCGAGAAAATCGGTGGACTCACTGTCGTCAAAGCCCAGGTTAAGACAGGAGGCCGCGGCAAAGCAGGTGGCGTGAAGGTAGCGCCGACTGCGGAAGATGCATTCACCGCAGCGCAGGCGATTTTGGGCCTCGACATCAAGGGCCACATCGTCCACCGCGTGATGGTTGCAGCCGGTGCTGCAATTGCGCAGGAGTTCTACTTCTCCGTCCTGCTCGATCGCGCCAATCGCAACTATCTCGTGCTGTGCAGCTACGAGGGCGGAATGGAAATTGAGCAGTTGGCCGAGGAGCGCCCCGAGGCGCTTGCCCGCGTCGCGATTGATCCGGCGACCGGTATCGACCTGGCCAAGGCCAAGGACATTGCCGTGCAGGCGAAGTTCCCCGCCGAACTCGTCGACGTTGTTGCCCCCGTATTCGTCACCCTGTACGAGGTGTTCCAGAAGGAAGACGCGACACTGGTCGAGGTCAACCCACTGGTGTTGACCGAGTCTGGCGATGTCATCGCGCTGGATGGAAAAGTCACGCTGGACGAGAACGCTGAGTTCCGCCAGCCCCACCACGCAGAGCTTGCTGATTCGGCATCCGCCGATCCTCTCGAAGAGAAGGCCAAAGCTCACGATCTCAACTACGTGAAGCTCGACGGGGAGGTCGGCGTTATTGGTAATGGCGCAGGACTGGTGATGTCGACTCTCGATGTTGTCGCCTACGCGGGCGAGAAGCACGGTGGCGTGAAGCCAGCGAACTTCCTGGATATCGGTGGTGGAGCATCTGCCGAGGTCATGGCCGCGGGGCTCGATGTGATCTTGGGTGACCCTCAGGTGAAGAGCGTTTTTGTCAACGTCTTTGGCGGAATCACCGCCTGCGACGCGGTGGCCAATGGAATTGTGAAAGCGCTCGAGATGATCGGCGAGGGCGCTACCAAGCCTCTCGTGGTTCGTCTCGATGGCAACAGCGTCGAGAAGGGTCGAGAGATTCTTCAGGCAGCGAACCACCCGTTGGTGACGCTCGCCGACACCATGGATCAGGGCGCTGACCGCGCCGCCGAATTAGCCTCACAGTAAGGACAGAGCGTGTCGATTTTTCTCACTAAGGACTCGAAAGTCATCGTTCAGGGCATCACCGGTGGCGAGGGCTCCAAGCACACCGCCTTGATGCTGGCCGCAGGAACCCAGGTCGTCGGTGGTGTGAACGCCCGTAAAGCCGGCACCACCGTCACCCACGGTGATGCGGAATTGCCCGTTTTTGGCTCCGTGAAGGAAGCCATGGAGGTGACCGGCGCAGACGTTTCTGTCGCCTTCGTTCCCCCTGCCTTCGCCAAGGACGCCGCAATCGAGGCCATTGACGCTGAAATCCCGCTCTTGGTGATCATCACGGAGGGAATTCCCGTGCAGGACACCGCAGAGCTGTGGGCCCATGCCGGAGTCGTGGGCAAGACCCGGATCATTGGACCCAACTGCCCGGGAATTATTACCCCGGGTGAGGCGCTCGCCGGTATTACGCCAGCAACCATCACCGGTAAGGGCCCCATTGGTTTGGTGTCAAAATCGGGCACGCTGACGTATCAAATGATGTTCGAGTTGCGCGACATTGGGTTCTCCACCGCCATCGGCATTGGGGGCGACCCGATCGTGGGAACAACCCACATCGATGCTCTCGAGGCTTTTGAGAATGATCCCGAGACACAGGCCATCGTGATGATCGGTGAAATCGGTGGTGATGCGGAAGAGCGCGCCGCTGAGTTCATCAAAGCGCATGTCACCAAGCCGGTCGTCGGTTATGTGGCGGGCTTCACCGCGCCTGAGGGCAAGACCATGGGTCACGCCGGTGCCATCGTGTCGGGTTCGGCGGGAACTGCAGCAGCGAAGAAAGAGGCCCTAGAGGCTGCGGGAGTCAAGGTGGGCAAAACCCCCTCGGAAACCGCGTCGCTGATGCGAGACGTCATCGCTGCCCTCTAAACAGGTCCCCGTGTGGGGGGCTAGCGGTAGGCTCATGTCGCCATGAATGCGCGCCTTAATGCCCTCGCCACAGTGCTCGATGTGCTCGTGTTGGTGGGTCTTGGGCTGGGGTTGTTTTTTGCGCCCCTGACCCTGGTCTGGGCCTTCGATGACGGGTTCTCGACAGATCTTGTGGTGTCTTGGGCCATTGCTGTCGATGGGTGGCTCTTGGGGCACGGTGTTCCCCTGACGTTTTCGCTCGACCCAGTCCTCGCTCAATCTCTCGGTCTTGGCGAGCTCACCACGACGTTCGTTGTCGACATTGCGTTGCTGGGCATCGGGTTGCTCACTCTGCTGTGGGGTTACCGAATTGGCAGGCGCAGTGGCACACGAATCTATCCCGTGTCGACGTGGTTTCTTGCTGTCGGGACTCTCGTGGGTGTGACGTTTGTGATGGTGTTCTTTCTGCCCATCCATATGGTGTCTGTGTCGATGATGGACGCTCTCGTGCGTCCCGCGCTTTTTCTGGCCACAGGGCTTGCCCTGGCAACATGGGTGGGGTCTCGTGCGCCCGGTGGGCGCGTTTTGGACTCTGCGTTGCCGGATTCCCTTCTGGCCGTCCTGCGCACGGGCATCAAGGCCGGTGGCGCCTCTGTTCTGGGACTTCTCAGTGTTGCCTCTATCGCTGTTGCCATCCTTCTTGTGGCCTCCTTTGGCAGCGTCATTAGCCTGTACGAGTCACTGCAGCCGGGAACGTGGGGAATCATCGCGTTGTCCATGGCGCAACTTGCTCTGCTCCCCACCGCGATCATCTGGAGCGCGCTGTGGATGGTGGGGCCAGGTTTTGCTCTGGGTACCGGCGCCCTCGTCTCGCCTGTGGGAACCACGCTGCAAATAGTTCCGGCCCTCCCGCTGCTGGGAATCATTCCCGACGATGTACCCGCGGGAGCCCTCATCATTGTTGCTCTGCCACTGTTGGTGTGCTTCATGGCAGGTGTGGGGGCGACAACCATGTTGTTGGGTGAAAAACCAGGACAACTGTGGCGGGATGTGCACTCCACGGAGTTATATCGCCAGCCTCTGGTCCTTGTCCTGTGCGCCTCAGTTCTCGCCGGCGCTGTCACAGCGTTGGGAGGTTTCGTACTGGCCTCCCTCACGAGTGGAGCAGCGGGACCTGGGCGCTTCATCACGGTGGGTGCTGATCCCGGCCAGGTGGCCCTGTGTTGGGGCGTGGAAGCCGGTGTTGGTGTCGTGCTGGGCCTGATCTCGGGGGCGCTCGGCAGGCGAGGCGCCAGAGCCGCTCGATAGGCTAGAGCTGTGCGCCAGAGACTCGTTGTCCTCATTTCTGGATCTGGCACCAACCTGGAATCCCTGGTGGAGAATCTTCCAGGCTCCGGAATTCCTGCCGACGTCGTAGCGGTGGGCTCCGACACCACAGCCTCTGGGTTAGCTCACGCCACCGCCAGGGACATCCCGACCTTTGTGCTGCCCCCGCGTGACTTTCCCTCGCGCGAGGAGTGGGGGATGGCACTGGGGGACGCGCTGGAGAGTTATACGCCCGACCTCATCATTTTGAGCGGCTTCATGAGGCTCCTTCCGCCATCCCTTGTGGCGCGGTTTACTCCTCGAATTATTAATACGCACCCCGCATTCTTGCCAGAATTTCCCGGCGCCCACGGCGTGCGAGATGCTCTGGCTGCTGGTGTGAGAGAAACGGGAGCCTCCGTGATCGTGGTCGATGATGGGGTGGATACCGGGGAGATTCTTGCCCAGGAGCGAGTGCCCGTGTTGCCCGAGGATGACGAAGAATCCCTGCACGAGCGCGTCAAGATTGTCGAGCGGCGCCTTCTCTTGGATGTACTGGGCGCGATGATGAGTGAGACGGGAAAGTAGGGGACATGGCGGACGAGACTCGAATTATGCCGCGGCGCGCGCTGGTGTCGGTGAGTGACAAGACGGGACTGACCGATCTCGGACATGCCCTAGCTTCAGCCGGCGTGGAGATTGTGTCCACGGGGTCGACCGCCCAGGCTCTCAGAGATGCCGGCCTCGAGGTCATGGATGTCAGCGCAGTTACCGGTTTCGCCGAGGCCCTCGATGGTCGGGTGAAGACGCTTCACCCCAGCATTCATGGCGGGATTCTTGCCGATCGGCGAAACCCAGAACACCGCGCGACTCTCGAGCGGCTGGGCATTGTGGGAATCGACTGGGTGATTGTGAACCTGTATCCCTTTGTCGAGACGCTGGCATCGGGCGCGAGCGAGGACGAGATTATTGAGCAGATCGATATCGGTGGACCAGCAATGGTTCGCGCAGCGGCGAAGAATCACCACAGTGTCGCCATCGTGGTCAGCCCCGAACGATATCCGGAACTGACCCAAGCCCTTGCGGCGGGAGGAACCACGCTGGAGTGGCGCCGGACACTCGCTGCGGAAGCATTTACCCACACCGCTCGCTATGACAGTGCGGTGTCGCAGTGGCTTACCGGTAGTGAGTCCGTTAGCTATCACGCCGACAAGCTCAGCGACCTCCGCTATGGCGAGAACTCTCACCAGTCGGCCGCCGTGTTTGCCGGACACACAGCGGCCCCGGGCCTAGCCTCCGCTCGTGTTCTCCAGGGCAAGGAGATGTCCTATAACAACTACCTCGATGCCGACGCTGCTGTGCGCGCGGCCTTTGATCACGAGGGCCCCACCATTGCCATCATCAAACATCAAAACCCCTGCGGGATTGCGACCGATGTATCGCTGGCGAAAGCCCACCAGCGTGCTCATGCCTGCGATCCGGTGTCTGCTTTTGGCGGAGTAATCGCTGCGAATGGAATCATCGACGAGGAGGTGGCCGCATCAATTGTGGAAATCTTCACCGAAGTCGTGGTGGCTCCCGGCTTCACCCCTGAAGCGCTTCAGGTGTTTAGCACCAAGGCCAACTTGCGCATTGTGGAACTTCCCGAGGGTTTTGCTCCCGCCTCCACCGAGTGGCGCCACATTTCGGGGGGAGTGTTGGTGCAAGACACCGACTCTCACTTTGCTGACCCTTCGACCTGGACGCTCGTTGCGGGCGATCCCGCAACACCGGATCTCCTAGCGTCACTGGAATTTGCCTGGCGGGCAGTGCGCGCGGTCAAATCCAATGGCATTCTGCTCGCTCGGGATACGGCGAGTGTGGGCATTGGCATGGGACAGGTCAATCGAGTGGATTCCTGCCAACTCGCGGTGGCTCGCGCGGGGGAGAGAGCGCGAGGGAGTGTCGCGGCATCGGATGCGTTCTTCCCGTTCGCCGATGGCCTTCAGATTCTCCTCGATGCCGGGGTTGCCGCGGTTGTTCAGCCCGGAGGCTCAGTTCGCGACGATGAGGTGATCGCAGCGGCGAGTGCCGCGGGCGTGACACTGTATGTCACCGGCGAGCGGCATTTCTTCCACTAAAGAGCGAGGGAACCGATGGTGTCCCCGTATTCGGTGACACCGGTTTCGACAAAGCCGACGTGGCGAAAGAACCTTCCTGGTCCTTGGTCGTCCCCTGACCACACGGCCGTGAGGACTCTAAAGCCCTGAGCGGCAGCTTCCTTGCGGACAGCTTCGATTGCAAAACGTCCGACGCCCTGTCCTTGAGCCGTGGCGGCAACGCTGACTCTCCAGATGCAGCATTGCAGCGCTTGATCAGGGTGTGAGGAGTCGAAGTAGGCGCGAATGAAGCCGACGACCTCGTCATCCAGAGTGATGACGCGACTCCAGGTTTTCGTTGGATCGAGCATGGGGTCAGCGTTGGCGTAGGTGACGGGGGTTTCAAATTGTTCCTGGCCGGGCAGTAATTCCAGAGAGTTAGCCGCAAGGGCGGTGTCTGCCGAGAGTTCGCGAAGCTGAAGACCAGTCATACATT
The DNA here is from genome assembly GCA_018666065.1 of Microbacteriaceae bacterium. GTDB lineage: Bacteria > Actinomycetota > Actinomycetes > Actinomycetales > Microbacteriaceae > Pontimonas. The sequence continues at coordinate 18,660 of JABJAO010000106.1, read as the reverse complement.
CAGATTATGCGGTTTGGGTGTCCACGCGCCAAGTATCTTTATGTAAAGATATATGTGGCGCTTCGGGAATACACTGTCCTGGGCACCAGCGCCAGTTCGCAGAGAAGGGATTCCCCCCGTGGAGAAAATTAAAGTTGAGGGTGTTGTCGTCGAGCTCGATGGCGATGAAATGACCCGCATTATTTGGCAGGCCATCAAGGATCGCCTGATCCACCCCTACTTAGATCTGACGCTGGAGTATTACGACCTCGGTATCGAGAAGCGCGACGAAACCGATGATCAGATCACCATCGACGCTGCCAATGCCATCAAGAAGCACGGCGTCGGCGTCAAATGCGCAACGATTACTCCGGACGAGGAACGCGTCAAGGAATTCGGCCTGAAGAAGATGTGGCGCAGCCCCAACGGGACGATTCGTAACATCCTTGGTGGCGTCATCTTCCGCGAGCCCATCATCATCTCGAACATTCCCCGATTGGTTCCCGGCTGGAACAAGCCCATCATTGTGGGACGTCACGCGTTTGGAGACCAGTACCGCGCTACCGACTTTGTGTTCGATGGTCCGGGCACGCTCACCATTAGTTTCCAGCCCGCAGACGGTGGAGAAGCTCAGAGCTTCGAGGTCTTTGAAGCTCCCGGTGGGGGAGTGGCGATGGCGATGTACAACTTGGACGCGTCTATTCGCGACTTCGCGCGGGCGTCACTGAACTACGGCCTGAACCGCGGCTACCCCGTGTATCTCTCCACCAAGAACACCATCTTGAAGGCCTACGACGGCCGTTTCAAGGATCTGTTCCAGGAGATCTTCGAAGCCGAGTTTGAGGACAAATTCCGCGCCGCAGGCATCACCTATGAGCACCGCCTTATCGATGACATGGTGGCCTCCGCGCTCAAGTGGGAGGGCGGTTACGTCTGGGCCACGAAGAACTATGACGGCGATGTCCAGTCCGACACCGTCGCCCAGGGATTTGGATCTCTGGGCCTGATGACCAGCGTGCTAACCACTCCCGATGGAAAGATTGTGGAGGCAGAGGCAGCTCACGGCACCGTGACGCGCCACTATCGCGAGCACCAAAAGGGCAACCCAACCTCCACCAACCCCATCGCCTCGATTTTCGCGTGGACGCGGGGCTTGATGCACCGCGGAACGTTGGACTCGAACCAGGCGCTGATCGAGTTTGCCGAAACTCTCGAGGATGTTGTCATCAAGACCGTGGAGTCTGGTGCGATGACGAAGGACCTCGCCGTGTTGGTGGGCCCCGAGCAGAAGTACTTGACCACGGAGGACTTCTTGGTCGCACTGGATGACAATCTTCGGGCGCGTCTGACGTAGCAGCGACTATACCCCTGGGGGTATATGCTGGTAGTGTCGTGTCGTCCCCAACACTCAAGGAGAGCCATCGTGTGTAGTCCAGCGCGTTGTAACCGGTGCAGCAAGGTCACATGGACCGGCTGCGGAGAGCACATTGAGCAGGCGTTGTCTGGTTTTGGACCAGACGAGCTCTGCGCGTGCGCCTAGTCCACTAGGACTCTCTAATCCCTAGGCAGATGCCTAGGGATTAGTCATTTAAAGATGATGGTGCGAACACCATCCAGCAAGATCCGGTGTTCGGCATACCACCTGACGGCCTGCGTCAGGGTCCGCGATTCTTCATCCTGTCCGATAGCGCGCAGCTCATCGGGCGATTGAGCGTGATCCACCCGCACCACATTCTGTTCGATGATGGGTCCCTCATCGAGTTCCGTGGTCACAAAGTGAGCAGTTGCCCCGATCAGCTTGACACCGCGTTCGTGCGCCTGCCGGTAGGGGTTTGCGCCTTTGAAACCGGGGAGGAAGGAGTGGTGAATATTGATGATGCGCCCTTCGAGAGCAGCACACAGCTGGGGGCTCAGAATCTGCATGTAGCGAGCGAGGACGACCAGCTCAATGTCGTGTTCTCTCACCTGAGACAACACTTCTGCTTCAAACGCCGCCTTGCTCGCAGCATCGGTTATGGGCATGGAGTGAAAGGGGATGCCGTAGAAGTCGGCGATGGGTTTCGAGGCCTCGTGGTTCGAGAGCACGAGAGGAATATCAATCGGGAGGTGGCCATCACGTTGCCTCACGAGCAAATCAGTCAGGCAGTGGCCGGCTGTGGAGGTCAGAACCAGGGTTCGCAGTGGACGGCCCACCGTCGTGATGTTGGCACTCATCGCGTAGCGCTCGATCACGGGCGAGAGTGCTGCGTAAAAGCTGTCATAGTCCGCTGACGTCTCCACCTGGAGGCGCATGAAGAAGCGCCCCGTATCCGCCGAGGAGAACTGCTGAGATTCGGTGATGTTTCCCTGGGCCTCGACGATGGCGCCACTGGTGGCATGGACAATTCCAGGCTTATCGTCACAGACCAGGGTGACTACAAAATGCGACAGAGGGGAGGGCACGTTCCTAGCTTAGGGTTTGCCCGTGGTTCAGCGGAGTGCTTCCAGGTAGCCCCGGTTACACTAAAGCTACGCAACTGGCGTACATGATGGATAACCATCGGGGAGCGTTAGGAAGCGGGCTGGCCGTACGCCTGGGCTGGCACGACAATTCCATAACCGTGCAACCAAGGGAGAACCCCGTGAACCCCACAACATCTGCCACCCAGGACACCTTTACCGCCTCTCTGGCGGAAGTTGACCCAGAAATCAGCGACGTTCTCGACAAAGAACTTGGCCGCCAGCGCGGCACGCTGGAGATGATTGCCAGTGAGAACTTTGTCCCCCACGCGGTGCTCGAAGCTCAGGGCAGCGTGCTGACCAACAAGTACGCGGAGGGTTATCCCGGTAAGCGCTACTACGGGGGTTGCGAATTTGTCGACATCGCGGAAAACCTGGCCATCGAGCGGGCCAAGCAGCTCTTCGGTGCTGCCTATGCCAACGTTCAGCCTCACTCGGGAGCTAGCGCGAGCGCAGCTGTCCTGCACGCCATGGCACAGCCCGGAGACACAATCCTCGGGCTCGAACTAGCGCACGGTGGTCACCTCACTCACGGAATGAGACTGAACTTCTCCGGCAAGGTGTACAACGCCACTTCCTACGGTGTTGAGCCCGACACATTCCTGATCGATATGGACAAAGTTCGGGACAATGCTCTCGAGCACAAGCCCACCGTGATCATTGCCGGATGGTCCGCCTACCCCCGGCAGCTCGACTTTGCGGCATTCCGCGAGATTGCAGACGAGGTCGGAGCAAGCCTCTGGGTGGATATGGCGCACTTTGCAGGGCTGGTTGCTGCGGGACTGCACCCCTCGCCTGTTCCTCACGCGGATGTGGTTTCCACAACCGTCCACAAGACCCTGGGTGGTCCCCGATCTGGGCTGATTCTGAGCCGCGACGAATCTCTGGCCAAGAAACTGAACTCGGCCGTGTTCCCCGGGCAACAGGGCGGGCCGCTGATGCACGTCATTGCTGCCAAGGCTGTCGCCTTCAAACTGGCGATGACTCCCGAATTTGTCGACCGCCAGGAGCGCACTATCCGCGGTGCACAGCTGCTGGCTGAGCGTCTTGTTCAGCCAGATTCGACGGCTGCCGGTGTCGACGTCCTGACCGGGGGAACGGATGTTCACCTGAGCCTGGTGGATCTTCGCAATTCTCCACTCGATGGTCAGCAGGCAGAAGATCTTCTGCACCACGTGGGGATTACGGTAAACCGCAATGCGGTTCCCTTTGATCCCAGACCTCCGATGGTCACCTCCGGTGTCCGCATCGGAACACCCGCTCTGGCCACACGTGGTTTTGGTGACATCGAATTCACTGAGGTCGCCGACATCATCGCTCACACTTTGATGCCCAACCCAGACGTTGCTTCCCTCCAGGCGCGGGTGGCGGCACTGACGGATGCGTGGCCTTTGTATCCCGAGCTGTCCTAGAAGGTTTCCATGCCCGCAACAAAGCTCGATGGAATTGCGACAGCGCACGCGCTCAAGGTCGAGATTGCCGACCAGGTTCGCGTTTTGCGGGAAGTGGGACTCACGCCAGGACTAGGAACAATTCTGGTCGGCGACGACCCCGGTTCCCAGTGGTATGTCGCGGGCAAACACAAGGATTGTGCCGAAGTCGGGATTGAGTCGTATCGAATTGACCTGCCAGCCAGTGCTACTCAGGAGCAGGTACTGGCGGCTATCGATGAGTTCAATGACAATCCTGGGGTGACCGGATACATCGTCCAGTTGCCACTGCCTGACCACATTGACCAGGACATGGTCCTCGAGCGCATCGATCCGATCAAGGATGCAGATGGCCTTCACCCGATGAACCTGGGGCGCCTGGTCAATCAGGTCGGTGGCGTGATGGAATCCCCGCTTCCGTGCACACCCCAGGGAATCGTGGAACTCGTGGAGCGCCATGGTCTTTCCTGGGAGGGAAAGCATGTGGTGGTCCTTGGCCGTGGAGTGACAGTGGGACGACCGATTGGACTCTTGCTCACCCGACGGGGCCTCGATGCCACAGTCACCCTCACCCACACCAAGACCGTTGATCTCGACGAGTTGATGTCCCACGCAGATGTCATCGTCGCCGCGGCGGGTGTTGCGGGGATTGTCCGCGGCGCGATGGTGAAGCCCGGTGCGATTGTGTTGGATGTGGGGGTCAGCCGCAAGGTCTCCGGGGGGAAAGCGAGTCTTGTCGGTGACGTCGCCGATGACGTGTGGAAAGTTGCAGGTTTTGTGTCCCCGAACCCGGGTGGGGTGGGTCCAATGACGAGGGCCTTGTTGTTGCGCAACGTTGTGGAGATTGCACAGAGAGAGGTAGCGGATCGTGGCTAAGTTGTATTTCCGGTACGGGGCGATGAATTCGGGAAAATCGACCGCGCTCTTGCAGGCGGCCCACAACTATGAGGAGCGCGGTCAACGCGTCGTCCTGGCAAAGCCCGGGGTTGATACCAAGGGTGACCGGACGATTGTCTCAAGGCTCGGGGTTGACCGCGAAGTGGATCTCATCATTGGTCCGGCTACGGATGTCGTGAACTTGATTGACAACGAAGCCGCTGTGATCCAGAAAGCCACGGGAGCCTCGATTGCTTGCCTGTTGGTCGATGAATCTCAGTTTCTCTCTCCCCGCCAGGTTGACGACTTGTTCATCATCGCCATTGGCCGGAATATCCCGGTGCTGGCCTATGGCATCAGGACAGACTTCCAAACGGTTGCGTTCCCCGGCTCCAGGCGCCTGCTCGAAATAGCTCATTCCTTAGAGGAGCTCAAGACCATTTGCCGCTGCGGTCGCAAGGCCGTGTTCAATACCCGGAAAATCAACGGCCAATTTGTCTTCGACGGCGCCCAGGTCGCTATCGACGGAGGAGACGTCACATACGAGTCGCTCTGTGGGCAGTGTTATCTCGATGAGAGTGGCGGACGCCTCGCCAGTGGGTACCTTCCCCAGGACATCATCCAGGACATTGCGGAGCCGGATCCCGACTTCAGCTAGTGGTCGGGGTGACAGGATTTGAACCTGCGACCTCGTCGTCCCGAACGACGCGCGCTACCAAGCTGCGCCACACCCCGCGATGTGAAAGTGCCTCCAGAGGCAAGGCTCAAGCGTAGCTGATGTCCTCAGCGACCAGGGTGATCAGAACGGCCTCGGGAGGACAGAACAGCCGTATCGGAGCGTAAATGCTTGTTCCCAAACCGGCGGACACTTCGAGATAGGACGACCGACTCGCGTGTTTCCAGGTGTGCACGCCTGAGGCCATGGAGGTCGGCAAATCGCAGTTCGTGGTGAGTGCTCGACCGCCGGGCAGACACACTTGGCCCCCGTGGGTATGGCCGGCAAAAATTGCTTCCGCCCCCTGGGTTACCAGTGCGTTGAGCACTCGCTGGTAGGGAGCATGCGTCACACCCAGAGTCGTTATTGAGCTGTGGGGTTCGCCACTCACGTCTGCTTCGCGTGCGGCGTCAAGAATTTCGGGAAGAGCACCCAGGGTGTCCAGGCCGTAGTGAGCGTCGCCTACACCGACCCATTCCAGGGTGCTACCTCGGATATTCATTCGCACCACCGCGTTATCGATATCGCTCCAGCCCAGGCGGGAATACAGCGAGAGCAGGCCCGCAAAGTCCATCGGAACCCCGCCAGACTCTTCGTGAGGGGTGGAGGGCTCCAGGACATAGGCAAAAGGGTTTTTGAATCGAGGGGCAAGGCGGTCGTTTGATCCGTGCGTCACGACGCCCGGAATCCCCGCAAACGGAGAAAGCGCCTCGCTCAGTGGAGAAAGACCCTCGGGATGACCCAGAAAATCCCCGGTTCCCACGACAACATCGGGTGCGAGCTCTGCAAGTTCGCGAATCCACGAGATAGTCGCCCCGTGCCAGGGCGCCATATGCAGGTCGCTGAGATGCAAAACACGAATCGGTTCGCTCCCTGCATCGAGCACGGGGAGCGTTTCGCGTCGAAGTCGGAAGTTTTCTCGCTCGATAAGCGCGCCATAGGCAGCAACACCAAGGGCCATCGCGCCAAGTCCGGCGAGAGTGATCCCTGACCGAGAGACCATCAGTCGAGCACTGTGCCTTCGGGCGGTGCTGGAGAAATACCGCACGCGACGGTGAACGTTACGCCCTTGAACTGAGGCATGATGTTCCCAGCGCTCACGCTCTGGCTTGTGATGGTCCCATCTCCGGCATCGCTTCCCGGCGATCCCGCATCGCACGACAAGTCCCTAAATCCGGTCATACCCAGCTGGTCCATCTGTTGAAAAGCCGACAGCACGGTAAGACCAACTAAGTCGGGCATGGGCAGGTCAAATCTCACTTGCTCACCCGGCGCACCAGTCGCGGTGACACGAACCGTCATTCCGCGAGCGAGGTACGTTCCCGCTTCGGGCTGGTAGGACTGCACTCTATTCCCCGTTACACCGGCAATCAATTCCAATCGCAGACCGAGGCTTTCTAGTAGGACAGTGGCTTCGTCGACGGAGAGTCCAGAGATATCGGGAAGAGAAATTCCACTTCCTTGGAGCAAACGAGCCGATGCCGCGGGGAAGGAGTCTCCGCCGTACTGTTCGTTGGCGTCTTGCATAATCACTCGCCAGATGTCGTGCCGGAGGACGGTGCCGTTTCGATAGTTGCTCAGGCGGTAATCGCCCACGATATTTCCTACCCACACGGCGGTGGCGATGTTGGTGCTCGATCCCACCATCCAGGTTTGAACTTGGGAGTCTGTTGTTCCGGTCTTGCCGATGACAGGAACGTCACCACCGGGGTTCGAGCGCGACCCGGTTCCACCCGTAATAACGCCTCGCATCGGAGCAGCCGCGGCGGCCGCAATCTCAGCTGTGAGTGCCTGGCGGCAGCTGGGTTCTTGTCCGGGGATGGAGATTCCGTCATCCGTGACGAACCGGTCAACAATGATAGGTTCGCACACGATTCCAGCGTTGGCGATTCCACCGAATGCACTGGCCATTGTCAACGGCGCAATTTCGTTTGTTCCCAGCACTGCGGACGGGTTTGTTTGGAGTACTCCGTTATCCGCGCGGTGCACCAGAAGCGACTCGGCAGCGGAGCGGATTTCGCACTGGTCCAGCTGCTCAGCCATGGCGGCGTACGCAGTGTTGATCGAGCGTGTGGTCGCCTCAAACACTGTGGCGACGGGAATCTCGAGGTCAGCAGAGTTTCTAAATTCCCACAGGCCAGCCCACGGTCCTCCACCGTCACCGCAGGTATCGAGGAAGCCTGCCTGCTCGAGTTCAGTACGCGAGGAGTCAACAACCTCATTCAAGCCATAACCGCGTTGCAACCACGCGATGAGGGCAAAGACTTTGTAGGTAGATCCGACCTGGAAACCACTCGAGCCACCGTAGGGACGGTCAGTGTTGAAGTTCACGGCAGTGGCCTCGATTCCGCCACCGAGCTCAGAGTCATTGAAAATCTTGTTCTGGGCCATCGTCAACACGCGACCGGTGGAGACCTCGATGCTTGTCGTCGCGCTCCCGAGCTCGAGGCGTTCCTCGTCATTGGGCACTAACTCCCAGACTCGGTCCTGAGCGGTCATTTGCAATCCCATGTTCAGCGTGGTGTACACGTTGAGTCCACCTTGGCGCCAGCGCGCATTGCGCTCCTCGGGGGTTTCCCCGAGGCTCTCGAAGTTCTCGACATTCTTGATGACGAAGTCACAGAAGAAGCGCGCATAAACATCACCGGCGAGACAGCCGGCTTTGGGTGGTGAAATTGTCACAAACGAGCTGTTGACGGGGGTGTTGAGTGCTGCGGTGTACTCGGCCTCGGTGATGTAATCCTCGGCATACATCGCGGCCAAAATCACATCCCGACGAGCCTGGTTGGCCTCGTAGTTGGCGGGGTTCTCCAGGTTCCTCGTTGCAGGGTATTGGACGATGGCCATCAAGCTTGCTGCCTGGGCTGGACTGAGATCACTGGCGGAAATACCGAAATACTTCTGCGCTGCGGCCTGCACGCCGTAGGTGTTCCCGCCGAAGCCGGTGATGTTGAGGTAGGCCTCGATAATTTCGTCTTTGGTGTATCTCTTCTCGATACCAATCGCGAGCTTCATTTCGTTGAGCTTGCGGTCGAAGCTGGTTTCGATGGCTTCCTGGTAGGCGGCCTGTTGTTCTTCCGGGGTGGGTAAATACTGCGAGCGCTGAATGTAGGTGTTCTTCACCAGCTGCATCGTGAGTGTCGAGGCACCACTTTCAATGCCTCCAGAAAACACGTTGCCCAGCGCGGCGCGAACCACAGAATTGACGTCGACGCCCGTGTGGTCATAGAAGCGACGATCCTCTCCGGCTACAGCAGCAGCGAGGAGATAGGGCGACATATCCGCCAGGGGAATCTCTTCGCGGTCTTGCCAGTAGACCTCCGCGATGGGGGTATAACCCTCCGCGGGGTCCGCGGTGTTCTGCGCCCAGAGAGTGTTCTTTTGTGCTTGCTCGCCCAGCTCAATAAACTCGGGCAAGGCATTAAAGACACCAATGGCGCTGTTCGCACCGACACTGGCAACCGCCAGAGCCGGAGAAATCATCGCGGTCACCATCACGCCCGCGAGCGCACCAAATCCCGCGATACCAGCGAGTGCTCGTATCAAGCCGCGGGGCCGATTCTTGTTCTCGGACATATGCTCCAGAGTACAAGGTGGAACCCTATGATTCTCGTGAAATGAGGACCGTCATGACGAAGTTCGAGTACATCACCACCCCCTTGATCATCCACAACACCACCGCCATTTTGAACAACTGGGGCGAGCAAGGGTGGGAACTGGTCCAAATCGTGACAGGCCCCGAGGGCGGCCTTGTTGCATATTTCAAACGCCCCCTCGAGGAGAAGAACTAAATGGGACACATCGACGCACGTCTGGCAGAGCTTGGCATCACCCTTCCCGCAGTGGCCACTCCCGTGGCTGCCTACGTTCCGGCCATGACAAGTGGTTCACTGCTCTTCACCGCGGGACAGCTCCCGTTTGTGGACGGGGCACTGCTCGCCACGGGCAAAGTGGGCGCGGAGGTGTCTGCATCCCAGGCCGCCGGGCTCGCTCGGGTGTGTGCGTTGAACGCCCTCGCCGCAGCCCACAGTGTTCTGGGGTCTCTGGACAAAGTGACTCGGGTGGTGAAGGTGAACGGTTTTGTCGCCTCCACCCCTGACTTCATCGGTCAGCCTCAGGTGCTCAATGGCGCCTCCGAAGTTTTGGCAGAAATCTTTGGCGACAACGGTCAACACGCCAGAGCAGCAGTGGGCGTCGCTGTGTTGCCCCTTGACGCCCCCGTGGAGGTCGAGTTGATTCTGGAGTTTGCCTCCTAGTTACTTCAGCCCATCGCTGATCACGCGAATCACGGAAGTGTCCGTGAGTGTTGTGGTGTCTCCAATTTCTCTGCCCTCAGCGATGTCGCGCAGCAGGCGGCGCATGATTTTTCCCGAGCGAGTCTTGGGCAACTCCGCGACGACAAAAACCGTGCGGGGTTTGGCGATGGCACCAATTTGTTGGGCGACCCAATCGCGCAACTGTGTGGTGACCTCGTCGTCGCTCATCGTTCCCGCGAACCGAGACTTAAGAATCACGAACGCGACAACGGCTTGACCGGTGGTGTCATCGCTTGCGCCGACAACCGCGGCTTCCGCGGTCATCGGATGAGCCACCAGCGCTGATTCGATTTCCATGGTGGAGAGTCGGTGGCCGGAGATATTCATCACGTCATCGACACGGCCGAGCAGCCACACGTCACGGTCTTTGTCGAGGTGCGCTCCATCGCCGGCAAAGTAGCGATCGCCAAAAAGCGACCAATAGGTTTCTTTGAACCTCTCCTCATCTCCCCAGATCCCGCGGAGCATGGACGGCCACGGCTCGGGGATCACCAGAAGCCCACCTGCCTCGGGACCCACCTGCGTTCCATCCTCGGTGAGCACGTCCACCACAATTCCGGGGATGGGAACCTGGGCGCTTCCGGGTTTGGTGGTGGTGACGCCGGGCAGAGCGCTGATCATGATGGCTCCGGTCTCGGTTTGCCACCAGGTGTCAACAATGGGGGTGGTATTGCCGCCGATGACTTCGCGGTACCACATCCACGCCTCCGGGTTGATCGGTTCACCCACGCTCCCAAGCACCCGCAGGCTCGAGAGGTCAAACTTCTGTGGAATTTCGCGCCCCAGCTTCATAAAGGTCCGGATTGCCGTGGGGGCTGTGTAAAAAATCGTCACCCCGTACTTTTCGATGATTTCCCACCAGCGCCCGGGATGCGGGGTGTCCGGTGTTCCCTCATATATGACCTGGGTCGCACCATTGGCCAGTGGTCCGTAGACGACGTAGCTGTGACCGGTAATCCACCCGATGTCCGCGGTGCACCAATAGACGTCGGTGTCGGGGTGCAGATCAAAAACGTTCTTGTGCGTGAAGGCCGCCTGCGTGAGATACCCGCCCGAGGTGTGCAAGATTCCCTTTGGTTTCCCGGTTGTCCCCGAGGTGTAGAGAATGAACAGGGGGTTCTCCGCCTCGAACGCCTGCGCCTGGTGGTCTGCCACCATCGGCGCCATCTCGTCATGCCACCACAGGTCTCGACCCTCCACCCAGTCGACGTCGTTTCCGCCGCGCTGGACGACGAGAACGGTGGACACCGAGGTCGCGCCATCGGCGAGTGCCTGGTCCACGGCACCCTTGAGCGGGAACACTGAACCCTTGCGGTGGCCGCCATCAGCGGTGATCACCATGGTGGCCTGTGCATCATCGATTCGGGCGCGCAGACTTTCGGCGCTAAACCCACCAAAGACAACAGAGTGAATCGCGCCAAGGCGTGCCACAGCGAGCATGGCGACCACGGCCTCGGGAATCAAGGGCATATAGATGATGACGCGGTCTCCCTGGGTGATACCCAGGGACGTCAGAAGATTGGCTGCTTTCTTCACCTCAGCCGTGAGCTCGGCATAGGTCATAGAGCGCGTATCGCCAGGCTCTCCCTCGAAGTGCAGAGCCACTCGGTCGCCTCGTCCTTCGAGAACGTGACGGTCGAGACAGTTATAGGAGACGTTGAGCGTTCCATCGGCAAACCACTTTGCGAAGGGTGGGTGTGACCAGTCGAGCACCTCGGTGAAGGGAGTGTGCCAGTGCACCAGCTCACGAGATTGGTCGGCCCAAAAGCCCACCCGGTCAGCGTTGGCCCGCTCATAGAGCTCGGGACCCGCTATCGCACCCTTCTGGAATTCCGGGCTCGGGGGAAAGCGACGCTCCTCATGGAGAAGACTGTCAATTTTCTGAGATTCGGACATCATCATCCTTCGTACTTCCGGGTCGCGCTGCCTGGGGGCGCGAGGCGAACACCGATGTAGGCGAGTCTAGAACAGCACCATCCCCCTCGGGGACAGATGTTTTCCACAGTTTCCAGCTCGTCCATCCGGAGGCGGGCTGAACCTGTCACGCTCGAGAGGGGAATCTGGACCTGGAGTCCGCTGTCGCTGCGCGCTCGCTCCTGTGCGCTCAACCCCAACGCCACGGCACTCGATGAACCCTGAGCGCGGCAGCGCGACAGTGTCGATGGCCGGAATCGCTCTCGCGATGGTCGTGATGGCATCGGTGGGTTACGGTCTTGCCTCAGCTGTGCTGTCCCAACGCCAGGTCACGATCGCGACCGACTCAGCGGCCCTTGCCGCTGCGGATGTGAGGGTGGGTGTGAGACCTGGCGTGCCCTGCACAGTTGCGCGAGATGTGCTCGATCTGGCCGGAGTTGCCCTGGTGGTGTGCGATGAACTGGCGGACTCGGTCGTGGTGGAGGGCAGAAAGTCTCATGGCCCTTTTGACCTCCGCGCCACAGCACGGGCTGGGGTGGTGGATAGTGGCGGGAAATAAATTCTTGTGTATCGTGAGCCCCGTTGAGATTTTCCCTCTCACAAGACGCAGTTTGTGTCATCGAGTATGGATGGCATGAGCGTGGGTGCAAGGAGAAGCGTGGCCGCCACTAAGAAGCTCGTCATCGTCGAGTCCCCTGCCAAGGCAAAAACCATTGGCAAGTACTTGGGCGACGACTATGAGGTGATGGCCTCCGTGGGTCACGTGCGCGATCTCGCTCACCCGCGAGACCTGCCCCCCGAGGTAAAGAAAACCCCGGCAGGAAAGTTCGCCATTGATATTGACAACGACTTCGAACCTTTTTACGTCACCACCGATCGCGGCAAGAAGACTGTTGCCGATCTCAAGCGCGCCGCAAAGACGGCGTCGGAAATCCTGCTTGCCACTGATGAGGACCGCGAAGGCGAGGCCATCGCCTGGCACCTGTTGGAAGTGTTGAAGCCCAAGGTGCCAGTGCGTCGCATGGTTTTCCACGAAATCACGCCCGAAAGTATCGCCACAGCCGCGGACTCAACGCGGGATTTGGATGTCGCCCTGGTCGATGCGCAGGAAACTCGTCGAATTCTTGACCGCCTCTATGGGTTTGAGGTGTCCCCGGTGCTCTGGCGTCGAGTCAGTGGTGCCAAATCTGCCGGTCGCGTGCAATCTCCCGCCCTGAAGCTGATTGTGGATCGCGAGCTAGAGCGCCGAGCGTTTGTCTCAGCCACCTATGCCGATATTGATGCTGTGGGAACGAAGAGATCGGGAGAAAGTTTTGCCATCACCCTCACGCGGTTAGATGATCGCCGGGTAGCGAGCGGTCGCGATTTTTCTGATTCGGGTGTGCTCGAAGGTGATGCTGTGTTGCTCGGCGAGAGCGATGCTCACGCAGTGGCCGGCGTGCTGGCCTCTCCCGAAGCGTCCCCGAAGGTCACCAAGGTCGAACCCAAGCCCTATACGAGGCGGCCCGCTGCACCCTTCACGACCTCGACACTTCAGCAAGAAGCGGGCCGAAAGCTGCGCTTTTCGGCCTCGCAGACGATGAGCATCGCCCAAGGACTGTATGAAAACGGTCACATCACCTATATGCGAACGGATTCAGTGTCACTGTCAGGGCAAGCAGTTTCCGCAGCCCGCGCTGCTGCGACAGCGCTGTATGGAGCGAGCTCCATTCCCAGCGAGCCCCGTGTCTATAAGGGGAAGTCGAAGAACTCCCAAGAAGCCCACGAAGCTGTGCGCCCCGCAGGGGACACGTTTGTCGCGCCGGGGGAACTGAGCTCCGTACTGCGCTCGGACGAGCTCAAACTCTATGACCTCATTTGGAAGCGCACCGTGGCGAGCCAAATGGTGGACGCCAAGGGTGAAACAGTCTCCATCACGATTGAGGCAAGTCCGCTTCCCGCCATGGAGAACGCGAGTTTCCAGAAGGCCACGCTGAGCGCGTCGGGAACCATTTTGAGTGAGCGCGGATTTCTCCAGGCCTACCAGGAGAGCAAAGACGACGAAGGGGGCGAGCCGGAGAAAGAAGGCGATGCCATTCTTCCTCCGCTGTCCGTGGGGGATGCGATCTCTATCTCCGAGGTTGAAGCAAAAACCCACAACACCCAGCCTCCAGCCCGGTATACCGAAGCGAGCCTGGTGAAAGCACTGGAGGAAAAGGGCATTGGGCGACCCTCCACCTACGCCTCGATCATCCAGGTCATCATTGACCGCAATTACGTCATCCGGCGCGGAAGCGCATTGGTTCCTCAGTGGATTGCCTTCCCCGTGACCCGACTGCTGCAGGAGCGCTTTTCTGACCTGGTCGATTACGACTTCACAGCCGAACTTGAAGAGGACCTGGACAGGATCGCTCGCGGCGAATACAAGCGGGGAGAGTGGCTGCACAAGTTCTACTTTGGCGATGCCGATCACCGGGGACTCAAAGATGTTGCGCTTGCCGCCACGGAAGAAATTGACGCTCGGGCACTCAACACCCTGGAAATCAGCCCCACCATCAACTTGCGGGTGGGACGCTACGGCCCCTTCCTCGAGGTCACCGACCCTGACACCGGCGAAGTAAAGAACGTCAACCTGCCGCTGGAGCTTGCTCCCGATGAGCTCACCCCCGAACGCGCGCAGCAAATTGCGGACGAGCCACCTGTGGTGGATCGGGTACTGGGTGCCGATCCCGCTACGGGGCTGGATATCGTGGCAAAGAAGGGTCGCTTTGGCCCGTATGTCACCGAAGTCTTGCCGGAGCCAGAAGCACCCGCCGAGGATGCGCCGAAAAAGAAAAAGGCGGCTGCACCCAAGCCCAAGACCGCGTCGCTATTCCAATCGATGGACATCGACACCATTGATCTTGCGACGGCGCTCACACTCTTGGCGCTTCCTCGTGAGGTCGGAGAAGACCCTGAGTCTGGCGAGATGATTACCGCGCAAAACGGTCGCTATGGCCCCTATCTGAAGAAGGGCACCGACACGAGGTCTCTCGATAGCGAAGAAAAGATCTTCGATATCGACCTCGAGGGCGCCGTGCAACGCTTCGCTGAGCCGAAATACGGCGGACGTCGCCAGGCCTCAGCGCTGAAAACGTTTGAGGCCGACCCCGTGAGTGGGAAACCGATTTTGCTCAAAGATGGCCGATTTGGTCCCTATGTCACCGATGGTGAAATCAATGCCACGGTGCCGCGCGGAATGTCCCTGGATGATCTGGATTTCGAGGCTGCGGTGCAGTTGATTGCCGACAAGCGCGCCAAGGGCCCGGCTCCCAAGCGGACCGTGAAAAAGAAGGTCCCAGCCAAGAAGAAGCCCGCGGCCAAGAAATCGACGACTGCGAAGACCGTGACGAAGAAGAAGGCGGCGCCCGCGAAGTCGGGGAACCCACGATCGGCGACCCCGAAGTCTGTCGAGATTAGAGACCAGGATTAGTCATGGCCGGAGTGTTTATTACGTTCGAGGGCGGCGATGGGTCGGGCAAGACCACGCAGATTAACTTGCTGGCATCGTGGCTTGAGGCCCGGGGAAAAAACGTTGTTCTCACGCGGGAGCCGGGGGGAACCGACTTGGGCAATGAGCTGCGCGACATTGTGATGCACCGTGCGGGGTTTATCGCTCCGCGGGCAGAAGCACTGCTCTATGCCGCGGATCGCTCCCACCACATCGCCACACTGGTGAGGCCCGCTCTCGAGCGAGGGGACATTGTTCTGCAGGACCGCTACCTTGATTCCTCCGTTGCCTACCAGGGCGCGGGGCGGGTGCTGGACCCCGACGAAGTGCGGGAGCTTTCCCTCTGGGCAACCGAGCGCTTGATGCCTCAGCTCACTGTCCTGCTGGATGTTCCAGCCTCCATTGCCAAGGACCGTCAGGCGCAAACGGAGCGCGCGTATGACCGTTTGGAAGCAGAAGCCGAAGACTTCCACACGAGGGTTCGAGAAAGTTATCTCGCCCTTGCGGCAGCGGAACCCGAAAGGTTTCTGGTTATCGATGGGCGCAGGCCCATTGAGGAGATTCACCAGCTGATTCTTGAGAAGGTGTCAGACCTCGTTGGATAGCCTTAGCCCATGACGCTGTGGGATGAGTTGGTGGGGCAAGATTCGGCCATCGCGCAGATGAAGCGGGCGTGTGAGCCAGGGTCCACTGCGATGACGCATGCCTGGTTGATTACCGGCCCTCCCGGGTCAGGACGCTCCACCCTGGCTCATGCCTTTGCCGCCGAGCTCGTGGGGGCAGGTGGTGTCGAGGACCACTGGCGCCAGGTGGTGGCTGGCGCGCACCCTGACGTGTCGATACTCTCCACCAACAAGGTCACGATCACCATTGAAGAAGTTCGCGCACTGGTGTCGTTTTCCTACTTTTCCCCCTCAGCATCGTCCTATCGCGTCGTTGTCATCGAGGATGCAGACCGCATGACGGAGCGCACCTCAAATGTGTTGCTGAAGGCACTCGAGGAGCCGCCGCCGCAGACGGTCTGGGTCCTGTGTGCGCCTTCCACGGCCGATGTGTTGCCGACTATTCGCTCACGCACCCGGAGCGTTGTGCTCCAGGTGCCCAGTGCGGAAGATGTTGCCCGGCTGATAACCCAGCGCGAAGGTGTGGACCCAGAGTTAGCCGTGATGGCTGCTACCGAAGCTCAAAGCCATATCGGGATGGCGACCCGGCTTGCCACCGATGATGGCGCGAGATCTCGCCGTCAAACATCGATTGACCTCGCCCTCGGAGTGCACAGTGTGTCGGGAGCTGTGGCGGCGGCAGCTCAGTTGCTCGCGATAGCCCAGGAGGATGCTCAGGCACTGGGGGAGCGCAATGACCAGGCCGAGCGTGATGCCCTATTGACCTCACTCGGGGTGGCCCCCGGTGGCGCTGTCCCCAGTGCACTGCGATCCCAGGTGAAAAGTCTCGAGGACGATCAGAAGAGAAGGAAGACCAGAAGCCTTCGCGACGCGATTGATCGCATCATGGTCGATGTGATGTCGGTTCTCAGAGATGTCTTGATGGTTCAAGTGAACGCAGGCGTTGGGGCCATTAATGTCTCTCACGCCCAGGCAATTGAGCTCAGGGCGCACCAGACCACTCCTGAGGTGACGTTGGCCGCGCTGGATGCTGTGCGCGAGGGGCGCGAGCGGGTTGCCCACAACTCCCCGCCGCTGCTGGTACTCGAAGCGTTGCTGATTTCCCTAAGTCCCAGCGTGAGCGGTCGCGTGTGAGAGGGGCCATCGCGGTCGCCGCAACCCTCGCCTTCGCTCTTTCTGGATGCCAGGGTGGGTCCAACTCGAGCACCGAGGCCAGTAGCGACCCACTCGATCGCTATGTGAGCCAAGAGCTCGACTGGTCGGAGTGCGGCGCGGGAGCGCTCTGCGCTGTGGCCCTTGTCCCCTTGGATTGGGATAACCCGGGAGTCGGCGCCGATGTTGAATTGGCTCTCTCCAAGTTTGAGGCAACTGGTCGATCTCAGGGTTCGCTTTTTGTGAACCCCGGCGGCCCTGGGGCCAGTGGATACGACTTCGTCTTGGACTCTGTGGACTTCGCTGTCTCTGATGCGTTGCGAGAATCCTTCGACGTCATTGGCTGGGACCCGCGAGGGGTCAATTTTTCCAGTGCAGTGTCGTGCGCTGAGACCGATGAGGACCTCGATCATTTCTTCTTTGGTGAGCTTGACGCCGAGGCGGACACCCCGGAGTGGGACGCTGAACTGTTGGAAGAGTCCATCCGTTTTGGTCAGGAGTGTCTTGCGAATACGGGAGAGCTCCTCGAGTTCGTTGACACGTTGTCAACCGTGAGGGACCTCGATCTGTTGCGAGCGCTCGTCGGCGATGATGAGCTGAACTACCTGGGTTATTCCTACGGGACTCTGATCGGTGCTCTCTACATCGACACTTTTCCGGGGAACGTGGGGCGAATTGTCCTTGACGGACCTGTTGATCCGGGAGCGAGCCAGTTTGATCTCGTGCTCAACCAACACATCGGTTTCGAGGAGGCCCTTGTGGCATATCTCGAGGATTGTGACCTCAGTGGCTCCTGCCCGTTTGAGGGAACATTGACCGAGCGACTGCAGTCCGTGTCTGATCTCTATGACCGTTTTGAGCAAGACCCGATCCGACATTCAGATGGCAGGCTCGTCGACGATGGGATGTTGCGCACCGCGATGGTGACAACCCTGTATTCCCAGTCCAGTTGGCCTTTCTTGGGCCGCATGTTTGCAGAGCTGCAAAACGGTGTCACCGACACCGCGATGTTCCTTGTCGATTTCTATTACGACCGAGACAACGGCGTCTATCAGGACAACTCAATGGAAGCCTTTATAGCGATTAACTGTCTGGATTACCCCGTTGAATCGGATCCCAGTGTCCTCGAGGCACAGGCTCAGCAGCTCCGCGACGCTGCCCCCTACACGGCACGCCCCAGCGGAACGGGTGACTTGGTCTGCGAGAACTGGCCCTTTGCGCCCAAGCTAAACAAAGGCCCGGTTCGAGGGGAGGGCGCTAACCCCGTCGTCATCTTGGGCACTACCGGGGATCCCGCAACACCGTATAACTGGTCTGTTTCGCTGAATGAGCAGCTGGAGAATTCCGTGTTGTTGACCCTGGTGGGAGAAGGACACCTCGCGTATGACGAGCGGGTTGCCTGCATCAATGACCCAGTGGACACCTATTTCCTCACCGGGGAAGTCCCACAGGATGGGTTGCGCTGCGAAGCCTGAGGCATATCTGCCACACCCTGGCCAAGTCGGCTACCATATGGTGTTCCCCTTTGCGGGGGTTCGCCGCCTTAGCTCAGTTGGTAGAGCGTCTCACTCGTAATGAGAAGGTCGCGGGTTCGATTCCCGCAGGCGGCCCCACATAACGGGTAAAAAGTCATGATTTTGATGGCGTAACTGGCGAAATCCACGGAGTGAACTGTTGGTGAACAGTC
>JABJAO010000040.1 GCA_018666065.1 Microbacteriaceae bacterium | reverse complement strand
CAACAAGCGGTATCGACCCTGTGCCCACCGCGATGCCTTCGGGGTGAACCACCACGTCTCCTGGAGAAAGCGGGGCTAGATCAGCGGAAGGCCACGCGGTGACGATTTTCACTCGGTGGACAGTGTCCGTCCGAGTGGCAAAACAGCCTGGTTCGCCGCCCCACGCCCGCACCGTGTTGTAGAGCTCATCGGCGGGCTGATCCCACCGTAGGACTCCCGTGTCAGGGTGTGGTTTGGGCGCTAATGACCCCTCGCCCTGCTGGCTGGTGAGCTCGAGATCACCGTTTCGATACCGCGTAAGGAAATCAAGCACCATCGCCGGTGCGCGCTCGGCGAGCTTTCCCAGCAGGGTCTCCGTCGTGTCGTGCGGTGCTATGGGGTGCTCGCAGCTCAGAGCAATCGCACCAGTATCGACACCTGATTCGATCTTGAAGAGCGTCACCCCGGTCGTGGTGTCTCCCGCAGCAATGGCGTGGGGCACGGGTGTGGCACCCCTCCATCGTGGCAACAGAGAGAAGTGCACATTCCACCATCCACCGGGGACCAGGTCCCGCTCCTGGGCACCCAGCAGCCTTCCGTAGGCCACAACTATGGCTATATCCGGCGTCCATTGCGTGAGTGCAGCACACAACTCTTTGGAATCCTCCGGAGTAGCAACACTCAGTCCTGCTTCTCGGGCCCAGATGGCCACCGGGGTCTCCGTGAGAACCCTTTTTCGCCCCGTGGGTCGAGGCGGTTGGGTCACGACTCCGACGACGTCGTAACCGGCGCCCACAAGAGCTTCGAGGGTCGGCAGGGCCACTGATGGACTCCCCGCGAAAACGACTTTCACCTCTCAAGCCTAGTAACGCAGGCCCCAGAAGCATTGCTATTCCCCGGCGAGCGCATCCAATGCTGCCGTGTCATCGACCACAATCTTGACCCGCTCGGTTTGGTTGCGCCGGGGACCCATCGCAAGCTTGTGACGCGCCGCGTGCAGTTCTCTCGTCACCGCTTCCCCGTCGGAATAGGAGAACCGGACAATCAGTGTCACGGTGTGGTCTCCCGTGGACACCGGCCCCAGTGAATCAACAGCGGGTGCAACCCGCTTGAGGTTCTCATACATAGCCTCGACATCCCGGGATGAGCCAGACAGCGACGCGATACGCACGGCAGGGGGCAACCGCAGCGCTTCTCGCTGAGCAAGTTCGTGACGGATCACGGAGTTCCAGCTGCCCGCTGCGAGCGCGAGGGCCGGAGGCCCATCGAGGTCGGTCACGTACACGATTCCCTCATCCGCGGCAAACGAGATTGCATGCTCCCACGCCTCCAATGACTCCTCCAGCGCTCCCAATGAGCTTCGTTGCACCATAGAAGCTCCATCAAGAAGCAACACGAGCGGGAAACCCCCTGGAGTCACGGGTTCCGAACCTCGAGTCGCGATAACGAGCGCCGGCGCATGAGGGACGTCCGAGAGTGGATGCTCCCCATCTGACCTGAGAACAGGTATCGACGGGAAAGACTTACCGAGATCAGAAATTGTTCGCCCGATTCCCTGGCCCCTCGGCTGAAGCACAACACCGTTGCATTCCTCGCAGTGCCAGGCTTTGGCTGCAACCCCGCACCAGGAACAAGCAGGTCGCGTTGCTCCATCCTCAGAGCGCAGAGGGCCGCCGCAATGGCCGCAGGAAGCCCGAGTTTTGCACTGCGCACAAGACAAACCTGGCGAATAGCCCGCTCGGAAAACCTGGATGAGCACCGGCCCGCGCTCCAGCGCCTCCTTCATTGCCTGAAAAACGGTGGACGGCAGGCGCGCAGGCGATGCGTTCGTATCCCCCGCTAATGACAGCGCACTGGGGATCACGCGAGCCCGCGGGGTCTGAGCCACTGGCGCCTGGAGGACATACCCCATGTCCATCCAGCGGGCGACGGCAAGGCTTGGTGACACTCCGGCGAAACACACCGGGATCCCCTCCAGGGAGCCGCGGGCAAGTGCAACATCCCGCGTGTGAGGGTACGGCGCGAGCGGTTCTCGGTGAGCACTGTCCGCGTCGTCCACCACAATCAGGAGACCAATGTTGGAAGCAGGGGAATAGACAGCATGCCGATTGCCAAGAACCACAACCGGTGAGCTTTCCAACGTCCGCAGATAGTTTCCGTAGCGTTGCGCAGGAGGTTGGTCTCCTGAAGCCAGGACGAGGTGGTCGGCCGGAATTGCGTCGGAGAGTGCGCGGTGACAGTGCTCGATATCTCGCCAATCGGGGACGCAGATAATCACCGACTGGGATTGCGACAGGGCCGTGGCAGCAAGATGTGCGATTGCTCGAGCAGATTGAGGTATCGGATATTCCTCATCGGTGGCGGTCATTCCATACGGCAAGGCCAGAAAGTTTCTTGCGTGGGGCGCCAAGAGGGACTCAACGAGGTTCGCAGGATGGCGCTCCAATTCCGGAGCATCACTGTAGATTTCCCCGGCTGCTGAGGGGTCCTGCTGGCGGGCCCACCAGTCCTTCTCAACCTTGACGTACCGCTTGGGAATCGCGAGGCGCAGGATATCCGCGGGGCTTCCCGCGGCTCGAGCGGCCACAAATCGACAGAGCTGCCAGAGGTCATCAGGAAGAACTGGCACCAGAGACACCACCTCTGCCACAGCCGCAAGTTTCCCGGAATGATCACTCTCGCCAACGACGGCCACAACGTAACCCTCTGCCAGATTCTTTTGCGAGCGGAGGGGAACCTTTACGCGTACCCCGGCGGTGAGCTCCATCCCTTCCGGGACGATGTAGTCAAAGAGTCGGTCGAGCTGGGGCAGGCGAGTGTCGAGAACTACTCGTGCAATTCGCCTGCTATCGCTCACAATCCACTAGCTTGGCGTAACTGCTCGACCCGATTGAGTCTTTCCCACGGAAAGTCCTGGTCAATTCGACCAAAGTGGCCATACGCCGCGGTGGGCAAGAACGGAGTGTCGAGCAGTTCCAGCTGCTCGATAATTGCGCGCGGCCGCAAATCAAACACCGTAGAGATAGCGTTCTCAATGGTTTCCAGAGGGACCTTCTCGGTGCCAAAGGTCTCGACAAAGATGCTCACCGGGTGGGCAGTGCCGATGGCGTACGAGACCTGGATTTCGGCCTTCTCGGCCAAACCTGCCGCAACGACATTCTTGGCAACCCACCGCAGTGCGTAGGTCGCGGAGCGGTCGACCTTTGTCGGGTCTTTTCCGCTGAAGGCACCGCCACCGTGACGGGACGCTCCACCATAGGTGTCGACAATAATCTTTCGACCCGTGAGTCCGGCGTCCCCATCGGGACCGCCCGTAACGAATGGACCACTGGGATTAATCAGGTAGCGCGTGTGGGATGAATCAAGATCCACAAGTTCGAGGACGGGCCCGATGACGTACTCCTTGAGGTCCGCCTCGATCTGATCGCGCTCGACTCCGGGGTCATGCTGGGTTGAGATGACGACTGTCGTCAATTCGACGGGCTTGCCGTCGTCAAAACCGATCGTCACCTGGGTTTTCCCGTCAGGACGAAGGTAGGGAATCAGGCCAGTCTTGCGCGCAACGGAGAGCTGCTGAGCAAGGCGGTGGGCAATCCACAGAGGCATGGGCATGTAGGTGTCGGTCTCTGTTGT
>JABJAO010000116.1 GCA_018666065.1 Microbacteriaceae bacterium | reverse complement strand
TGGATAGCTGTAATAGCCACCGTATTGATGATGTCCCTCACGGTAGCTCCACGAGAAAGATCGTTCACGGGCTTCGCGAGACCCTGCAGCACTGGGCCGATGGCCACCGCGCCCGCACTTCGTTGAACGGCCTTGTACGTGTTATTTCCGGTGTTGAGGTCGGGGAAGATAAAAACCGTGGCGACGCCGGCGACTTCAGAGCCCGGCATTTTGGTGGCCGCCACACTGGGCTCGCTCGCTGCGTCGTATTGGATGGGACCCTCGACCAGTAGGTCGGGACGTTTCTCCCTCACTAAGGCGGTTGCTTCTCGAACCTTGTCGACATCGGCACCTGAACCAGATTCCCCCGTGGAGTAGGACAACATGGCGACCTTGGGGTCAATCCCGAACTGACGGGCAGAATCTGCCGACGAGGCGGCAATATCCGCGAGTTCTCGAGCACTCGGGTCAGGCACCACCGCGCAATCTCCGTACACCAGCACACGATCGGCAAGACACATGAGAAAGACGCTGGAGACGACTGACACCCCCGGTGCTGTCTTGATGGTCTCAAAACTTGGCTTGATCGTGTGGGCGGTGGTGTGGGCAGCACCCGAGACCATCCCATCGGAAAGTCCCAAGTGCACCATCATCGTCCCGAAATACGACACATCGCTGACAATGTCTCTCGCGTCCTCCACCGTGACACCTTTGTGGGAACGCACCACCGCGTATTCCTCAGCGAACCTCTGCACAAAACTGTCATCGAGGGGAGAAACAATCTGGGCAGCGGAAATATCAACACCCAGTTCGGCAGCTCGAGCGCGAATGGACACCTCGTCGCCCAGGAGAATAACGTCGACGACGCCTCTCGCTAAGAGGGTTGCGCTCGCTCGCACGATGCGGTCATCAGTACCTTCTGGCAAAACAATGCGCTTCTTATTGGCTCGTGCGCGCTCGATCAGGGTGTATTCAAACATCAGAGGCGTCACCACTGGAGAGGTCGTAACCTTCATCGTGTCGAGAAGTGCGTCACCATCAACACTCTCTCGGAACAGCTGAAGTGCGGTGTCATATTTGCGTTGCGAATCCGCAGCTAGTCGGCCTCTCGCGGAGACAACGTGCAAGACAGATTCGTAGGTATCAAACGCGGTGGAAATGATGGGCAGGCGGTCGTCGGCCCCGTCGATGAGTCTTTGTACCTGAGGCGAAAGCTCAAAACCGCCATAAACGACAAGGGCTGCGAGGCTGGGGAAGTTCTCGTTGCGATGGGCCATTAGGACCCCCACAATCGCGTCGGTCCGGTCGCCCGGGACCAACACCGCATAACCCTCCTGCAGCCTGCTGACAATGTTGTCCAACCCCATGGCTCCCACCATGACCCCGAGAGCTTCTCGGTCCAAAAGGGCATCGTCACCTCGGATGAGGGTGCCCTGTACTGCCGCCATCAGAGCTCTGACCGTGGGGGCAACAAGGAAGCGGTCCTCTGGGATTGCTGCTACTGACAGGGAGCTATCAACTTCTCGGAGCGCGGATTCTGTCTCTTCCAGAGAATCCGGGTCCGCCCTGTTGACGATCAAGGCAATGGGACTCGCGTGAGCCTGGCGGATTTCGGCGAGCGCAGTTTCTGCGACTCTGACGACATCACGCACACTCCGCGCGGGCAATGCCAAGTCTCGCCCTGAGGCATAGGAGGGTTCTCGGCCAGTTACCACTAAAGCCACCGGTGCAGCCAGATTTGCGGCAATACGCGCGTTGAATCCAAATTCTGTGGGGTTGCCAACATCGGTGTAATCAGAGCCAACGATGACAACTGCGCTGCACTGTTTCTCAAGAGAGCGATACTTCTCCACGATGATGGACAGCGCTTCTTCTGGGTCTCGGTGAACATCGTCATACGTGACTCCGACACATTCCTCGTAGCTAAAGTCCACACCGTCATGAGCAAGAAGCATGTCAAGGACGTAATCACGATCCCCGCCGGACCTGGCAATCGGGCGAAAAACCCCCACCCGGTCTACTCGCCCTCGCAGAGCATCCAAGACACCAAGGGCAATCGTCGATTTTCCTGACGATCCCTCAGCAGAGGTGATGTAGATGCTCGTGGCCACCTACCCAGACTAGAACCCGAAGGTGAACAACGAGAAGACTCCTCGCGCACCCGCCAGAGCCCAGTTACCCTTGCTACGTTTCCGTCCTGGGGGAGTTAGCCAAGTTAGCGCCGCGCGAGGAGCCACCCCCAGTTTATCGTTAGGAT
>JABJAO010000104.1 GCA_018666065.1 Microbacteriaceae bacterium | reverse complement strand
TCTCGTCGCCGCTCGCATCGCCGATGCGTCGAGGCCAGTCCGGGTGCTGGTCAACAACGCGGGGTATGGCATCGGGGGCAACCTCGATCGCAGTGACGCCCAAGAAGAACGCGACCACCTCGCTATTCACGTCACGGCACCCCTCGAGCTCACCAAAGCGGCTCTTCCGGGGATGCTCGAGCGCGGGGAGGGGCGAGTGCTCTTTGTCTCCAGTGTCGCTGGATATCTTTCCCGGGGAACCTATTCCGCGAATAAAGCCTGGGGCCTCACCATGGCGCGTTCCCTGAATGCGACCTATAGGTCGCGCGGAGTGCACGTGAGTGCTGTGGCGCCTGGTTTCACGCGGACTGAATTTCACCAGCGGATGAATATGGATACGTCCCTATTCCCCGAGCTCATGTGGCTCAAGGCCCCCGATGTGGTGGCCAAGGCGCTGCGAGCAGTCGAATCAGGCCGGGCTGTCACGATTCCCAGTGCCCGCTACAAACTCCTCGTAGCCGTTGCTACCCTTGTGCCGGCGCGATGGCACCAGGCAGGAGCCTAGGCGCTGACGAGCTCCGCGTCGTCCTTCAGGGAAGCCTTCCAGGCCACCAGTTTCTGAACGGTAGGGCTCGTGTCCTTGGCGAGTTCTTCCATCGCATCTTCGGGCACGGAGTAGTTCACCGCAACAAAAGCTCGGACCGTTTCGGAGGGGTCCTTAGCTAAAACTCGAAGGACATCGCAGGGCGCAGTGTGGTTTCGCGCCAAACAGCTGCGCACACCTTCATCGGAATCCCGTGCAAGCTTTTCGTACACGGCCAACGGCGCGTGATACGACAGCGCCGCGCTTTCACGAATCTTGGGATTGGCGTCCTGAGACATCGTCACGATGCGTGCGATCTTGGATTCCGTGATTGCGGGGGAGAGGAAAGAGGCAACGGGGTCGTCACCCACACCCGCACTGCGCGCTTGATCGAGCTGGGATTTCATCGCCGTGGTGTTGAATCGTATGCAGGACATGGACAGACACTAACCCGTTCTCTTTCGAAGCAGGTGATTTCGGCACGGGGTGGCGCTGGGAAGTCCCTGATAATTCGGTTCTACGCCATAACATGAGCGCATGGCTGATTCGCTGGAGGCAAGCTCGAAGATTGTCACGTTGGCCAACGCCGTCAGCGTCGTTCGCCTCCTCGCCATCCCGGTCTTTTTGTGGCTGGTCATCAACGACCGTCTCCTGGTCGCGTTCATACTTCTGGTCGCGGCCGTTCTCACCGACTTTGTCGATGGCATGATCGCCAGGCGGATGAACGAAATCACCAAGCTTGGTCAATTTCTTGACCCCTTCGCAGACCGGCTGTTTATTGCTGCCACCGTGATCGCACTCGCCATTCAAGATGTTGTTCCCTGGTGGTTCGTCGTCGCCGTGATGTTGCGCGATGCGCTGCTGGGAATCGGGGGACTCGTGATGTCCCGGCATGGGGCTGGAACACTGCCGGTCAAGTGGTGGGGCAAGGTCGCCACCTTCGCCATGCTGTTCGTTCTTCCCCTGTTCCTGCTCGGAGCAGTGTTCCCCGAGGTCGGTGTGGTGACTAATCCCATCGCGTGGGTGCTCGCTGTGGTCACGGTAATCATCTATTGGCTGGTCGGTTTTTCCTATCTTTTTGATGCCATTGCCATCGCGAGGAGGGCGACTCGCGAGGGGGCCGATTCTTGAGATAGGGTGAAGGCGACCTTCAAGGGAGTGCAATGACCGATTCGCCTCGTGGCCCGGAAAATCCGGAGCCAGCGGACCCAACGCAGAAGTTTGGTCCAGAGTTTCAGCAGAAGCTGCAGGGGCTTGAGTCGGGCGTTTCTCTAGAAGAGCAGGAAATTATCGGGGCCTTGCCCTCGGGTTCTGCCTTGCTGGTCGTTCGCAAGGGACCCAACGCGGGAGCGCGATTCCTTCTCGACCAGGATTCAACCGTTGCGGGCCGGCATCCAGAAGCCGACATTTTTCTCGACGACGTGACCGTGTCGCGACGTCACGCTGAGTTCGTCCGTCACGGCAGCGCGTTCGAGGTCAAGGACATGGGCTCACTCAATGGGACGTACTTTGATGGCGTGCTTGTTGACCAGGCTTTGCTCCATGACGGTGCTGAAGTTCAGGTGGGAAAATTCCGCATTACGTTCTATGCCTCTCGAGCTGATCGCGACACCGGGGAGTCCACCTCGTGAGCGTCGGTGCGGAGCGCCAGTCGGGCGCAGGGGTAGGTCGTTCGCACTTGCTCTCCATCGGGCAGGTGCTGGCAAAGCTCACACCGGAGTTTTCCGACCTTTCCCCCTCCAAGCTTCGTTTCCTTGAGGACCGAGAGCTGCTCTCACCCGGTCGCACGCCCGCGGGATACCGCACCTATGCCCCGGCAGATGTTGAGCGCTTGCGTTTTGTCTTGACTGTCCAACGCGACCACTACCTCCCGCTGCGCGTAATCAAGCAGTATCTCGATGAGTTGGATGAGGGCAAGAGCCCCGTGTTGCCCAACGCCGGTCCGGTTACGGGAAGCATTCCCACGGTGGATGCGAAGCGCCTGACGAAGCAGGAACTCTTGGAATCGACCGGAGCGATGGCCAGCGTTCTCGACGGAGCGATCAGCGCCGGGCTACTGGAGGCCAAGCGGGTGTACTCCGAGCACGACGCCGTCGTTCTGGAATCCATTGTGGGAGCATCCAAGTTTGGTTTGGAGCCTCGTCACCTGCGTGGCATGCGCCTCGCCGTGGACCGCGAGGTCGGCCTCATCTCCCAGGCCGTGAGCGCTTCTGGCGCTTCAGCTCAGAAGGTGTCTAAGGATGAGTTCCGCGACCGTGGTCGTGAGCTCTCGGACATCCTGACGACTTTGCGCCAGGTTCTCACCCGAGACGCCATCAACAAGCTAGAGTCATAGAACCCTCTCGGGCGACACGCCAGAGAGGAATAGCGGATTCTTAGCCGAGACTTTTTCTCGTTACGGGTATCGTGAACGGGCACCATAAGGCTCAAGTTGAAGATTAAGGTTAGGTGAGTGATGGCTTCGTCAGACAACACCACTGAGCAGTACGCAAAAGATTTGCTGTTCACTGACGGTTTGCCGATCATCGAAGAAGAGCAGGGCTACCGAGGTCAGATTGCCGCCAGCGCTGCAGGAATTACCTACCGTCAGCTGGATTATTGGGCCCGTACCTCACTGGTGGAGCCGACCGTCCAGAGCGCCCAGGGTTCTGGATCGCAGCGGCTCTATGGATTTCGCGACATCCTCGTTCTGAAGTTGGTCAAGCGTCTTCTCGACACCGGAATTTCGCTGCAGCAGATTCGTGTTGCGGTGGAGCAATTGCGCAAGGCTGGAATTACCGGGCTCGCCGAGACCACGCTGATGTCGGACGGGGCCAGTGTGTACCTGTGCACCTCGAATGACGAAGTCATTGACCTCGTAAGTCGCGGTCAGGGTGTGTTTGGTATCGCCGTGGGCAAAGTGTTGCGCGAAGTCGAGTCATCTCTGGTCTCTGTTGAGGCCACCAACGCGGGAATTGATCCCCGTGACGAGCTCGCTGCACGGCGCAATCAGCGCGCGAGCTAGGGACTTTCCGCGCCAGCTAACTGCACTGACCGGATGACACGGTCCAGAATCAGGTCAAAGTTGAGCGCCATTTCCTCGGCGCTCTCGCCCGGCCAGACGTGCAGTGGGCGAGCTGCCCCTTGAGCTTGTTGCAGTGCGGCGCGCTCGGGTAATTCAGGTTGCAAGACCAGAGCACCAAACATCTGCTTGAGCTCGTCAATCCGGTATTGGTGCTCAATGGATTGCGGGCGAACTCGGTTGATGATGACTCCCAGAGGCTGGAGTCGAGGGGACACCCCGCGGCGAAGCTCATCGACGGCTCGAAACGCCCGCTGCGTTGCAGCAACCGAGAACAGTCCCGGCTCTGTCACAACGGCGACACGGTCACTTGCTGTCCACGCCATTCGGGTCAGGCCGTTGAGTGATGGCGGGCAGTCAATCAACACGACGTCGTAGTCATCCTCCGCGTTCGCGAGGATTTCTTCGAGACGCCATATCTCTCGCCTGGTCAGTGATGGCGCATCAAACGCCATGGCAGAGGGCGAGCCCAACAACACATTCACGGTGCCGTTGTGGCTTCTGGTCCACCCACTGGGGGCTATGGCGTTGCGAAAGTGCGACGACCGCGGCGAGGCGAGCAAGTCAGCAATATTGAGGTGGCGACCGACAACGACATCGAGACCCGTCGACGCGTCGGACTGCGGGTCCATGTCGACAACTAAGGTACGAAGCCCTCGGGCAAATGCCGCCGATGCAAGCCCGAGGGTGACCGTGGTCTTTCCCACGCCACCTTTGAGAGAGCTCACACTGATTACGCGCATTGTCTCTAGCTTAGCCTTGGCTAGGCTTAGACCTCAGGACCTGGTTTGTCGAAGTGTCGGGCGCGTGAGGAGATAACTGCAGTGGTGAGCAAGATTCTGGTGGCCAATCGTGGCGAGATTGCCATTCGTGCCTTTCGCGCCGCCGTGGAGTTGGGACTCAAGACCGTTGCCGTGTACCCCGTCGAGGACCGCTTCTCACTGCACCGCATGAAGGCAGACGAGGCGTACCAGATCGGTGAACCCGGCCATCCCCTGAGGGCCTACCTCACTATT
The DNA here is from genome assembly GCA_018666065.1 of Microbacteriaceae bacterium. Lineage (GTDB taxonomy): Bacteria > Actinomycetota > Actinomycetes > Actinomycetales > Microbacteriaceae > Pontimonas. The sequence continues at coordinate 9,598 of JABJAO010000104.1, read as the reverse complement.
GACGAAATAATGCGGGTGGCAAAGCTCTCGGGTGCGGATGCAATTTATCCAGGCTACGGATTTCTCAGTGAGAACCCGGACCTCGCACGCGCGTGCGAAGAGGCTGGAATCGTCTTTGTGGGCCCACCTGCCTCGGTACTGGAAATGGCCGGTAACAAGGTCACCGCCAAGGAATACGCCATCAAGGCCGGCGTGCCGGTTCTTGCCTCCAGCGCTGCCACAACCGATATTGATGCTTTGATTGCTGCCGCTGCGGATATTGGGTTCCCCGTCTTCGCTAAGGCCGTCGCCGGTGGTGGCGGGCGGGGCATGCGCCGGGTGGATAAGCCCGATGAGCTCCGCGGAGCCTTAGAAGCCGCAATGCGAGAAGCGGAAACGGCATTTGGTGATGGGCGGATGTTCATCGAGCAAGCGGTCGTTCGTCCTCGCCATATTGAAGTGCAAATCATGGCGGACGCGGACGGCACCACCTTGCACCTGTATGAGCGTGACTGCTCGGTGCAGCGTCGACACCAGAAGGTCATCGAAATTGCTCCCGCACCGAACCTGGATGACTCACTGCGGCAGGCTATTCTCCGTGATGCCGTCGCGTTTGCGACGTCCATCGGGTACCAAAACGCAGGCACCGTGGAGTTCTTGGTCGACACAGCTGGTGATCGTGCCGGCCAACACGTGTTCATCGAGATGAATCCGCGGATTCAAGTCGAGCACACGGTGACCGAAGAAATTACAGATGTTGACCTGGTGCGCACCCAAATGTTGGTCGCCTCTGGTGAGTCTCTGGAGTCGATGGGGCTGACTCAAGACGCCATTGTCCCTCGCGGGTTTGCCATGCAGTGTCGCATCACCACTGAGGATCCCGCAGCTGACTTCCGACCCGACACCGGCAAGATCACGACATATCGCTCACCCGGTGGAGCGGGGATTCGCCTCGACGGTGGAACGGTGAATCAGGGGGCGCAGATTTCGCCCTACTTTGACTCGATGCTTGCCAAGATGACCACCCGCGGTCGCACCTTCGACATCGCGGTGTCTCGAGCCAGGCGTGGGCTGGCGGAGTTCAGAATTCGGGGAGTTTCGACCAATATTCCGTTCTTGCAAGCTGTTGTCGATGACGAAGCTTTCCTTGCCGGAGACGTGTCTACATCCTTCATTGACGAGCGCCCACACCTGGTGCGCTCGCGCTCAAGTAAAGACCGAGGAACCAAGCTGTTGACGTGGATCGCCGATGTCACGGTCAATAAACCCCACGGTGATGCCCCCGCAGTGGTGGAACCTCGCTCCAAGCTTCCCGTTGTCCCCGAGGGTGCCGTTCCTGATGGTTCCAAGCAGCGGTTGATGGCGCTGGGCCCGCAAGGGTTCGCTCAAAATTTGCGCGACGCTCGGGCGCTCGCCGTGACGGACACAACGTTCCGGGATGCCCACCAGTCCCTGCTGGCCACTCGGGTTCGCACCAAGGACCTTGTCGAGGTGCTGCCCGCGCTCGCGCAGACAACCCCGCAGCTGCTCTCCATTGAGGCGTGGGGAGGGGCGACCTATGACGTTGCCCTGCGGTTCCTTGGGGAAGACCCGTGGGAACGCCTTCACGCATTGAGAGAAGGCCTGCCCAATGTCTGTATTCAGATGCTCCTTCGCGGGCGCAACACCGTCGGATACACCCCCTATCCCACCCGAGTGACCGATGCATTCGTGGAGGAAGCCACCGCTGGTGGTGTCGATATCTTCCGCGTCTTTGATGCGCTCAATGACGTCACGAACATGCGCCCGGCAATTGACGCAGTATTGCAAACCCAGAGCGCCGTTGCCGAAGTGGGCCTGTGTTATTCGGGAAACCTTCTCGACCCCGCAGAAGACCTCTACACCCTGGATTACTACCTCCGCCTGGCTGACGAGATTGTGAATGCTGGTGCCCACATTCTGGCGATTAAAGACATGGCGGGTCTTCTGCGAGCCGAAGCCGCTTCACGGTTGGTGACAGCGTTGCGGGAACGATTCGATGTCCCCGTTCACCTCCACACTCACGACACCGCGGGTGGCCAACTCGCTACCTTGCTTGCGGCCAGCGCCGCTGGTGTCGACGCCGTGGATGCCGCAAATGCGGCCATGGCGGGCACAACCAGCCAGCCTTCGCTCTCTGCCCTGGTGGCAGCGCTGGAGAACACTGAACGTGACACCGGTCTTGACCTCACTGCGGTAGCGGCTATGGAGCCCTACTGGGAGGCCGTTCGCAAAACATACGCTCCGTTTGAGTCGGGTCTGCCCGGTCCCACGGGGCGGGTCTACCATCACGAGATTCCCGGAGGCCAGCTGTCGAATCTGCGTCAGCAAGCCATCGCGCTGGGTCTTGCGGATCGGTTTGAAGACATTGAGGACTGGTATGCCGAGGCCAATCGCATGCTGGGTCGGCCCACAAAAGTCACGCCCTCGAGCAAAGTAGTGGGTGACTTGGCTTTGCATCTCGTGGCCATGGACGTCGATCCCGCTGACTTTGAGGCTAACCCTGGAGCGTATGACATTCCAGATTCCGTCGTCGGGTTCATGGCAGGGGAACTGGGAGATTTGCCCGGGGGATGGCCGGAGCCGTTTCGCTCCAAAATTCTCAAGGGAAAAACTCGAAAGCCTCCCATGACAGATCTCACCGAAGAGCAGGATGCGGCACTGTCTCAACCCGGTCACGAGCGCCAGGATATGCTCAACACCCTCCTTTTCCCCGGGCCGACAGCGGATTTTCTCGACATACGCGAGAACTTCGGCGACGTCTCCGTGATTAAGACCCGGGACTACCTCTTCGGTCTGGAATTGGGCGAAGAGTCGGTGGTCGAGGTGTCGCCAGGAGTGAGCTTGTTTGTCTCCCTGGAGTCAATTTCTGAACCCGACGACAGAGGAATTCGCACCGTGATGGCCTCTCTCAACGGACAAACGCGCCCCATTGGAATCCGCGATAGGTCCATCGACGTGCAGGTGAGCCACGCGGAAAAAGCAGACCCCGCAAATCCCAGACATGTCGCCGCGCCATTCTCGGGCGTGGTCACTATCGCCGCAGACCAGGGGTCAGCAGTCGCCGAGGGCCAGATTGTGGCAACAATCGAGGCCATGAAAATGGAAGCCGGAATCAGCGCCACAGCGGGCGGAACGGTTCTGCGGTGGGCGATACCCAAGACTCAACAGGTGGAGGCGGGCGACCTCATTCTTGAGATTGCCACGGCTGAGAGTTCCTGATCTTAAGCACTTTTTGTTCCCACCAGCCACCCGCTAGAATCGTCACCTGGCGCGAGTTGCCCTAACCCACGAAGGACTCCAATGGCACGCAAGAAAGATGTGACCCCTCAGCACGCTGAGGCGTCGGAGATACCCGAGGACGCTGACGTATTTGTGGACCACGAGACCGTAGACCCCGCTGCAGCTGTGACCTCGGGCGATCAGACCGTCACGCTGACGGTGAAATCCTCCGGCGACGAACTCTACCGCCGCCGTGTCGAAGACCGTGGCGATGCTCCAGAGCCAGCGGCGATGCTGACTGATGACCGCCTCATCGAGACGGCTGGTCGCTATCGTGAGGTCCCGGAGGGATTCTGGCAACGTTTTGTCTATGATATTTCTTTTCACCTGATCAACCTCGGAGATTCGCGGGCTGTTCGCGAACGCAAAGAGATGGACCGGAAAATCTCCTTCCCGTTTGAGCAGGGCACCAAGTTTGTCCCTGTTCTCACCCGCAAGGGAGGGGTGGGCAAGACCACTGTCACCACGTTGCTGGGAATGGCGCTCGCCCAAGTTCGCGATGATCGCGTTTTGGGGATCGATGCAAACCCCGACCGCGGAACACTGGCTGAGCGGGTTGCCCGGTCCACCGGTGCCACGGTGCGGGATGTCGTGAATCTCGCGTCGGGCATCGCATCCTTCACGGATTTTGCCGAGCTTGTCTCCAAAGACAAGACGCGTTTTCACGTTCTTGCCTCCGACACTGACCCACTGATGTCTGAGGCATTCGACGAAGACGATTTCAACGTGGTTGCCGACCAGGCTGCCCGCTTCTATTCCATTGTCCTCACAGACTGTGGAACGGGCGTGGTGCACTCGGTCATGCGCCCCACTCTTGAGCGCGCCAATGGTCTGGTCATCCTCTCCGGAGGCAGTGTTGATGAGGCTCGGTTGGCCTCGGAAACCCTCACATGGCTCGAAGCCAATGGCCGCGGAGAGCTTGTCAAGAACGCGATTGTGGCACTCAACACCGCCACCCAGGGAACGAGTGTTGTCAAGCTCGATGAAATCGAATCCCACTTCCTCTCCCGCGTGCGGGATGTTGTGCGCATTCCCTATGACCCTTTCCTCGCTGCGGGATCCGTCGTGGACTGGGCTCGCCTGAGCCCCTACACGCGTGAGGCGGCGCGTGAACTTGCCGCTCTGGTCGTGGAAGGCATGGCTGAGGGCTCCGGCGCGCAGTAATGGCAGAGCGGCCTATCCGGCTCTTTGGCGACCCGATTCTGACCAGTCCCACCGATGCGGTGGATGTTTCCTCCCCTCGTATTCGGGAGCTCGTCACAGATCTCCTGGACACCGTCAAGCTGCCCGGTCGCGCGGGAGTGGCCGCAAATCAGATTGGGGTGGGCCTTCGGGCTTTCAGCTACAACATCGATGGCGCCACGGGATATCTGCTCAATCCGCGCCTGGTGAGAGTGTGGGGTGACCCCGAGGAGATGTCGGAGGGCTGTTTGTCCGTTCCCGGCCTCACCTACCCGCGGCTGCGCTATCCCCACGCGCTCGCGGAAGGCTATTCGCTAGACGGTGAGCTCGTCGAGGTTGAAGGTTCCGGATTGATGGCGCAAGCCATCCAGCATGAACTCGACCATCTCGAGGGCGTTCTCTATTTTCAAGGACTTGAACCCGAGCACAAGAGAAGTGCTCTGCGAGCAATTCGAGAATCAGACTGGTTCGCGTCCTAGATATCCCCGCTGGGAAGGTCGTCTCGTGATGAACAATCTAGACTTGACGGTTGTGGATGCCCTTGGACTCGATATCGGTGGAACCAAAATTGCAGGAGCGCGAGTAGCGCCCTCTGGTGAGGTGATCGCCTCGACGTCGCGGCCAACCACGGCCGATAACCCCGAGGGAATTCTGGATGCTCTCGCGGATATTGCTACAGAGCTCGGTGGATCAGACATCGCTCCTGTTGCGGGGCTTGCGGTGGCAGCGTTCCTCAATCGCGAACGCGACTCGATTTTCTTTTCCCCCAATATTGCCTGGAGCAACTTTCCCCTGAAAACCGCCGCTGAAAAGCGCATGGGAATGTCTGTCGTGCTCGAGAACGACGCCAATGCTGCAGGCTGGGGTGAGTTTCGCTTCGGTGCCGCTCAGGATGTGTCCTCCATGGTCATGCTCACCGTGGGGACAGGAGTTGGTGGCGCTCTCGTCGATGACGGTCGCCTGATTGTGGGCGGCTTTGGCATGGCAGCTGAACTGGGACACATCATTATCGAGCCAGGCGGCCGATTGTGTGGGTGTGGAAACTATGGGTGCCTCGAGCAATACGCGTCGGGTACAGCGCTCATGCGAGACGCTCGAGAGCGCCTTGGCCAGGACTCCCTCACGCAAGCCGAACTCAAGGATTTGATTCAGCAGGGTAATCCCGACGCTCTGGACTCTGTGGAGAGCATCGCTCACGCATTAGGGCGTGGGATTGCCTCTCTTGTGGCGGTGACTGATCCAGAGCTGATCGTGATCGGCGGGGGAGTAGCCAGCGCAGGAGATCTTCTTCTGCGCCCCATTCGTGAGAGTTTTCATTCCACCTATGGGGCTGCAACCAAGAGGCCCGTTGCGGAGATTGTTGTCGCAACGATGGGTAATACCGCAGGGGTTGTCGGGGCTGCAGAATTAGCCCGTGCACATGCTCGTGCGGGGGCCTAGTCTGGAAGACCATACTCGGAGGCGCACGTGTTCTATTGGCTAATGAAGCATTGGGTGATTGGGCCCATCCTGACGACCGTGTTTCGCCCGTGGGTGAAGGGACTGGAGAACGTGCCCAGGACCGGTCCGGTAATTGTGGTCTGTAATCACCTGTCGCTTGTTGACTCGGTGTTCCTGCCGCTCATGATTGATCGGCAGATGGCCTTTCTTGCCAAGAGTGATTACTTCACCGGGAAGGGGATCAAGGGTTGGTTTGTCAGATTTTTTATGACATCCGCCGGGCAGCTCCCCATCGATCGCTCAGGAGGCAAGGCCTCCGAAGCATCACTGAACGCTGGCCTTCAGGTACTGGCTGAGGGAAAAGTTTTAGCGATCTACCCTGAGGGGACCAGGAGCCCCGATGGTCGGATGTATCGAGGACGCACTGGGGTTGCGCGGATGATCCTGGAAGCCCATGTCCCGGTTATTCCCGCTGCCGTCATCGGCACAGAGAAAATTATGCCTCTGGGGTCCACCCTGCCGAAGGTTCATCCAGTCGGCGTGGTCATCGGAGAGCCTCTGGATTTCACGCGCTTTGAGGGTATGGAGTCTGATCGGTTCGTCCTGCGCTCCATAACGGACGAAATCATCTATGAGATGAACAGACTGAGCGAGCAAGAATACGTGGATGTGTACGCTTCCACGCTTCGCAACCAGTCGGCCTAACCCGCGATAGGGCTGACCCGCTCCAGTAGGCTGAGGGTCGGTCGTCAACCCTGAAAGAATCGGACACTGTGGAATCTAGCGAGCACGTCGTCGTTCCAGACCCTGAGGTAGTTAAGGGCCTGGATCACTGGCGGTCCCTGCCGATTAAGCAACAACCTGCCTGGCCTGATGCCCAGGCCGCACAGAAGGTTGCAGCAGAGCTTGGGTCTGTTCCTCCGTTGGTGTTTGCGGGTGAGGTTGACATGCTCCGCGAGCGTTTGGCTCGGGTTGCCCGGGGAGAGGCGTTTCTCCTGCAAGGCGGTGACTGCGCGGAAACCTTCGCCGGCGCGACAGCCGATCAGATTCGCAATCGGGTCAAGACCATACTTCAGATGGCGGTGGTGCTGACCTATGGGGCATCGATGCCAATCATCAAAATGGGGCGTATGGCGGGGCAGTTTGCCAAACCGCGCTCGAACGATGATGAAACCCGCGACGGCATCACCCTTCCGGCCTATCGCGGCGACATCGTCAACGGCTACGACTTCACCGAAGAATCTCGAACCCCCAACCCTGAGCGGATGTTGCAGGGTTACCACACGGCCGCCTCGACGCTGAATCTCATTCGCGCTTTTACGCAAGGTGGATTTGCTGATCTGCGGATGGTCCACAGTTGGAACCGCGGTTTTGCCGAGAATCCAGCCAATTCCCGGTATGAGGGACTCGCCCGGGAGATTGACCGTGCGGTCAAGTTCATGGAAGCAGCTGGCGCCGATTTTGACGAGCTCAAGCGCGTTGAATTTTACGCAAGTCACGAGGGCCTCCTGATGGACTACGAGTGTGCCTTGACTCGCATTGATTCCCGGACAGGCTTGCCCTACGTGACCTCGGGGCACTTCCTCTGGATTGGTGAGCGAACCCGTGAGCTTGATGGTGCTCATGTCGACTTCTTCTCCCGCGTGCGCAATCCGATTGGGGTGAAGCTTGGACCCTCGAGCACTCCGGAAACGCTGAAGCAACTCTCCGACGTGCTCGACCCCGAGAGAGAGCCCGGTCGTCTGACGTTCATCACCCGAATGGGTGCCGGGGAGATCCGTGAGAAGCTTCCGCCGTTGCTCACGGCGTCTCAGGAGCTCGGTATCACGCCGTTGTGGGTGTCTGACCCCATGCACGGCAACGGAATCACCACTCAGACGGGATACAAAACCAGACGGTTTGACGATGTGGTGGACGAGGTGAAGGGGTTCTTCGAGTCACACCGTGCCGTGGGGACCCATCCGGGAGGAATCCACGTCGAGCTCACGGGTGACGATGTCACAGAGTGTTTGGGTGGATCCCAAAACATCGACGAATTGGGCCTTGAAACTCGCTACGAATCGCTCTGCGACCCGCGCCTCAACCACCAGCAGTCGCTGGAGTTGGCTTTCCTCGTGGCCGAGGAACTCAGCCGCTCCTAAACGAAGCTTCGGATGATGACCAGGGTGCCTTTAGCCACTTCCTGACCAGCGCTTGGGCTCAGGCTCGTCACACGGGCAAAGGAGCGTCCCCAGTCCGATTCCGGGAATTCTGAGCGAACTTCGACCTCAAAGCCAAGGCCCTCGAGAATATCTTTGGCGTCTTCAATGGTCTCGCCCACCAGGTCAGGGATCATCACAAGCTCTGGGCCGCGGGAGACGATGAGTGTGACCGTGTCACCGGGGCGGGGGGTTGCGCTCCGTGAGGGGAGCACTTCGACGACGAAACCTTCCGGAACTGTGTCAGAGAAAGCGCCATCTCCTCCCACCACTCCGGTGATTCCGACGCCTTGCAAAATTTCTCGAGCCTCGTCCACGGCCAACCCCGCAACGTCAGGGAGCGCTCCCGCGGACACAACAGCGTTGAGGGTTGCTCCTGCCAAGACTTGGCTTCCCGCCGCGAGTGCTTGGTCGTTCTCATCGAGCAGTCGCAGGACAGAACCCTTGTCCACAAAATCATTGAATTCTTCAGAGGTGGTGCCGAGAATGAGGTTGACGGCCTCGAGCTCCGTTCTCACCTGGTTCAGGGTTTGCCCCGAGATGGAGGGCACCGCAACCGGATTGGGACCCAGCGAAACGATGAGGCGCACCTCGCTGCTGCGTTCGACTTGCGACCCAGCCGGGGGAGTAGTGCCCTTCACTGTTCCCTCGGGCAGGACTAAATCAAACTCTTCCAAGACCGATTCAGATACAACAAATTCCGCCTCGACCAGCGCTGCCGTTGCCTCCAGCACCGTGGACCCGGCGACATCAGGGACAGCGACCAGCGCTCCAGGCCCATTTGCCCACCACCACGCAGCGCCACCTCCCGCTGAGAGGAGTGCGACGAGCACGAGGGTTCCCCAGAGAGCGAGTCCACGCCCTCGCGGCGCGCGTCGCTCTCGAACCGGCTCATAAACCTCGGGGGGTTCCTCCAGTGCGATTGCCTGCGTTGGGGCAGGCTCGAGACCATCAAATACGGCCGACTTGGGGTCCAGGACTTCCGTGTCCTGAGCGTCGAGGGGGGAAATCCGCTGGGTCATGGCAACGGTGTGGTTGAGGGCCTGGGTTGCGGTGGCGAGGGATTCCGGGCCAAAGAGGCGCTCGAGTTCGACCAGGTGCTCGAGGAGTGCTCGGGCATGAGGGGGGCGTTCGTCAGGCGAGCGCCTCGTGCACCAGTCGACAAGCTCGTCGAACTGCGCGGGGATGGCGGAGTTCTTAGAGCTGGGGGCAGGCACGATGTCATTGGCGTGCTGATAGGCAATCGTCACAGCCTGGTCGCCCTGATAGGGCTGCTGCCCAGTCAGCATCTCGTACATCATGATTCCCAGTGCGTAAATGTCACTGCGCAGGTCTGCTTCACCTCGGCTGATCAGCTCGGGGGAGAGGTAGGCGATTGTTCCCAGCAGCGCCTGCGAGGTCGCGGTGTTGTGCGTGGAGGCCCGGGCTAAACCAAAGTCAGCAATCTTGATTCGACCGTCGTCGGCCAGTAAGACGTTCTCGGGCTTGAGGTCGCGGTG
>JABJAO010000102.1 GCA_018666065.1 Microbacteriaceae bacterium | reverse complement strand
TCGGCGTCCTCGCGCAGCGCACCGGCGGACGTATCCGTGGAGGCCTCGTAGTTGATTTCGACGATGTCAGCCACGCCATAGGCGTCTCTGGTGGCGTCGATATTGCGTTCAATGAACTGGGCCTCCAGTGTTCTCGCGCTCGGGTCCACCTGGAAACGCTGAATCAAACCGGGGTAGCCAAGTCCCAGGACCAATCCCGAGACGATGTAGAGAGCCGTACCCACCACGGCGAGGCGCCAGCGGCCGACGATGGCGGTCACCAAGAACAGCAGCGCAACCAGAACCGCAATACCCGCCATGATGGCGCGTGCGGGAATGGTGGCGTTGACCTCGGTGTACCCGGCACCAAAGGCCAGGAAGCCGGAACTCGCCGACACGATCGCCTCGTACTGCTGCAGCCAGAGGTTCACACCCTGAGCGGCGAAGTAGAACACACCGATGATCGAGAGCTGCACGCGCACGGAGCGGGAAATGCGGACCTCTCTACCCGTAATGGAGATTGCTCCATAGAGAAAGCCCGTGGCTGCAGCTCCAACAGCGGAGAGCAGCAGGATTGTCGACACGTAGGCGATGACACTGGAGAACACGGGGAGTTCAAAAATGTAGAACCCCACGTCAAGCCCAAACTCCGGATCAACGGTGCCAAAGGGCTCACGGTTCATCCACAACAGGAATTGTGGCCACGTGTTGGCCGAGCCAAGGCCCGAGAAAAGACCCAACAGCGCGGGAATACCGAGCATGGCAACCCTGCGAATGGGGTCAATGATTTCGCGGTAGCGGTTGAGCTCGTTGGAGAGCTGGGCATACACCGGTCGGAACCGGTAAGCCAGGTTGATACTCAGCCACACGGGAATGAACATGGTGACAAATCCGATGAGGAACATCGCCACTGCGCCACCCCAGGTCGTCAGAAGGACCTCGAGGTAACCCACCTGGTCAAACCACAGGACCTCGGTGTAGAGCGAGGAGAAAAGAAAAAACCCTCCGAGAACGGCGGCCAAGATGGCCACCGTAATGATCAGGGGAAGTCGACGACGATCAAACAGTTGCGGGGCGGCTTGAGACACGAGTGATTACTCTCCTTGGCGGGGTCAGAGCCCTCAGTCTACAAAGATTGTCTGGATAAACACCTAGGGGGTTTCGCAGACCGGCAGGGCAGCACCCTCGTGAATGAGCTCCAGGGCCTCCACCGCATCAGCCAGAGAGGCAACAGGGGTAACCGAGAGCCCCTCGGGAATATGACCGAGAACGTCAGCGCAGTTATCGATGGGGGCGAGGAACCATGTCGCACCGTCGTTGAGAGCCCCCTGCATCTTGTGTCTGATGCCGCCAATCGGACCGATAGAACCCTGGGCATCGATGGTGCCGGTGCCCGCGACGACGCGGCCGTTGGTGAGATCCTCCACGGTGAGTTTTTCCACAATTCCCAGCGCAAACATCAACCCAGCGCTGGGTCCCCCGACGTTTTCCAGCGCGATATCCACCTCAAGAGGAAAGTCATACGTTCCCGACACCAAGATTCCGACCATGGGGACTCGCTCGGGGCCCTCTGACATTCGAGGCAGAATCTCCACGTCCACGAGCGCTCCATCACGCTCCACCGTGACCGTCATGGGCGTGACGACCCCAGAATCGGCGATCATTTCGCGAAATCTACTCACCGTCTCCACCGGAAGCTGGTTGGCCGCGACAATGACGTCGCCGGGCATCAGGACGCCTTCGCTGGGTCCGCCCTCCAGGGCTTGCGAGACGACCATACGGCTGGTGTAGGGGATGCCCAGATACTCCAGGGCAGCGGCAACCGCTTCTTGCTGGGAGTTTTCCATCTCAATGGCGGCGGCCTCCCGGTTTTGTTCCACGGTGATACCGGGTGGGTAGGCAACATCGACAGGAATCACGGTCCTGGTGGGGTCAAACCAGCCCTGCATCACATCGAACCAACCGGGCAAGCTTTCAGGATTTCCTGAACGTGTCACGGTGGTCAGCAGCAACGAACCGGAGGATTCGTAGGTCTGATTTCCCGAAATCACAATCAGGTCCATGTCCTCTTCCCCGACCGTGACCGCGCCGAGGGTGTCATAGGTAGGACCAGGGTTGTCGATGACGTAGGGCGCAGGAAAGAACGAGAGCCCGAGAACAATGACCAGAGTGAAGGAAAGCATTAGCCAACCGGCAACGCGGGAGCGTCGTTGAACGTGATCCGAAGGGTCTTCGGTCTCAAAAATCGTCACGCGTAACTCCCCCGTAGGCCTAACCGGCACAGCATAACTGCGCAACCCGGGAACAAGCCGTTAGCGAAATGTCCTAGCCCAGAAGACTCTTCTGTGTACCGTGGGGACATGTCCCAGGACGAGAACGCTGAACCCGCTTTCGGCGACGAAGAGTGGATGAAAGAAGCCTTCCAACGGTTTCTCAGCGGCGATGAATCCTTTGACCCCGAAGAGTTGATGAAAGCCGCGGGGCTCTCTGTGTCCCGCGACGAATTACAGGCCATGATGCAACAGCTGGGGAGCTCGTTCGCTCCCGGTGGAGGCCTGAAGCCTCACGCCTCACGAGACCACGCTGTCTCTGTTGCCACAGAAAATCAGCACGCGTTGGACCCTGCCACCCACCAGGCCCTTGCCCAGGCAGCCACCATCGCAAGCCTGTGGCTGACGGAGGTGACCGCGGTGTCAGACCTTCCAGAGACCCCCACAATCGGAACCCGGGCTGACTGGGCCCGCACCACACTCTCCGTGTGGGAAGACATTGCAGACCCTGTTGCCACCGCCATACCTCGCGCCATTTCGCACATGATGGCAAGCCAAGCCCCCGATGACATGCAGGCGATGATTGGGGGGCTTCAGGGGCCTATGGAGCAGGTTTCCAAGAGTCTCTTTTCCCTCCAACTCGCCGGCGTCGTGGGGAAACTCTCGACCGAGGTTCTCTCGGGCGGAGACATCGGAATTCCGCTCGTCCACGGCACCAGCGAATACGACGTGAAGGCGTTCCTTCTGGGCCAAAATATGCGGGCTTTTTCGAAGGATTTGGACGTCCCCCAAGACGAGGCGGACATTTACCTCGCGACCAGGGAAATCGCGCACGCGCGGCTTTTCCGCCATGCCAAATGGCTGCGACTGAACATCATGAGCGCGATCCGCGACTTTGCTGCGGGTATCTCGATTGATCCCTCGCGAATCACGGAACTGGCAGAAGAGTTTGATCCCACCAACGCGGAAGCGATGAAAGAGCTCCTCACCACCGGGGCACTTCTGCCGGAGCGAACCGAGGAGCAAAACAGGGCGCTGGCTCGCCTCGAGGGCATGCTGGCGCTGATCGAGGGGTGGGTTGATCACGTCACAGGATTAGCCACCTCGCGTTTGCCCAAGTCCGATGCAATGGGCGAAGCAATCCGCCGTCGCCGCGCCAGTGGTGGACCAGCTGAGCGCGCATTCTCTACTCTGGTGGGCTTAGAGCTTCGTCCCCGGAAATTGCGGGAAGCGAGCGCTCTGTGGGCCGAGATCTATCGCGAGCTGGGACCCGAGGGCCGCGATGAACTGTGGCGACACCCGGACACGCTTCCGCACGAGAGTGATCTGGATGACCCCGCTGGGTTCCTGCGCAGGCTTGCGCACCCCGCAGAGGACACAGATTTCGATCAAGCCCTGCGCGACCTCCTCGACGAGGAGTCGCCGGAGAAGTAGTGTGCATAACTTTCGTGGCGCAGTCAGCTGGCTGACCACGATGGGGATATGTCGCGAACTCTCCGCCTGGATCCCTCCCTACCGCTCGTGTGGCGTACACCGGATTCTTTCCAAGTGGGCGTCAATCCCGCCATCGCGATTATTGACTCGCTCGATTCCAGGTTCCTCCCCGTTCTCAGCGCCCTCAGCACCGGCATTAGCGAGGAAGGGTGCGAGGCGATCGCCTCTCACGAGGGCATAACCCCCGAGAACACCCGGACTTTTCTGAGCGCACTGGGCGAGGTGCTCCTACACAAGAATCCCGAGCCACTTCCCCGCGTTGCGATCACAGGCTCTACTGGCAACCACCGAGTATTCAGCCAGGTCTGGGCTCAGCTGGGCCACACCCTGGTGGCCCTCGCAAGCCAGCTCACTGCACATACCGCCGCAACGGACACTCCGGCATTCCACGCACTCGCCGCCTGGCATGCCCGAGAGCTCGTGGAGACCGACACCCCGGGATTGACTCTGCGGATTGATCGATACACCCGGCGCACCACATCTCATGTCGAGGAAGTCTCGGCCCGCTGCGCGTGCCGATCTCTCGAGGACTGAGACCGGTTAGGGCGAGGGCTGCGCGAGAGCCTGAAGGAAACGGCTGGGTTGACGCAGACTGTGCTCGGCCCGCCCGCGCTCAGCCATGGAGAGGAAAAGGTGTCGCTGAGCCCTGGTCACCGCCACATAAAACAACCGCCGCTCCTCGTCGAGGGCGTCATCCGAGCTGGCATAGGAGATGGGGAACATGCCTTCGCTAAGCCCGATCACAAAAACCGCAGGCCATTCTCGCCCCTTGGCTGAGTGGACCGTGGTGATTGTCACCGCACCGAGATCGGGAGCATCGCCTGCGCCCGCGCGATCGGCTAACACGTCAGAAAACTCTGACACGGTGCTCCCGGCGGGCATGGAGTGAGCCAGGGCCCGCAGGGCGGATAAATCATCAAAACGGTTGCGTTCAGCCCCCTGATGATCCGGCGCTTCCCCCTGCAATCCCAGGCCAAAGAGAATGTCATCCACCACCTGAGTGAGCGACCCCGACACCCCGGCGACAGCAGCTCCTCGGATTTCCATCAGCGCCCGTTTGACATGTGTCTCCTCGAAGAAGGGGGTCGCGCCCTGGACTCTCACACCAATGCCCTCGGCGCGAAGCGCTGTCTCGATCTCGAGGGATTGAGCGCCAAAGCGGATCAAGACGGCTATCCCATCAGGAGTTTGGCCCTCACCGATCAAGCGCCGTATTGTCGTCGCCACGTAGCGCGCTTCGGCGACATCGCTCGTCGCAACGTGGCGATGGATGGGCTGGGAAGGGCCTTTCTGGGCCTCCAGGGTCAACGCACCGGGCCTGCCGGCCATGATGTGGTTTGCCGCGCGCACAATGTGTTCGCTGGATCGATAATTGTTCTCCAGTCTGACGACCGAGCCCTGCGGATATCGCTCGGGGAACTCCAAGAGATACGAACTGGACGCTCCCGCGAAGCTATAGATGGTCTGGCTGGCATCCCCGACGACAACGAGGTCTTCTCTATCGCCAAGCCACGCTTCCAACAGTTTCTGTTGAAGTGGCGACACATCCTGGTATTCATCAACGAGGAACACGTGATACTGAGCTCGGACGCGATCCAGGACCCTCTTCGCCTCCTCCAACATCCCCACGGTGGCAAGCAAAACGTCTTCGAAATCGATGCGACCCTGCTCATCCTTGACCTGCTCATAGCGTTCGTGAATGCTGGCCGCCACCTCCAACGACAGACCTCCGGGAAGACTTTTTCCGGTGCCGGGACGTTTCTCGCGATAGTCATCGAGGGTGAAGGCGTGAACCTTGCGCCATTCGATATCGCCGGCCAGATCCCGCACGACAGCCGTATCCACCGAGAGAGACAGCTGATCCAGTGTTTTCGCCAGAAGCGACGCCTTCGACGAGGCGATGTCGGGAAGCCTGCCCCCGGTAATGGTGGGCCAAAAGTGCTGTAATTGGCGCAGTGCAGCGGAGTGAAATGTTCGCGCCGCAACCCCTCGAACACCGAGACCCCTCAGCCGCTGGCTCATTTCTGAGGCCGCTTTGGTGGTGAAGGTCAGGGCCAGCACCTGGTCGGGCTGATATTTACCCTCCGCTACACCGTGGGCAATACGATGCGTGAGTGCGCGGGTCTTGCCTGTTCCCGCCCCCG
>JABJAO010000059.1 GCA_018666065.1 Microbacteriaceae bacterium | reverse complement strand
GGAGGAAATAATCAACCGGCAGCTCCGGGAGGGCCATTCTCCGCGCCGAGCGTTGAAGTCTCATTGCATTCTGGTCTGGTCGGAAGGTCCAGATTGAGCCATCCTCATGGCGATACGCCTTCATACCTTCGAAGATTTCCTGACCGTAATGCAACACGGAGGCGGCGGGGTCGAGCGGAATAGGACCATAGGGCTGCACCCGAGGCCTGTGCCATCCGCCTTTTTCTGACCAACAAATATCAACCATGTGGTCAGTAAATACCGTCCCAAATATCGGGTTATCCAATACCGCTTGTCGCTCAGGCGCAGAAAGCGGCGTCTCGTTCGGCGTGACATGGAATTGAAGGTCCGGAGTCGCCATTGGGAGCGAAATCGTCATGCATGCCTCTCTGAGCTCACAAATTTAGGTCACAGTAGGCGACAGCTTACTGGGATTGCAGACCCCTGTTCTAGGGCTCCTAGCCCAGTAATGCTCGAATTGCCTCTCCCACCTCAGTGGTCGACCGAGAACCAGAATTGCTCGCCCGGGAGGCCACATCCTGCGCGACTGCATCACTGAGTCGTCGGGACAAGTCACCATGCCCCAGGTGCTCAAGAAGCAAAGCTGCAGACATGATGGCTGCGCTCGGATCAGCGGTTCCCGTTCCCGCAATGTCAGGAGCAGAACCGTGGACTGGTTCAAACATGCTGGGGAACGACCGGCTGGGATTCAGGTTCGCAGATGCCGCCAGACCAATCCCACCTCCGACGGCACCGGCAAGATCGGTAATGATGTCACCAAAAAGGTTGTCGGTGACAATCACATCAAACCGTGCCGGATCCGTAACCATGAAGATGGTGGCGGCATCGATATGCAAGTAATCAACCTCAACGTCGGGGAATTCAGAATGAATTTCCGCCACGATCCGAGACCACAGGCTCCCGGCGTAGACCAGAACGTTGGTCTTGTAAACTAGCGTGAGCTTCCCTCGACGAGTCTGGGCATGCTCAAAGGCAAAGCGGACAACACGCGCCACCCCGTGAGCTGTGTTCACCGAGACTTCGGTTGCAACCTCATGTGGCGTGCCCGCCCTCAAGACTCCCCCGTTACCCACATAGGGGCCTTCGGTGCCCTCCCTGACGACGACGAAATCGATCGTGCCCGGGTGAGCGAGTGGAGAGGATAGTCCTGGCATCAGCCTGGTGGGCCGCAAATTCACATAGTGGTCAAAGGCAAAACGAAGCTTGAGTAACAATCCTCGCTCGATAATCCCCCCGGCAAGCTTTGGGTCTCGGGGATCGCCGCCAACAGCTCCCAAGAGAATCGCATCATGCTGAGAAAGCTGTGCCACTGTCTCGTCGGAGAGAATTTCACCAGTCTCGAGATAGTGCGAGGCGCCAAGAGAATAGGTGGTGGGAGTGACATCAATCGTGCCCTTCGACACGACCATCAACGTTTCCAGGGCTTGAGCAGTAACTTCAGGACCAATTCCATCGCCCGGTATTACTGCAAGATTCAAAGTCTGAGACATACGTCAACCCTAAAGCTAGGAACCAGCCGTTGCAGAACTGCGCCGGGAGTGAATGAACCATAGGGCCTCTGCAACAGCGCTGGCGTCTGCCAGTCCATAGGGCGCAATTGTCTCTCCCCCACCGACGCGGATGGCCACATCGGATGGTCCCAGTACTCCAAAACCGTCTTCATCTGTCATGTCATCCCCCGCAAACAACGTGGCATCCGGGGTGACTCTCTTCTGAATCTCCTCGAGACCGTCTGCTTTTGTCGCGTGATGGATGGAACATTCGACAATGCCGTGTCCCGTTCGAACGGCTAAGTCGCCACCCCACGATGCACACACCTCGTGAGCCGCAGCCTCCGCAGCCGCCGCAATCACGGGGTCCACCCCTCGAGTGTGAAGAGCCAGGCCGAAGGGTTTCTGTTCAAGCCTCGAGCCTGGGTGAGCATCAACGACAGTAACAAACGCAGAAGTCAGTGCTTCCGGAACCACCCACGGAGTCTCGTAATGCTGCAATTTGCCGGGTGAGACCACCTCAATGCCATGAGATCCCACCAGATACCACGCCTCCAAAGGTTCAGAGACGCGCATAATGCTGTCGATAGCCCTACCCGTGACCAAGGCGATCGTTACCCCTGCCATCTCCGTGAGCTCTTCGAGTGCCAGCCGGGCGGGACTAATCATGCGGGATGCTTCAGGATCATCAACCAAGGGCGCCAAAGTTCCGTCAAAATCAAGCGCAATCAGAATGGTGTCTCGAACTGCAAACGCGCCGAGGGCACTCTGCAGGTCCCGAGGGAGCGCGGTGGTCATTACAAATCGATGATGTCGATGTGGGCCATCGTGGTGGCTTTGATCTCACCTGCGACGTCGCGCAAGAGTTCGTCAGGAACTCGGGAGTCCACGGTGAGAACACTCAGTGCCTTACCGCCCTTCGTGTCACGAGCAATCTGCATCCCGGCGATGTTGATGTCTGCATCCCCAAACGCGCGGCCGTAGATGGCAACAATTCCGGGCCGGTCTTCATACATCATCACGATGTGGTGCTGGGCCAGAGGAACTTCAACGTCGTAGCCATTGACCTCGACAAGCTTCTCGGCTTGTTTAGCCCCGGTAAGTGTGGCCGAAGCCGACACAGTTCTGCCATCGGCTAGGACGCCCTTGATGCTCAAGAGATTGCGGTATTCGTCGCTCTGGGGGTCCGTAGACATGGACACCGCAACCCCGCGTGCTTCGGCAAGGAGCGGAGCGTTCACATAGCTCACCTGCTCACTGACAATTCTCGAGAAGATGCCTTTCAGCGCTGCCAGCTTGAGAGCACTCACATCATGCTCCACAATTTCTCCACGAATTTCCACGTGGACGCTGGTGATGGAGGAATCACACAGGCCAGCAAACACTTGGCCAAGTTTTTCCATCAGCGGAATCCCAGGACGAACAGAAGGATCAATAATGCCCCCGGCAACGTTGACAGCATCGGGCACAAGTTCACCCTCGAGAGCCAATTTCACCGACCGTGCAACAGAAATTCCCGCCTTTTCCTGAGCTTCCTCCGTCGATGCACCAAGGTGTGGCGTCACGACAATGTTGGGAAGCCCCAGAAGCGGAGAGTCCTTCGGGGGCTCTGACACGAAGACGTCGAGTCCCGCTCCGGCAATCCAGCCTTCAGACAGTGCGGTGTGAAGCGCATCCTCATCGATGATGCCCCCACGCGACGCATTCACAATCCGCAGCGACGCCTTAGCGCTCTTCAGTTCCTCAAGCCCAATCATTCCCGCAGTCTCGGGCGTCTTCGGGATATGAATGGAAATGAAGTCACTCTGCTTCATGAGGTCCTCAAGCGTTGTCAGCTCAATCCCCATCTGGCTGGCTCTCGCTGGCTGGACGTAGGGGTCAAAACCTAGGAGTCGAACGCCAAAACCCGCGAGCCGCTCCGCCACTAAAGCCCCAATGCGCCCCAGCCCGATAATTCCCACCGTTTTCTCAAAGAGCTCCACTCCAGTAAAGGCAGAGCGCTTCCACTCCCCTGAAGCCAGTGAGGCATGGGCTCGCGGGATGTGGCGAGCAAGGGAAAGAATGTGGGCGATAGCCAATTCAGCCGCGCTCACAATGTTTGAAGTGGGGGCGTTGACCACCATCACTCCGGCTTCGGTGGCCGCTTTGATGTCAACGTTGTCGAGTCCGACACCAGCGCGGGCAATGACCTTCAGGTGGGGTGCCGCTGCGAGTGCCTCGGCGTCCATCGCAGTCGCCGAGCGAATCAACACTGCGTTGGCTTCAGCTAAAGCGGGAAGGAGCTCAGCGCGATTCGCACCATCGGCATGGCGGATGTCGAAGTCTGAGCCCAGCGCCTCAAGAGTCGCTGGGGACAACTCTTCGGCGATAAGCACGACGGGTTTCGTCACAGATGTAGCCTTTGACTGGGAAGGAAAATTACCGAGAGACCTTGCCGTCTACGTAGTCGGAGTCGCTCTGCTTCCAAGAGAAGAGCGCCCGAAGCTTACGTCCCGTCTCTTCGATGGGGTGACCCTCGCCCTTCGCACGAAGCGCTTGGAACTCCGGTGCACCAGCATCCTGGTCCGCGATGAAGCGTGCAGCAAAAGCCCCTGACTGGATATCCGCGAGAACCGCCTTCATGCTCTCTTTCACGTCAGGAGAAATAACTCGCGGGCCAGAAACATAGTCCCCATATTCCGCGGTGTCAGAAATCGACCAGCGTTGCTTGGCGATTCCGCCCTCCCACATCAGATCCACGATGAGCTTGAGCTCGTGAAGAACCTCAAAGTAGGCAATCTCTGGCTGGTAGCCGGCCTCCGTGAGAACTTCGAATCCATACTGGACGAGCTGGGACGTTCCACCACAGAGAACTGCCTGCTCACCAAAGAGGTCCGTTTCGGTTTCCTCGGTGAAGGTCGTCGTAATACCTCCGGCGCGAAGAGCGCCGAGGCCCTTCGCATAGGACCACGCGAGATCCCACGCTCCGCCTGTCGCGTCATTTTCGACGGCGACAATGACGGGGACACCTCGTCCGGCTTCGAACTCGCGCCGCACGGTGTGTCCGGGGCCCTTAGGGGCAATCAGAATCACGTCGACGTCCGCGGGAGGAGTGATGTAACCAAAACGGATGTTGAAACCGTGGCCAAAGACGAGCGCTTTACCCGCGGTGAGGTTAGGTGCAACATCATCTGCATAGAGGTGACGTTGATGCTGATCGGGAGCAAGTATCACAATGACGTCCGCCCACGTGGTGGCGTCCGCCGTGTTCATCACTTCGAACCCAGCTTCTTTCGCTTTCGGAGCAGACTTGGAGCCATCCTTCAGGGCAACAACAACCTCAATGCCGGAGTCACGAAGATTCTGGGCGTGCGCGTGCCCCTGTGAGCCATAACCCACGACGGCAACCTTCTTGCTCTGGATGATGCTGAGGTCGGCGTCTTTGTCGTATTTGATGTCAGTCACTACTGCGTGTCTCCTTGATAGGTGGGGGATCGAGAAAAGCCTAGTTCTTATTGATGCGATCGGAAATGCTCTTGGAGCCTCGTCCAATGGCGAGAAGCCCCGATTGGGCGATCTCTTTGATGCCATATGGCTCAAGAACCTTGAGGAGCGCCCGGACCTTTGCGGTGTCACCTGTGACCTCAATCACCAGCGCATCGGTGACGACGTCGACGACCCGGGCGCGGAAAAGGTTTGTCGCCTCCAGAATTTGTGAGCGTGTCGAATTATCCACGCGGACCTTAATCAGCATGTGTTCACGCTGAACCGACTGGTCGGGCTCGAGCTCAACAATTTTCAAGACATTGACTAATTTGTTGAGCTGCTTGGTTACTTGCTCGAGAGGCAGGTCCTCGACATCGACCACCACGGTAATCCTCGAGAGTCCAGGAATCTCTGTTTTTCCCACTGCCAAGGATTCAATGTTGAAACCACGACGGGCAAAGAGGCCAGCGACCCTCGTCAAAAGACCGGGCTTGTCCTCCACGAGGAGGGACAGTACGTGACTCACGATTACTCCTCGTCCCACTCGGGAGCATGGTCTCTCGCGTATTGAACCTGCGAGTTTCCGACACCCTGGGGGACCATAGGCCACACCATCGAATCCTTCGACACGATGAAATCAATGACCACGGGGCGGTCATTGGTCTCCATCGCAAGTTTGATGGCTGGCTCGACTTCTTCTTTCGTGCGCACTCGAATACCGAGAGCACCATAGGAATCCGCGAGCTTCACGAAGTCTGGAATCATCACAGTTTCATGTCCGGTGTTCAGATCGGTAAAGGAGTGGCGACCGTCATAAAAGAGGGACTGCCACTGGCGAACCATGCCCAGGGATGAATTATTGATAATCGCAACCTTGATCGGGATGTTGTTGATCGTGCAGGTGGCGAGTTCCTGGTTGGTCATTTGGAAACATCCATCACCATCAATCGCCCAGACCAAACGATCCGGCTCTGCAACCTTCGCTCCCATAGCCGCAGGAACGGCGTAACCCATGGTTCCCGCGCCGCCAGAGTTCAACCACGCGTTAGGACGCTCGTACCTAATGAACTGCGCAGCCCACATCTGGTGTTGACCCACGCCGGCCGCGAACACCGCTTCCGGCCCGGACATTTCTCCGATCTTCTGGATCACCCACTGTGGGGACAGAAGCCCATCATCAGGTTCGTCATAACCCAAGGGGTACTGCTCCTTCAGGAAATCAAGTCTCTCCCACCACGCCGAATAATCGGGCTTGTGAGCCTTCGCCGCTTGGTTGTAGGCACTGAGTAAATCTCCGAGGACGTCCTTCACATCGCCAACAATAGGAACTTCTGCGTGACGAATCTTCCCGATTTCTGCAGGGTCAATGTCGACGTGGATCACCTTGGCGTGAGGGGCAAACTCGCTCGCTTTTCCTGTGACGCGGTCGTCAAAGCGGGCGCCGAGTACGACCAACAAATCTGACTCTTGGAACGACAACACCGCGGGGACTGTCCCGTGCATGCCGGGCATTCCCAGGTTGAGAGGGCTTGAGTCTGGGAAAGCGCCGCGTGCCATCAGTGTGGTGACTACAGGAGCTCCCACCTTGTTCGCAAATGCCGCGAGCTCTTTGTGCGCTCCAGCCCGAATTACTCCACCGCCGACATACAAAACGGGTTTCGATGCTTCCGCGATCATCTGTGCTGCGACCTGAACCTGCTTCGCGTTTGCCTTGGTGACCGGGTGATAACCCGGAAGATCAATCTCCGGCGGCCACATAAATGGAGCGGATTTCTGCTGCGCATCTTTCGTGATGTCCACCAGAACGGGGCCGGGCCTGCCAGAGGTAGCGATGTGTACCGCAGCAGCGATGACGCCGGGGATTTCCTCCGGTTTGGTAACTAAGAACGAATGCTTCGTGATGGGCATGGTGACACCGGAAATATCAACCTCTTGAAAAGCGTCTGTTCCCATTGAGGTAGAAAAAACCTGACCGGTAATCGCCAGCAATGGCACTGAATCCATGTGAGCATCGGCAATTGCAGTTACCAGGTTTGTCGCACCGGGCCCTGACGTGGCGATACACACACCCAGTTTTCCTGACGATGCTGCATACCCTTCTGCAGCATGCCCCGCACCCTGCTCGTGCCGAACCAGGATGTGCCGAATCTTCTCAGCGGACATGAGTTCGTCATAGAAGGGCATGATGGCGCCTCCGGGCAACCCAAAGACGTCTTTAATGCCGAGCATTTCGAGGCTCTTCAGGATTGCACCGGACCCCGTCAAGACGGGAGCTTTTGCAGCCAACTGAGCTTTGCGCTGCTCTTGCGCTGACAGCTCTGGCACCTCGGGGTCCACGGTGTCCGTGATTGTGTCACTCATGTGTTCACTGCTTTTCGATAGTAAGTCGGTGTCGCGACAGAATTAGCCGGTCACTGCGCCCAGAGCCGCTGACTTAACGAGCTTGGAATACTTAGCCAGCACGCCACGGGTGTAGCGAGGGGGAAGCGGGGCCCAATCTGCACGCCGCGCTTCCATTTCGTCGTCGTCGACGAGGAGGTCAAGCGTCCTGGATGGAATATCGACCCGAATGAGGTCCCCATCCCGCACAAATGCAATCGGTCCTGCATCCACCGCTTCGGGAGCTATGTGGCCGATACACAGTCCGGTTGTGCCGCCTGAGAATCGACCGTCTGTCAAGAGTAATACATCCTTGCCCAATCCCGCACCCTTGATTGCCGCGGTGACGGCCAGCATCTCCCGCATTCCGGGACCGCCCTTGGGTCCCTCGTAGCGAATAACCACGACATCACCGGCTTGTACCTCTCCGTTCGTGAGAGCGTCCATTGCTGCCCGCTCTCGCTCGAAGACTCGCGCGGGGCCTTCGAATACAGCGGTGTCGAAGCCCGCCGTCTTCACGACAGCACCCTCAGGAGCAAAAGAACCTTGCAAAATCGTAATTCCACCCGTCTCGTGGATCGGGTTATCCAGATGACGCAGTACCTCGCCGTCCAAGGGGTCAATGATCAAAGCGTCCAGGTTTTCTGCCATCGTTTTGCCGGTCACTGTCATGACATCGCCGTGCATAATTCCTGCATCCACAAGAGCCTTCATGAGAACGGGCAGGCCACCGTGACGGTCGACATCGTTCATGACGAACCGGCCAAAAGGCTTAAGATCCCCGATGTGGGGCACCTTTGCACCAATGCGGTTGAAGTCATCGAGTGAAAGCTCAACTTCTGCCTCGTTCGCGATAGCGAGAAGGTGCAGAACAGCGTTGGTTGAGCCGCCAAGAGCCATGAGAACGGCAATCGCGTTTTCGAAGCTCTCGCGAGTCAAGATTGTCCGAGCGGTAATCCCGCGGCGCAGCATCTCAACTACCGCCTCACCAGACCTGTGGGCAAACATGTCGCGCCTGCGATCATACGAAGCAGGCGACGCTGACCCTGGAAGGCTCATCCCCAGGGCCTCGGCAATGCTCGACATAGTGTTGGCGGTGTACATCCCGCCACACGCCCCTTCTCCAGGCGCGAAAGCGCATTCGATGCGGTGAAGGTCCTCTCGAGACATCTTTCCCGCGTTCACCGCACCGACAGCTTCAAAAGAGTCGATGATGGTGATGTCTTTCTCTGTACCATCCGAGAGCTTCACCCAGCCAGGAGCAATCGACCCTGCGTAGAGGAACACCGAGGCCAAATCAAGCCGCGCTGCGGCCATCAACATTCCGGGAATGGACTTATCGCAACCCGCCAGAAGCACGGACCCATCAAGACGTTCTGCCTGCATCACTGTCTCGACGGAATCTGCGATGACCTCACGGCTGACGAGAGAGAAATGCATTCCCTCGTGCCCCATCGAAATCCCGTCCGAGACGGATACAGTCCCAAACTCCAGAGGGTAGCCCCCGCCAGCATGCACGCCCTCCTTTGCCGCCTGAGCGAGACGCCCCAGAGACAAATTGCACGGAGTGATCTCATTCCACGAACTGGCAATACCAACTTGCGGCTTGTCCCAATCGTCATCTCCCATCCCGACTGCGCGGAGCATTCCGCGTGACGTCGTGGCTTCGATGCCATCTGTGACGGCTCTGGAACGGGGTTTCGGGTCCACCGGGCTCATGGTGGGGAGTCTATCGGTTCGACCATCGGGCAGTCCAGGGACAGGTACAGCAGAGCACAGACGGCAAATCACCAAATTCCGAAGTGAAAATCTGCTGAGAGTTTTTGGATAAAAGGGTTGAACATCCGATGAGGTTGTGAAATCCTAAATGATGTTCTCAGAGCGGCGAGGCTCTGTTGCGGAAGCTCGGTCATCGGATCGAGCACTCTACCGATCACCGGGTGAAAACCCTTTCTCTAGGAGCTCTCTATTTATGGATTGGCGCGATAAGGCAGCTTGCTTGACGGTTGACCCCGAACTGTTTTTCCCGGTCGGCAACACTGGTCCTGCGGTCGAACAAATTGATAGAGCAAAATCAGTCTGCTCCCACTGCCCGGTGACGGAATACTGCCTTCAGTACGCTCTGGATACCAACCAAGATTCTGGTGTTTGGGGTGGCCTCAGCGAAGATGAGCGCCGAGCGCTGAAGCGCCGCGCCGCGCGCGCACGTCGCGCTTCCTAAACGCTGGGTACCGCAGCTGCGGCGGTAGCCCCCCGCAGAAAATGCATGGGGACGGTGACTTTAACCTCTGTCCCCTCACCACCGAGACTTTGCCACTCAATGGCCCCACCCAGTTCTCCCTGGACTAGCGTCTGAACTATCTGGGTTCCCAGGCCATCACCCAGCTTCCCCTCTGGCAGCCCACCGCCATTGTCTCGAACGGTCACGGTCAATGTCGCATCATCTCGCTCTGCCGCAATGACAACTTCACCGTTGTCTTTTTCTTTCAAACCGTGCTCGACGGCATTGGTCACTAATTCTGTGAGGACGAGAGCGAGTGGGGTCGCGTACTCACTGGGCAATATCCCAAAAGAGCCCTCTAGTCGGGGTTTGACAATCTGATGGGACTCCGAGGCGACCTCCGCCGCAAGCATGAGTACCCTGTCGAAGACGACATCAAAATCAACGTTCTGACTCAGGCCTTCGGACAGAGTGTCGTGGACAACGGCGATAGCAGCAACTCTTCGCATCGCCTGCCCCAGCGCGTCCTTTGCGCCCTCGTTGTGGGTCCTCCGCGACTGAATGCGCAACAGCGAGGCCACAGTTTGGAGGTTGTTTTTCACTCTGTGGTGAATCTCGCGAATAGTCGCATCTTTCGTAATCATCTCCCGCTCGCGCAGACG
>JABJAO010000024.1 GCA_018666065.1 Microbacteriaceae bacterium | reverse complement strand
TCGTTGGTCACCTCAGAATTCTAGCCCTCGGGGTCACCGGGGTGGTGTGGCGAGGCTTCGGCTCCCGCACCGCTCGGAGTGCACCCATGATGGCCACCAGCCATTGACTGAGAACGCCCTCAACGCTGCCCTGGAGGGCCAGACCGAGAATTCCGACAACGCTCGCGGCAACGACCCAGGGGTATTGCCTCACCCGCTCGAAGATTTTTCCCATTACAGCGATTCTGTCAGGGGGGCCAGAACACACTCGCCGTCTGTATCTCGCCCCTATGACCCGGGAGGTCTGGCCATTACCTCTGTCACGTCGCCATCTACACTCGTGACTAGGTAGAGAGGCACGTGTGAAGACAACGGTGAAGGCTGCTGCGCTGCGGGATGCATGGTCAAGACTCCTGCGCGAGCGTCAGACGGCCGTGACGGCTGGTGTGGCCATCGTCGCACTTGCTGTGGGCGCGACGGTCCAGAGTGTCTTTCCCCCGGAGCCCGCACCCCTCATTGTCTTGGCAGGCTCGAGTGAGATGGGCGCAGAGTCCTACGCCGATATCGGATTGTTCGTCGACTATGAGTACGTGGCGGGGGCTGACCTCTCAGACGAGGCGGGGACCGGGACCGTCTATGAGCTCGCGTTGACTGGCGACCCACGTGAGCTCCTGGACACACTCGGGAGTGTGTTCGGTGTCGAGGGAACCCCCGGGCCAAGCCAGTTCTTTGATGACCTGTGGCCGGGGTATGTCCTTGGCCCCGAGGACTGGACTGGTCCGATGCTCAATCTGACCTGGAGCGGGACTGGTCCCTGGTACTACAGCGACCCTGCTGCCTATCAGGACCCCGTCTGTCGAGAAATTCCTGCCGATGAGGGTGTGGAAGAATCGGGCAGATTTGACTGCGATAACCCCGAGCCCCGCGGCCCTTTGCCGAGTGTCACGGAGGCGCGGGTCATGGCGTCTGAGCTGTTGGCACTCTCCGGTCTCGACATCGCACCCTCGGATATCCAGGTTCTTGCACATGACGAGTGGGGTGTTGGGCTCAGCGCGATTGTTCACATTGATGGCCAGGAGACCGCACTCGAGTGGAGTGTTTTTTACGCACCGGGGCCCGTGCTGGCCTCTGTCTCCGGGCACGCGGCGACGCCGGTATCCCGGGGCACCTTCGATCTGGTGAGCCCGGTCAGCGCCCTGGACCGCTTGAAATCAGGTCAGTGGTGGGGAAGCCCCGCGCCGGAATATCAGTCCGACTTCGATGCCGTATTTGAGGGCGGTTTGGCCGGAGAGGAATACACGCTGCCTGAGCCTGGTGACGTCGTCACCCTGACAGTGACAAGTGCCGACAGAGCTCACCTTTTGGTGTGGGATGCAGAGGGCACCGCATGGATTGTCCCCGGCTACATCATGAGACACGGCGCCCAGCCGTGGAATGCGTCTGCGGTCATCGCCGTGCGTGAGGGAGTAATCGAACTCCCCGAGCCGGTCATGGTGGAACCTTTGATGTACGAACAAGGAGAGTAGTGATGACGACACGACGACTGGGTCCCTGGCAGGTTTACCCGATTGGCTTGGGGTGCATGAATGTTTCCTGGCCCAGGGGTGCTGCACTCGAGCGCGACACTCGAGAGGGCAGCGCTATCCCTGCGCTTCACGCTGGCTTGGATGACGGCGTCACGCTGCTGGATACAGCGGACATTTACGCCCCCTCGTGGGACACCCTCGGTCACAACGAGGAGTTTGTGGCCGAAGCACGGGACACCTGGGGGGCAGATCAGGGCCGCAAGGACGGGGTTCTGGTTGCCACCAAGGGTGGCATCACACGCAGCGAGGGTGAAAAGTGGGGTCGAAACGGCAGCCTGGAGTACCTCGTGGGCGCTGCGGAGCGCTCGAGAGAGCGTCTCGGCGTTGACGTCATTGATCTGTGGCAGCACCACAGGCTTGACCCCTCACTTCCTTTCGAAACGCAGTTCGAGAACGTCCTCGAGCTCAAAAGCCGCGGAATTGTCGCGGAAATTGGGGTCTCCAACTACAACGCCGCCCAGGTGAAGAAGGCGCTGGATATCGGAGGGACTCCAGATCAGGGGGGTCTCATTTCCGTGCAAAACGAGTTCAGCCCGATGTATCGCCACGACCTGGACGTTCTTGCGCTCTGTGAAAGCGTGGATGTTGCGTTCTTGCCCTGGTCGCCGCTGGGAGGATCCAAAAAAGTGAACCTCATCACCAGCGGAGCCGCTGGTGGGTTTGTTGAGATGGCCCAGCAGAAGGATGTCACCCCCGAGGCACTTGTCCTCGCCTGGTTGCTTGCCTATTCACCCGTGATTATCCCGATTCCTGGGGCAACACGGCCGGAGAGCGTTCGGGATTCGGTGTCGGCAGTGTCCATCCCGCTGACCGATGATGAGCGTGATGCTCTGAGCGCCTCGTTGCCAGAGAGCCTGCCGCGATCTGGGGAATTAGAGCCCACCGCTCCTTTCGCGACGTAACAATTTTTCTGTCAATCACGCCTTCCTCTGGACCCTCGAGACTCCTGCCGAAAACACGGCGACGGAGCTGGACTTCCTGGAGTAGTTTTGTGAGATGAACTCTTTGATTCGTTTCATGACCGGGCCCAAAACCGCCTGGGTGACGCTGCTGATCGGTCTGATTTTCGCTGTCTTGTCCTTCACGGTGTTTGCTGCGGAGGAAACCAATGTGAGTCCC
The DNA here is from genome assembly GCA_018666065.1 of Microbacteriaceae bacterium. Classification (GTDB taxonomy): domain Bacteria; phylum Actinomycetota; class Actinomycetes; order Actinomycetales; family Microbacteriaceae; genus Pontimonas. The sequence goes on along the minus strand of JABJAO010000024.1, from coordinate 8,546 downwards.
GGCAACGGCCTCCCCGATGACTCCGAAGTCATCCTGGTGGAGAACGCACTTGCCGAGATGCCGAACTCTGAAGGAACTGCTGCGGTCGTCGTATTTGCCAAGGATTCCGGGGAGTTCACCGACGCGGACGTCGTGTGGTTGCAGGGCGAATTCGACCCCATGATTCAGATGCCAGCAGGCGGCATCAACGAAGAGTTCCTGGAGTTCACCAATGTTGAGGTGAACGGGCAGGCTTTTGTCCCGCCGGCAACAATTTCTGAGGACAACACCACCGCTGTGGTCACGATTCCGATGGATGAAATTGACGATGTTGAGACCCAGGCGGAGCGCATCGCCGAGATGCGATCCATTGCGAGTGAGAATCTTCCCGACGGTATTACGTCCTATGTGACGGGCCCTGAGGGTTTCCAGGTTGACTTGTCTGGAGTGTTCGCTGGCGCCGACTTCACGCTCTTGCTCGCGACCGTCCTAATCGTTATTTTCTTGCTGCTGGTCACGTATCGAAGCCCCATTCTCTGGATCGTTCCCCTCGCTGTAGTGGGAACTGCTGACTTGATGGCCGGACAGATCGGCCGCAATGTTGCGGCATTCTTTGACATCACCGCCGATGGCTCGATTACAGGAATTCTCTCTGTGTTGGTGTTTGGTGCCGGAACGAACTATGCCCTGCTCCTCATTGCCCGCTACAAGGAAGAACTCCTGGCCATTGAGAACCGCCACGAAGCCATGGCCAAAGCGGTCAAGGGCGTGGGCCCGGCCATCCTCGCCTCGGGTGGAACGGTGGCACTGGCTCTCTTGACACTGAGCTTCGCAGAACTTGGTGGCAACAGGGCGCTCGGCCTTGTGTGTGCCAGTGGAATTGTGGTTGCCATGATTTCTGCCCTGGGAGTTCTCCCCGCCGCCATCGTTGTGTTTGGTCGGGGACTCTTCTGGCCCTTCGTTCCCAAGTTTGGCGGCGTCAACAAGTCAGAGCGCGGATGGTGGGCAAAGCTTGGCACGGGAGTCAGCAAGCGTCCCGTGACGGTTGCCATTGTGGGCATCGCGGTTCTGGGTGGTTTGTCCGTCGGGGCAAGCGGTATCACCATTGGTATTCCGGAGACGGAACAGTTCCGCGTCAAGCCCGAAGCCGTGATTGGCATTGAGGTTCTCGCGGAGGCCTTCCCGGCAGGAGCGAGTGCTCCCACCCAGGTGATTGCCGACAATGATTTTGCAGAGGATGTCGTCGAGGCTGCCTTGACCTCATCCTTGGTCGCGAGCGCTGAGGTCGTGAATCAAAACGACACCGTGTCCCGGATTGATGTGGTGCTCGATGCGGAGGGTGGCAGTGAGGATGCCTACGGCGCGATCGAGGACCTGCGCTCGACGGTTCAAGCAGTCCCTGGCGCAAACGCCCTCGTCGGAGGTGACGACGCCACCAGGCTTGCGGTGAAGCAAGCGTATGAGCGCGACCAGCTGCTGGTCATTCCGCTGATTTTGATCCTGGTATTCATTGTCCTGGTGCTCCTTCTGAAGGCTCTCGTCGCCCCGGTCTTGTTGCTCGGAAGCGTCGTGTTGTCCTTCTTCTCCGCCATGGGAGCTGCGTGGCTTATTTTCGAGAATGTTTTTGGAATGTCGGGCCTGGACTTCAGCGTCTTCCTCTACTCGTTCCTCTTCCTAGTGGCTCTGGGTGTGGACTACAACATCTTCCTGGTCTCCAGGGCCCGTGAAGAATCGGCTAACCTCGCCGATTCATCACGCCAACCCACGAAGCAGGCCATGATCAAGGCGCTCGGCGCCACCGGTGGTGTGATCACGAGCGCGGGTATCTTGCTCGCAGCCGTCTTCGCCGTTCTGGGTGTGCTGCCGTTGATTGCCCTGTTCCAGATCGGAATCATCGTGGGTATCGGTGTTCTCATCGACACCCTGCTGGTCAGGACAGTGGTGGTTCCAGCTCTTGCCTTCATCACCGGAGATGGCTTCTGGTGGCCACGGAAGAAGCTCACTGCCAGCAAATTTGGCTGATGACTGAGCACTCCTTCCGCTTCACCCATGCGATAACGCGTCGTCCACCGCGCAGCGCGGTGAACGGGCTTCGCGCTGAGGACGCAGGAAACCCCGACGTCAATCGCATGACGGAACACCACGACGCCTATGTTGAGGCGATGGGCCACGCAGGAGTCGAGGTCGCCGTGCTTGATGCGCTCGAAGAGTTTCCCGACTCACTCTTTGTCGAGGACACGGCACTCTGCCTGCGAGAAGGCGCTGTTGTGCTGCGGCCCGGAGCTCTGACCCGATTTCGTGAGTCACTGGCCATGGAGCCTCACCTGAGAGATCTTTATTCCGACGTGCGAGTCTTGTCCGGGCCCGGATTCATCGAGGGTGGGGACATCTTGACTACCGATTCGGAGATTCTGGTCGGAAAATCTGCGAGAACCAACTCCGAGGGGATCCACGAGCTGCGCGATGCTGTCGCAGGCTGGGGTTATGTCCTCAGGGAGGTGACAACCCCTCCGGGAGTCCTCCATTTCAAGTCGGATTGCTCCCTGCTCGATGGGACCACAATCCTGTCAACTCCGCGTCTGAGCTCGAGTGGCTGTTTCGAGGACTACACCGTGATTGATGTGGCCGAGGGAGAAGAACCAGCCGCAAACAGCATCCGCGTCAATGACGTCGTGTTTATGCCACGGGGGTTCCCGGTGACCACTGGACGAGTCCGGGACGCAGGTTTCGACGTTGTGGAACTTGATAACTCGGAGTGCCAGAAGATCGACGGGGGTCTCTCCTGTTTGTCACTGCGGTTCAGCCCCAGCTAACGCTCCTCGAGACCCCACTCTTGGCCATAACCGCCCTCAGCTTCAGGCTTGGCCATCAGCTCGAGGAAGGGAACGGCGTCGAATCCTTCTGGACCCTGCACGCCCGAGCCTGACCACACACCCGTGGCGAGAAGCTCGAGAGCAAGTGCGGGCGCGAGAGCTGTTTGCCACACGACGCATTGAGCCTCAAAGTGCTCCATCGTCCACGCGTTATCAATCGCGTGGTAGAGGTACACCTCGCGAGGGGCGCCATCAGTGCCTTTCCCGGTGACCCAGGTTCCCGCACACGTGGTCCCACTCATGCGATCTCCCAGCGTTGCCGGGTCGGGCAGTACCGCGGCGACAAGATCGCGCGGTGACACCGAGGCGCTCGTGCGCTTGCCTTCAGCGTTCGGTGCTGTTCGAACCTGCACTGCCTGGGCCGAATCGAGCCCCAACAGGTTGAGTGTCTTGAGAACGCCAATGAACTCTTCTCCTAGGCCGTATTTGAAGGTCACCCGCTTGGCATCGATGTATCGAGGAACCAGCGCGACTTCTTCGTGCTCGACATTCACACACTCCACCGGTCCAATGCCCGCGGGAAAAGTGAACACTTCTGGTTCGCTAAATGCCTCGGTCGTGAACCAGCCGCGTTCTTTCTCGAAAACAAGTGGTGGGTTCAGACACTCCTCAATGGTGGTCCAGATGCTGAATGAGGGAGCAAAAATTTCGTTGCCCTCCTCGTCGGTGACCACCAGGTTGGCTCCGTCACGAACGCCGATTTCATCAATTTCACTGAAGAGATGATCGGAGGCGTAGCGAGCGAATACGTCGGAGATTCCCGGCTCAACCCCCATCCCCACGAGAGCTAAGCGACCGGCCTTCTCCCATTCGGCGGCTTTCTCAAATTGGTAGTCCCCCAACATGATTCCGGTCTTGGAGTAGGGGTCGCTGGGGTGAGGCTTGGACAGGCTCATCGCCATATCCATGTAATCCGCACCTGCTGCGAGCGCGCCGTCAAAAATACTCTCGACGAACGAGGGCTCCACAGCATTCATCACCATGGTGGAGCCGTGTTTTTGCGCTACTTCGGTGACGGTGAGGGCCCGGGAAGCGTCGATGTGTTCGGCGCGAAAACGCGCATGGTTGGCCGGGAAATGCTCACCAATCCAGTCGACGACAGACTGGGCCCGGGCGGTGTCATAGTCGGCTACGACGACCTCGTCGTAGAAGTTGCGGGTTGCCAAAAGTTTCGCCAAAGAGTTTCCGACGCCACCAGCGCCGACGAGCAGAATTTTCATGCTCCCACGCTAGTCCGATTGCGAGGTTTCTCGCTGTGGTGAGGCTTTAGGGAATTAGAAGAAGCTTGCCCGAGGTTTTCCGCGAGCCCAGATCGTCGTGGGCCCGGGCTGCATCCTCCAGGGGATAGGTGCCCGAGAGCGTGAACGTCAACTCCCCAGATGCCACCGCGCCCAGGACTTCGTCTGCTCTCCACTGGAGTTCTTCGGGAGTTGCGGTGAAGTGGGTGAGGCTTGGCCTCGTAAGGACCAGGGATCCCAGCTGGTTGAGGATTTGGGGGTCAAAAGCCGTCACCGGACCACTGGCTTGCCCAAAGAGTGCCAGGGTTCCGCGAGGGCTCAAACTGTGCAGACTGCCCTGGAAAGTCGCCTGACCAACACCGTCATACACGACGTTCACCCCTCGCCCCTCGGTCAGCTCGCGAACGCGAGTAGGGACATCCTCGGTGTCATAGCGAATGACGTGGGACGCTCCTGCCCGGTTCGCAGCGTCCGCTTTAGCCTCCGTCGACACCGTCCCAATGACTGTTGCTCCGCGCGCGCTGATCATCTGACACAGCAGAAGCCCAACGCCTCCGGCAGCAGCGTGGACGAGTGCCCAATCACCAGCCTTGACGTCATAGACGCTGGTGACCAGGTAGTGGGCTGTAAGGCCCTGGAGCATCATGCCAGCAGCGCTCTCCAGGCTGAGCGTGGGGGGCACGTGAACTGCCATGTCTGCACGGAGGGAGACCTGCTGCGCATAGCTGCCGAGGTGTCCGCACCACGCGACTCGGTCGCCTGGCTGAAAACGGGTGACCTGGCTGCCGACGGCGCTGACAATCCCAGCTCCTTCAAGCCCCGGTGTGTAAGGCAGAGGGATGCTGTACAACCCTTCGCGCTGGTAGATGTCAATGAAGTTCACGCCGGCAGCAGCGACGTCGACACGAATCTCGTCAGCACCGCAGGTTGGTTCCGGGGAATCGCTCAGCGCCAAAACCTCTGAGCCACCGTTTTGAGAGACCACAATCGAGTGCATGGGGGACCTTTCTGGGGTTGCCCACCCCAGATTACGCCCAAAGCTATCAGGCGAACAGCGCGCGAACCCCGGCTTCTGCTTCGCCGGGAGTACTTGCCGCAATAGCTGCATCGGCAGCTGCCTGCGCTTGGTCGATCGTCACGGCAGCCAACGCACTCGAGACTTCTTCGACAGCGCTGGGGGCAACACTGACGGAGTCAATTCCCAGACCGGCGAACACGATCGAAATGAGCGGATTGGCTGCGCTTTCGCCGCAGACCCCGACGGGGATCCCGAGCTTTCCTGCTTCTGTTGCGATGGCGCTCACGCTTCGCAGGAGACCTGGTTGCCACGGGTTGTTCAGTGACCCAAGTTTGGGGTGCATGCGGTCCGCGGCGAAGAGATATTGGGAGAGGTCGTTGGTTCCGATGCTGACGAAATCGAGGACGCCGCCCAGGTCCGGCATCACGGGGATGATGGCGGGGGTTTCAATCATGATTCCCACCTGCGAGATTCCTGCCTCAGAGCAGAGGGCTTTGAATTCTCGGACCTCTTCCACGGTCGACACCATCGGAGCCATAACCCCGACATCGCGGCCCGTGGCAGCGATGGCTTTCTGGATGGCCTGAAGTTGGGACTTCTGGAATTCGGGGTAGTCCGTCGCGAGGCGGAAGCCTCTCATGCCAAGAGCAGGGTTTTCTTCGTCCTCGAGGGAGAAAAAGGGGACCGGCTTGTCACTTCCGGCATCGATTGTCCTGATGATGATTTTTCCTGCGGGAGCGGACCTGAGCACCTCGGTGTAGAGCGCTGCTTGGTCGTCCACAGAGGGCATAGTGTTCGCGGAGAGATAGAGAACTTCGGTTCGAAACAGGCCCACGCCGCGCGCAGAGGTGGACGATGCCTTCTCGGCGTCGGCCACACTCCCGATGTTGGCCCGCACCGTGATCAGGGGAGAGTCCGCCTGAGGAATGAATGAGATTGCGGTGGTCGCGGCGCCAAGGTCGCCTCCCGGCACGACCCGGTTTCCTTCCGGGTCCACGAGAACGGAGGCTCCCTGCGACAGTTCCATCGCCCCCTTCACGCTCACCACTGCGGGGATTCCCAGCGCGCGACAGATAATCGCGGTGTGGGAGGTGGGACCCCCCAGTTCTGTGATGACTCCGACAACCGATTCGCCGAATTGGGATGTCTCGAGTGGAGTGAGATCCTCGGCCACGATGATCCAAGTGCCTTCGCGCGGGATCTCGGGCCCCGCGGCGATTCCTCGTGTCCACGCAGAAATACGCGCTGCAATTCCGCGCAAATCAGACACGCGGGATTGGAAGTCTTCGTCATCGCCCATGAGGGCGGCAAATTCATCCAGAGCGATGAAAAGCCCGGTCGGGGCGTCCATTCCCTCGTCGAGATGGGGCCTCGCCATCTCCTGCAGCTCCGGGTCCTCCAGGATGATCAGCAGCGCATCCAAAATTTCCTGTGTCGTAGTATCGCCGCCGGAAGATTCTTCCCTGATTGTCGCAGCGGTCGTCGCAATTGCGGTGCTCAGGATGCTGGCTTCTTCATCGGGCGAGTGGGTAGTTTTCCGGTGCTCAAAGACCGCGTCGGAGGTCTCTAACAGAAACACGTCCCCGACGACAGCCTGCGAGCCGACGCCAATTCCGGTGAGTTCCATGCGCGCGACGGGTGCTAACCCTGGTTGATGAGAGATTCAATCTCGCGCGCGAGCGCTTCGGGCTCTGAGGACCCTGCTGACTCCACCACAATCTCGAGGGTTTCGCCCGTTTTGACCTTCAGGGCGAGCATCTTGAGGGCGGACGTGGCAGCGGCTTCACTACCGCTCGCGCTCCGCAGGGTGACTGTGGCTCCTGTCTCGCGCACGAGCGTCACAATCTGGCCAACGGGACGGGCGTGCAAACCGATCGGGTCCAGGACCGTAACCGTGTGAACGAATGAACTCATGTCTAGACCCCCTGGGGTTTGATGACGACCTTGATGGCTTCTCCCGAGGTTACTGCGTTGATAGCGTCCTCAACCTGGCTGAGGGGGAGACGGTGGGTAATGAGGTCAGCAACAGGAACAGCGCCGGAGGCGATCAGTTCGAGAGCTTCCTTGTTTTGTGCAGGAGAGGACCCGTTGGCTCCTCCGAGGATCAGCTCCTTGTAGTGCACAACGTTGGAGTCGAGTTGGATTACGGGTTTGTTTTTCGGCAGCCCGCCGAAGAAACTCACCCGACCCCCGGGGGCGACCAGAGAAATTGCTTGCTCTTGTGCTTGGCCCGAGGGAGCCGCGGTAATGATGACGCTGGGACCTATTCCCCCGGTCTCGGCCCAAACGATCTCTTCGAGATTTTCCGTGGACATGTCAATGGCGCGGTCGGGCTGCACCGCATTTGCGGAGAGCTCAAGACGCCCTCCATTAATGTCGGCAAGCATGACTTTGGTCGCTCCGAGCGCTCGCGCAAGTCGGATGTGGAGACATCCAATGGGACCGGCACCCATGACCAACACGGTGTCACCCTTGCCCACGTGGATGAGGCGCTGGGCGTTCAATGCGCACGCAAGTGGCTCTGCCACAGACGCTTCGTCAAAACTCAGCCCATCAGGGATTGTGTTCACGCCATCGGCCTTGATAACAGACTGGGGAACAATCATTTCCTCCGCAAAACCGCCCGCGAACTGATATCCCATTGATGTTTGGTTAATGCAGATTCCCTGCTTGCCGGCCTTGCAAGCCCAGCATTCCTCGCACGGAATTGCCGCAATAATTTGGACGCGCTGCCCCACGGTGTAGCCGGAGGTGTGCGCACCGACCTCAATGATTTCTCCGGCAATTTCGTGCCCAATGATCTGTGGTGGCTCTAAACGGGGGTGGCCGTGGTGAAAAATCTTGGCGTCCGTGCCACACGTCGCGCAGGACTCCACACGAATCTTCAACTCGTCAGCACTGGGGGTCGGAGTCTCCACGTCGATGACGCTGAGGTTCCCGGGTCCTTGGAACAGTGCAGCTTTCATGGTTATGCGCCTTTCACAATGAGGTCCCTGATTTCCTCAGGGTTTGACGAAGTTCGGAGGATGTTCGCGGCGTCGTCATCCATGAGCAAATCTGCAAGATTACCCAGGATTTCTACGTGCCCATCGCCTTGCGAGGCGATGCCTACGCAGACGGAAATTTGTTCATTGACCCAGGTCACAGGCTGCTGGAATCTGACGAAGACGAGCTGGTCAAAATTGACGAACGAACGGGACTCGTCTGTGCCATGGGGGATAGCGAATCCATCACCCAGCTCGGAGGGAAAGATTTGTTCTCGCTCCCACATGGCGTCCGCATAGTCCTGCGACACAGCACCGAGGGACACGAGAAGCGAGCCGCAGATGGCTACGGCCTCCTCTCGCGAGGAGGCCGTAGCATCTAGCGTGATACCGGCCAGTTGTAGGAGATCAGCCATCAGAGATGGTGTCACCGTTCTGAAGAGCGCCGACGAGC
>JABJAO010000103.1 GCA_018666065.1 Microbacteriaceae bacterium | reverse complement strand
CTCCAGTCCAATGCCCTTGAGGTGCCAGGGTCCTGCGTTTTGGATAGCTCCCTTGCCAGCGAAGGTTTCGGCAACCGGGATACCCGTAGCGTTGGCCAAAGCTTCAAGCTCTGCAGTCGCATCGGAGTAGTGAATTCCACCACCGGCAACAATCACAGGCTTCTTCGCAGCCGTGATCATCGCCGCGACAGCGCTGATTTCGTCAGGCTCCGGTGTGGGCCGGCGAATAATCCAGTCTTTGTCGGCAAAGAACTCCACGGGGTAATCAAAGGCGTGGGATTGGACATCTTGGGGTAGCGAGATGACCACTGCTCCGGTCTCCGCAGGGTTGGCGAGAACCCGAAATGCCTGAGGCAGTGAGACCAGGAGTTGCTCGGGACGGGTGATCCTGTCGAAGAAGCGAGAGATTGGGCGAAACGCATCATTGACCGACACATCGGGTCCGCCGGGGTATTCCAACTGCTGGAGCACGGGACCTTGACGTCTGGTGGCATAGACATCACCGGGTAGCAGCAGAACGGGAATGCGGTTGACGGTCGCCAGAGCCGCAGGGGTCACCATGTTCATAGCGCCTGGCCCCACGGATGCGGTGACAGCGAGAACCTGGCGGCGCTTGTGCGCTTTGGCGAATGCCACCGCCGAGTGAGCCAGACCCTGCTCGTTACGACCCTGAACGAACGGCAGGTCATCACTGAACTGGTCGAGAGCTTGACCCAAGCCCGCCACGTTTCCGTGCCCAAAGATTCCCAGTGAGGCGGGGACAAAACGCTGACGGTGCCCATCGGCCACGGAGTATTGCGCGGCAATGTATTTTACGAGCGCCTGAGCGACCGTGAGGCGAATGGTTTTTCCGGAGATTCCCTGCGTCATGTTCGTATCCTTACCGTGTTCTGCTGCCAGTCGTTATACCCGCGAATGCATGATGACAGTTTTCCACTCTGTCATCTCATTCACGGTGGTGCGGACTCCCTCTTTGCCGATTCCGCTGGATTTCATGCCGCCATAGGGCATCAAATCCGCTCGCCATAGGGGAGTCCAGTTGATGTGGACAATGCCCGAATCAATATCGCGCATCGCGCGGATTGATTCGTCATGGTCCTGCGTGAATATTCCAGCCCCCAAGCCGTACTGGGTCGAGTTGGCGAGTACGACGGCGTGATCGAAGTCCCGAGCGCGGGTAATCGACACGGCGGGACCAAAGAGTTCCTCCTGGGCAAAAGGGTGGTCACCCGGTACATCGCCCACAATGGCCGGGGTGAGCAGGGTGCCGTTGCGCTGCCCACCGGTGATCAGAGCGGCGCCATCGGCCACTGCGTTCTGGATGGCTTTTTCGACTCGGATGGCTTCGCTCTCGGAAACCAGGGTGCCGACCATCGTGTCGTCTTGGAGCGGATCACCAATCGTGATTGCTTCCACCTTGGGCACGAGTACTGCCAGGAAGTCATCGTGAATGGATTCCTCCACGATGATGCGTTGGGCTGCGATGCACACCTGCCCAGCGTTGACATAACCACCCAGGGTGATCGAGTGGGCTGCTTGTTCGAGATCGGCGTGCTTGGTCACCAGGACGGGCGAGGACGCACCAAGCTCCAACGAGAGCCTCTTGATCCCGGCAGTCTTGGTGATCTGTTCTCCCACTCGGGTAGAACCGGTGAAGGAGACCTTATTGACCCGCGGGTCGGCAACGAGTTGGCTGCCCAGTTCACTGCCGGGGCCATTGAGCACACCCAGAACCCCCGCGGGTAATCCCGCATCGAGGAAACACTGCGCCAGAGCGATGGCGGTCAATGGGGCTGCGAGAGCTGGCTTGAGGATGACGGAGTTTCCCGCGGCCAGAGCGGGCCCCACCTTGTGGAGTACTAGGAGTGAGGGGTAGTTGAATGGAGTAATCGCCACGACAACTCCCACGGGTTGGGGCAGAGTAAAACCGATCTTGTCGAACCCGGTTCCGAGGTTGGCATCCAGAGGGAGGGATTCGCCATAGCGCTGGGAGCCCTCAAATGCTGAGAGTCGGATAATTTCTCCGGCTCGGGTGGCTTCGCCGCGTGCTTCTCTGATGCTCTTGCCCATCTCGGAGGAAATCGTGCGAGCGAGAGACTCGATGCGCTCATCGGCAATGGAGGCGGCCTTGAGCAGGATGGCGGTGCGCTCGTGGGCGGGAGTGTTCCGCCAGAGTTTCGCTGCATCGACGGCGATGTCGAGAGCACGGTCTACATCAGCAGAGTGCGCGAGCACGATCTCGCCCAAAGAATCACCGTTGTAGGGGGAGCGCACCGTGTGGATTGCCGAGTCGGCGTGCTGTTGCCATGCGCCGTGAAGAAGGAGCCCAGGTGTCGTCATGTTGTGCCTCCGAGGGTGATGAACAACTTTGTTCTGACAAACTCTAAGGGCTTTTCGGGTGCCTGTCACATCCCGCTGGTGACAAAAACAAACCTTTGATAGGTGCCCGATAATCGTCGCAATGGTCGATTTTCCCGGTCAATCATTGCGGTGTGGTCTCAGAGAGGTCCTGTGGAGCAAGGTTGCGGTTCGATAACAACACGCCTGTTTGGTAACGTTTTTGTCAAGACAAAGTCAATAATCTTTGTTAGGTGCATTCCACCTGGAGTGCGCTGATTCAATCTAAGTAACTCAAGGATGAGAGGTCCGAATTTGGATATCAAAAAATTCGCCGTTCTCACTGGAGTCGTAGCTCTCACTCTCGCTGGTTGTGCAGCGGGAACTGACAGTGACGCCGGTGAAGCTGCAACTGAGACTGCTGCAACCGAAAGCGCAGCACCTGCTAACAGCGACATCAAGATCTGTGTCTACACGCACGGTGACGGTGGAACCTTCTGGTCAGTCGCACAGGCTGGCGCCGAGAAGGCTGGGGAAGACCTCGGCATCACGGTTGACTACCAGGGCTCAACCAACGACTCCGCTCGTCAGGCAGCTATCATCGAAGGTGCTGTTTCGGCCGAGTGTGATGGTGTAGCTGCTTCTGCTCCGGACCCCGGTGCAATCGAGCAGGCCATGCTGGGTCTCGCTGACGCTGGCATCCCCACCGTGACCATGAACTCCGGTTCGGCCGTGTTCAAGGACCTGGGTGCTTTCACTCACGTTGGTCAGGACGAGATTGTTGCTGGTCGTGAAGCGGGATACCGTTTCAACGCTCTCGGCGCAACCAACATCCTCTGCCCCATTCAGGAGGCAGCTAACGTCGGTCTGACCGAGCGTTGCCAGGGTGCTCGTGAAACCTCTACGGGAACCGTCACCGACTTCAACCTTGATGGTGGTCTGCAGGACCTTACTGCAGCCTCCGCAAAGATCAAGGCTGCTCTCGAGGCTGACCCCACCATTGACGCTATCTTCGCTCTGAACGCTGACATCGCCGCTAAGGCTGCGCTGCCTGCTGCTCAGGAGCTTGGACGCGACTTGTTCATCGGAACTGTTGACATGTCCGAGGACGCACTCAACGCCATTGCTGCAGGAGACATGGAATTCGCCATTGACCAGCAGCAGTACGCACAGGGTTACCTGTCCGTTGTGTTGCTGTACTTGAACGTCACCAACGCTCACAGCCTTGGTGGTGGACTGCCGATGTACACCGGCCCCGGCTTCGTTGACGCAAGCAACGTAGAAGCGGTTATCGGACTGGTGGCAGCGGGTACCCGCTAAGTAACACCGTCTAAGCGCTGAGGGGGTTGACTAAGGTAAATCCTTAGGCAACCCCCTCACGTGCACTTACCCTCCGACCATCCCTTTCAAGAGAAAACGAGACAATGGCGACTCAAACCCAAGACGAACGAGTGGCGAAAACGTCGCTCGCCACCCAAATGCTCCAGCGGCCCGAACTCGGCGCCCTCATTGGAGCGGCTGTCATCTTCTTCCTTTTCTGGAGCTTTGACACCACAGGAAACTTTGCGGCCGTCGGCGGAACCGCCGGCTGGACCGATATTGCAGCACCCATTGGAATCATCGCCGTGTTCGTCGCCCTGCTGATGATCGGTGGGGAATTTGACCTCTCCACCGGAGTCATGGTGGGAACCTCTGGCCTGTTGGCAGGTCTTCTTGCCACAGAATTTGGCTTGAACATCTGGCTCTCGATTGCCATTGTGTTCGCTTTCGCCTTGCTGGTCGGTTTCATCAACGGCCTGATCGTCGTGAAGACGGGGCTTCCCTCCTTCATCGTGACGCTGGCGACCTTCTTCGTGTTGCGTGGTGCAAACCTCGCTGTGACCAAGGAGCTCACCGGAACCGTTCGTGTGGCCAACGTGGAAGATGCCATTGGTTTCGATCAGGCTCACGCGGTCTTCGCCTCGAAGATGATGATTGGAACATCCAACTTCCAGGTCTCCATCGTGTGGTGGATCCTGGCCACGATCTTCTGCACCTGGTTGCTCACCAGAACTCAGTTCGGTAACTGGATTTTCGCTTCCGGTGGAGACAAGAACGCCGCCCGTAATGCGGGTGTTCCGGTCGGCCGGACCAAGATCACGCTGTTCATGATGTCCTCACTGGCTTCCGCGTTTGTGGGTGTCATGTTTGTTCTTCGTCTGCAAGGTATGCAGGCAGGTCAGGGTGTCGGTATGGAGTTCTTCTACATCATCGCCGCTGCCGTGGGTGGAACACTGCTGATGGGTGGAGCTGGATCCGCGATTGGTGCCTCGATCGGTGCCGCCATCATGGGAATTGCCGACATCGGTATCCCCTACGCCCTGTGGGATCAGGACTGGCGCTGGACGTTCATCGGAGTCATCCTCTTGACCGCAGTACTCGTCAATACCTATATCGGCAACAAAGCGAAGGGAGCCAAACGATGACTGGTATCGCTTTGGAACTGAAAGATGTCGGCAAGGCCTTTGGAAATGTCATTGCGCTCTCCGACGTGTCCGTCAAGGTTCGCGAAGGCGCCGTCACCTGCATCCTCGGTGACAACGGTGCGGGAAAGTCGACCCTGATCAAGACGCTCTCTGGCGTGCACAAGCCAAGCTCTGGCGTGTACGAGGTCGAAGGGAAGTCGGTATCCTTCGACTCTCCTCGCGACGCCCTCGCCAACGGAATTGCGACCGTCTACCAGGACCTCGCGACGATTCCGTTGATGGCGGTATGGCGCAACTTCTTCCTCGGTAACGAAATCACCAAGGGCTGGGGGCCTTTCCGTCGTCTTGATGTCAAGAAGATGAAGGACCTGACCAAGCAGCACCTGATGGAGATGGGTATTGACCTTCGCGACACCGGTCAGCAGATTGGAACACTCTCCGGTGGAGAGCGCCAGGCTGTGGCCATCGCCCGCGCTGTGTACTTCGGTGCCAAGGTGCTCATCCTCGATGAGCCCACCTCGGCATTGGGTGTTCGTCAGTCGGGAATCGTCCTGAAGTATGTGCTGGCCGCTAAGGATCGTGGAGTGTCGGTGGTGTTCATCACCCACAACCCCCACCACGCCTACCTGGTCGGTGACTTCTTCTACCTGCTCAACCGTGGTCAGCTCGCAAATGAGTTCGAGCGCGCCAAGGTGGAGCTGGACGAGTTGACCAAGGCTATGGCCGGTGGTGCAGAGCTCGACGCTCTGACCCGCGAAATCCAACAGGTTCGCGCAGACTCCTAAGCACACACACCCGGTTATCCCCCCGGCTAGCGCAGGGGGGTAACCGGGTGCAGCTTTCCGTCGGCTTCTGCAGCGAGTGCCTCCACGAGGTCGCGCACGCTGATCGGTCCCACGCCGAGCACCGATTTCACTCGGGCGTTATCCAACGAGGTGTCCACGGGCACGGGTTCGCTGAAGCGGTCAGCTTCCGGGGGCTCCCTGGAGGTCACCAGCGAAGCATCAAGCCCGAACACGTCGCAGGCGAGTGCGGCTAGGTCCTCTCGGGTGATGGCGTCATCTGCGACTACGTGAAAGCAACCTGAGGCGTCCTTCTCGATAATTCGGTGAATGGTCGCACCAATTTCAGAGGCCAGTGAGGGAGTGGCAACCTTGTTGACTCCTTCGCCGCCAAAGACCATAAACGGGGTGTTGGTGCGAAGACTCGTGACCAACGCCGAGACAAAATAGCCAAAGCCGACGTCTTGGGTGCGGGGCATATCGGCGAGCAGCCGGTGGCTGCCCATGACCCCGCCGATGCGACAGATCGCGCCGGTTTCCGGAGCAAGATCGCGGATGACCTGTTCACCCAGCGCCTTGAGGTATCCATAGGTGTTGATGGGGCGCCCATAGTCAGTCTCTGGGACCTTGTGGGAGGTGCCATCCATAACCCAGTCGCTCGAGATATAGATCGGTTTAGCGCCCACGGCCATCGCCGCTCTGGTTACTGCCTGAGTCAGACCCGGATAGGCCTTGTAGGCGGCCTGGGCGTCCAGGTTCTGAAAATCATTGGCGATTGCCGTATGCACGAGAGCATCCGCGCCCTCGAGGGCCTTCTCCACAGCGGCCTGGTCCGAGGTGTCCAGCACGGTGTAGGGCCAGGGTACCTCCATGGCAGGAGTTGCCCTGGTCAAAACGACCACATCGTGGCCAGCGTCCATCAGGACTTCTGCCACGTTGCTTCCGAGGAAGCCTGTACCGCCGGTGAGGGCGACTCGTGCCATAACTAGTTCTGGGGGAAGCCGAGGTTGAGCCCACCGTGGCTGGGGTCAAGCCAGCGCGAGGTGACAACCTTTTGGCGCGTGAAGAAGCGGAAACCTTCTTCACCGTGAGCCCTCGAGTCTCCAAAGAGCGAGTGCTTCCATCCACCGAACGAGAAGTAGGCCATTGGAACGGGAATGGGGACGTTGACGCCCACCATGCCGACCTGAATGTCCGTGACGAACTTTCTGGCAGCACCACCATCGTTGGTGAAGATGGCGGTTCCGTTACCGAAAGCTCCGCTGTTAATCAGCGCAACGCCCTCTTCATAGGACTTCACGCGAACAACCGAGAGGACCGGTCCAAAGATTTCCTCCTGGTAAACCTTGGAGGATGTGGGGACGTGGTCAATCAGGGTGGGTCCGAGCCAGAAACCAGCTGCTTCACCATCGGCCTTCACATCGCGACCATCCGTGACGATTGTGGCGCCATCCTTCTCGGCGATGTCGATGTACGAGGCAACCTTGTCGCGGTGGACCTCGGTGACGAGCGGTCCCATGTCGCAGGAGCGACGACCGTCTCCGACCTTGATGGCCGACATCTTGTCCTTGACTGCGGCCACGAGGTCATCACCAATCGGGTCGACAGCGACCACCACGGAAATCGCCATGCAGCGCTCGCCGGCGGAGCCAAAGCCCGCGTTGACGGCTGAGTCAGCAACGAGGTCGAGGTCAGCGTCGGGAAGAACCAGCATGTGGTTCTTGGCGCCACCGAGAGCCTGGACGCGCTTGCCGTGCTTGGCTCCGGTCTCATAGACGTACTGGGCAATGGGGGTTGAACCGACGAAGGAAATGGATTCGACATCGGGGTGCTCAAGGAGTGCATCGACGGACACCTTGTCACCGTGGACGACGTTGAACACGCCATCAGGAAGACCAGCCTCTTTCCAGAGGTGTGCCATCCAGATAGCCGCGGAGGGGTCCTTTTCGCTGGGCTTCAAGATGACGGTGTTTCCTGCCGCAATGGCCACAGGGAAGAACCACATGGGAACCATGGCGGGGAAGTTGAAGGGGCTGATAATTCCCACCACACCGAGGGCCTGCTTGAGGGAGTAGACATCCACATCGGTGGAGGCGTTGAGTGAGAACTCACCCTTGAGCAGGTGAGGCAGACCACAGGCAAACTCCACGACTTCCTGGCCGCGGGTGATTTCACCCAGGGCGTCGGAGAGAACCTTGCCGTGTTCTTCGGTGATGATGGCGGCCAGTTCGCCCTTTTTGGCTTCAAGGAGCTCGCGGAATTTGAACACGATGGCCACACGCTTGGTCAGCGACATGGTGGACCAGGTCTCAAACGCCGTCTTGGCTACCGCGACGGCAGCAACTAAATCACCGGTGGTGGCAAGACGCACAGACTTGGTCGCCACGCCCAGTGCTGGGTCGAAGACGTCGGCAAGTCGATCGGATTCGCCGACGAATTCTGCTCCGCCGACGTAGTGGTTGATGATGGGCTGGCTCACTGACCGTTCCTCTCTGGTTGGTGCGGACTATCCGCCGTGAACAATATCTACTGCTCGTGCAATGGCATCTGCAGTCGAACCTGATGCCGGGTATAGCAAACTGCGTCCCACAACGAGACCGCGAACGCCGGGGAGAGTGAGCGCTGTGGCCCATTCGGCGTAGAGGCCCTCCATGTCTCCGGCGCGATCGCCGCCGAGAATGAGCGTGGGCAGTGTGGTGGATTCCATGACGCGTGCCATGTCAGCAACATAGGGGATTTTGAGCCACGTGTAGGCGCTCGAGCCACCGAGTGCGCTGACAATCGCGATGGACTGGATGACAGCCTCTGGCGTGAGGATATTTTCGATCTTTCCTTCGACGCGCTCGCTGATGAAGGGCTCCAGCATGATGGGGAGTTTCGCAGCTGTCGCTTCGTTCACCGCGTGAGCGGTGGCCATCAACGTCTCGGCGGTTCCCGCGTCTTGGAAATTGACGCGGGTGAGAGTTTTTGCGAAGTCCAGGCCCGCTTCGACAATCGAGTCAATGGAGTAGGCGCCAAAACGGTCGTCCATTTCGAAGGATGCGCCGCGCAGGCCACCGCGGTTCATCGACCCCACGACGATTTTGTTCTCGAGTAGTCCCAGGAGAGCCAAATCATCGATAATGTCGGGGGTTGCCAGGACACCGTCAACGCCAGGGTTTGCCAGCGCCGTGGCGAGGCGCTCGAGCAGGTCCTCACGATTGGCCATCGCCATTGCTTCCGACCCGATACCCAGCGCGGCTCGCGCAGGGTGGTCAGCGGCGATGATCATCAGCTTGCCATCGGCTCCGAGTAGGTCGCGGCGTGACCGGGAGGCCAACGCACGAGCCACGGCGTCCGGAGTTGTGGCTCGGGCATTCCGGAGCGCTTCGAAATCGAGATTAGACATGCCCTACCTCCACGGCATCGAGTACTTCGTATTCAAATGGCATCGCGGTAGAGCATTCCAAGCGCCCCGCCACAATTGCGCCTGCCGCATTAGCAAAGCGCAAAGTTTTGTCTAGGTCCCACCCGGAGAGAAGTCCGTGGCAGAACGCTCCACCAAAGGCATCCCCGGCTCCGAGACCGTTGACGACATCTACGGCGAACGGGGCAACCTCGACGCGTTCGGTCGCTGTTTTCGCCATCACACCTTTGGGCCCCTGTTTCACGACCGCGATTTCCACGCCGCGCTCGAGCAGCGCGTCTGCTGCGCGGTCGGGTTCTACTTCTCCAACCGCAATTTCGCACTCTTCTTTGTTTCCAATAGCCACGGTGACCTGGGCGAGAGCCTGGGCGACCTGCTCGGTTGCTTCTGCCGGTGAGCTCCACAGCTCTGCCCGGTAGTCAAGATCGAGGATGGTGTGGCGGGCACGAGCGCGAACACTCAGGGCGTGGTGGTGGGCTGCGCGACTGGGCTCGCGGGTGAGACCGGTCACGGTCACCCAGAAGATGTCGGCAGCCGCAATGGCAGCGTCATCCAGTTCGTCTGGAGCGATCATTAAATCCGGCGCTACGGGGTCGCGATAGAAATACAGCGGGAAGTTATCGGGTGGGAAGATCTCACACAACACCAGGGGAGTTTTGAGCCCTTCGACATCGGCGACATAGCGAGAGCTCACGCCGAGCCGTTCGAGTTCTGTCCGGATAAACAGACCCAAAGGGTCTGGTCCGGTCCGTGTAATGACGGCGGAGCTTCGCCCATACCGAGCAGCCGCAACGGCCACGTTGGTGGGGGACCCACCGAGAAATTTTCCAAAACTGGTGACGTCCTGAAGACCCACGCCAATCTGCAGGGGGTAGATGTCAATGCCGACACGACCCATCGTGAGCACGTTGAGGTGCTCGGGGAGGGAGGAATCAGACATGGTGGTTCACTTCGCTATGAGGGACACCCCCATCGTACTTTGTCTTAACAAATTCCTCTACTTGGCGGAGACAGAAATTGTCGTCCCCGACTTCGCCGATTCCGTCGCAGCGTTAGCCAGCACGAGAGCCATGCGCCCATCTTCAAACGTGGGGGTGTTGGACGCTTCGCCACGGATTTTCTTGAGGAATTCCTCGAGCTCATTACGGTAGGAATCCATGTAGCGCTCGAGGAAGAAGTTTTGGTAGGGACCGCGCGCTTCGACCTGGGTGGCGGAGTAGTGCCGGACGTTCGTATCCGTAAGGTTCTCCACCCGCAGCATTCCCTCGGTACCAAACGCTTCCAGCCTCTGGTCAAACCCGTGGGCTGCGTGACGCGAGTTGCTGATCAGGATAAGTTCGTCCTTGCTTCCCCGCAGAGCAACAGCGGTGGCGTCGTAATCGCCAAGTTCCTTAATCTCGCTGGAGAACTGGTTGAACCCTTGCGCCGTGACCGACACGATGTCGGGCACAAAGTAGCGCGCCATATCGAAGTCGTGGATAGTCATGTCCCGGAAGATTCCCCCCGACACCGCAAGGTAATCCACGGGTGCTGGTGCGGGATCACGACTCGTGATCAGCAGCTGCTCGAGAGCACCAATGTCTCCAGCCTTCACGCGAGCGCGCAGATCAGCAAAGTGCGGGTCGAAGCGGCGGTTGAAACCCAAACCAATGGGCACACTTGTCGAATTCGCCTTGTCGCGAAGCTTGTCGACCACCGTGATGTCGAGATCGATGGGCTTTTCACACAGCGCGGGGATGCCGGCGTCGATGGCCTTTTCGATCAGATCGATGTGGGTGGAGGTGGGGGAGGCGATAATGAGCAGGTCAACATCCCCCGCGGAGAAGAGCTCGTCGGGGTTATCCGTGGCGGTTCCGCCAAAGCTTTCTGCGGTCTTCTGGGCACCCTCGAGGAAGACATCGGCCACGCGGTGCAGCGTTGTGTCGGGGTGGCTGACCACACTCATAGCATGGACCTGCCCGATGCGACCGGTACCTATTAAACCCACGCGAAGCGGTGTTGCCATGGGGACTCCCTCGTTCGTTTGTTCTGACAAAGTTGTGGCACCATCATGACAGATTCTGCCGCCTCCAGGGCGCGTTCAAAGGGTCCACTATGGCGGCCCGAGTACCCTTCACTAGTGAGGACACAGACGGGTTTCTGGGCAAGAGCGACGCTGCTTGCGACCCTGGGCGCCCTGGTGCTATCCGCGTGCACGATACCCACTCCCGAGGCCCCCACACCTTCTGCACCGGTCGTCCTCGAGTTAGAACCCGAGGCAACCGCTCCACGCGACGTCGAGGTTGCGCCAGAACCGGAGCCGGCTGACCCACTCCAGGTGCGCATCGACGAGGCACTCCTGGGCATGGAGCTTCGCCAGAAACTTGCCGGTCTCATGGTGGTCACCATTGCGGGGATGAATCCCGAGGTGCACCAGGCATTCTTGGATGAAATACCCGCAGCGGGCTTCCTGCTCGAGCGAGGAAACTTGAACGCTGACGTCTATACAATCCGGGACTTTATTGGGGCGCTGCAAGAGCGCTCCGATTTTCCTCTCGTGATGGCGGTTGACCAGGAGGGCAATCCGGTTGCCCGAATCCCCGGTGACCAATTCCCCGGAGCCCGAGTGCTGGGATCTGGTGACCTGGAGACCACGGCGGCAGCGTTTCTTGCCCGCCAACAGCTGGTGGATCAGGCGGGAGCAAATGTGAACTTTGGAGTCGTCGCGGATGTCAGTTTGGGCTCCGGTGCATACATTCACTCGCGATCCTTCTCCACCGACCCCGCGGTTGCGGCAGAGCACGTCGCTGTTGCCGCCGGGGTTGAAGTTGACGAGGTGGCGCAAACTCTCAAACACTTCCCCGGCCACGGGCTTGTCTTTGCGGACACGCACCGCGTTGTTCCAAGCTCCGAGATAACCCTGGAGCAGTGGCGCACCACTCACGCCCTGCCGTTTGTCGCAGGTATTGCCGCGGGGGCGGAACTGGTCATGACCGGACACATTCGGGTGCCCTCGGTCAGCAAAGATCCCGCAACACTCTCGGACGACTGGGTGGCGATCCTGCGCAACGAGCTGGGATTTGATGGCGTGATCATCACCGATGACCTGCGGATGTTGAAGGCGTCGGGCGAAGAGCAGTACCAAGACGAAGCGGATCTCGCAGTCGCAGCGCTTGTGGCGGGCAATGATCTGATCTTGCTCGCTGTGGATCCCGGGCGCGATCCCAGCTATGAGACCTACACGCTCATGCTGGATGCCATGGAACGCGCTGTTCTGGATGGCGCGGTGTCAGAAGATCAGGTGGATGCCTCACTGCGTCGAGTTCTCACCCTGCGCAGTGTGTTGGGAACTCCGTAGGAATCGCCATTCATGTCCTCCGACGTAGCGTCGCGAGCACTCATTGTGTGGTGCTATTCGATATCCCGGCGCATGTCCACCACCAGCGACACAATAGCGAAAACGAGGGCATATCCCAGGAGTAACAGCGTGGCAGTCACCGGATCGGCAAAATCAGCGGTGTTGATATTGAATTGCTCCGATTGAACGTCGATAGCCACAATTGCGGTGATGAGCCCGGATAAAAAGAACTGACCTTGGTCAGGGAATACCAGCAACAAGATTGGTTCGATAGCGAACAGCCAGATCAGCAGACCAATCAGTGCCAAGACCTGAGACCGAATGAGGGCAGCGACCGCCGCACCTAGGATTCCCAGCACAACTCCTGAGACGACCGCCGCAATCGAGGTGTTGATAAAGATCGTCACACTCGGGGCTGCGGCGTTGGGATAAAACTGGAGCGCCACGTATCCGGCGCCAAAGCCGAGAGCGGTCGAGATGATCTGGAATCCAAGACCTGCCACGGCAGCTGTGCCCAGTTTGGCCAGGAGGACCCTGCCCCGCCGCGGAGCCGCGACGTAGGTTGCTACCGCGGTACCGTGACGAAATTCTCCCGCCACAATGAGGACTCCCACCAAGACAGCAAAAATGTAGCCCGAGATGGCATTCGCGTACACCGAGTCCACGATGGACTGGTCCTCGAGGGTGCCAAATCCGAGTGAACCGGTCGTCTGCTCGATGATTACGGGTGTAACAGCGGTACCGAGGGCGGTGAAGGCGACTGACGCAAGAAGAAGACCCCAGATAGCTCGCTGGTAGGTCAGTTTTCTAAATTCTGCCGCGAGAAGCCTCATGAGCTGCCACCCCCCGTGAGGCGAAGGAACGCGTCCTCGAGACGCGCCCCTTTCGTCACGGCCTCGAGGGTTCCGGCCGCGACGAGAACGCCGTGGTTGATGATGATGACATCGTCCACGACGTTTTCCAGTTCAGCCAGCTGGTGGGACGACACCAAAACGGTGGTCCCTCTCGCGGCTTGTTGGGTGATGAATGTGCGAAGCCACGCAATTCCTGCTGGGTCAAGACCATTGGCGGGCTCATCAAGAATCAGAACATCGGGATCCCCCAAGATTGCGGCGGCCAGTGATAGCCGTTGCTTCATTCCGAGTGAGTACCCCTTGACCCTTTTATTCCTCGCTTCGCTCAGTTCCACCTCGGCGAGCACTTCGTCTACGCGAGATCCCGGAAGCCCACCGATTGTTGCGAGCACTCGGAGATTCTGAAACCCGGTCAGACCGGGGTGAAAACCTCGAGAATCCAGTACTGCTCCCACGCGATTCATGGGGTTCTTCAGTTGTGGGTAGCGCTTGCCAAGGATTCTGGCGCGTCCTTTGGTGGGCGTTGAGAGGCCCACCAGGCAGCGCAGTGCCGTGGATTTGCCCGCACCGTTGGGTCCTAAAAACCCTGTGACCCGGCCCTCGTGCACCTCGGCGGTGAAGGCATCAACGGCGTTGACCCTGCCGTACGACTTGGTGAGACCCCGAAACGCTATGGCAACCATCGATTGTGCCTCCTATCGGTGACACATTTCAGACTATCGGTTGCGCCGGCGCACTCTGCGGATAATTACCACGGCCAGCACAATCACTCCGAGAAGCCCCAGCCAGGGGACGAGGATCCCCGCCCACACAATCGTCCCGGCAAAGAAGGCGACCACACTGTCCCAGCCACGGATAATTCCATCGAGGAAGCCATCGGGTTCAGCCGGAGTCGCGTTCTCCGGCGTGATCAGGGAGATGCTGAGTGTTGCAAACAGCGTCTGATCACTGAGGTAGTCGCGCTGAGACTGCAGGGAATCCAATTCTGCTTGTCGCTCCGCGAGGGCTGATTCGACGGCGATGAGGTCACTGGTGGTGGCGGCCTCTGCGAGTAACTCATTCAGGCGGCTGAGGGAGGACTCGAGCACCTGGATGCGCGCATCTAAGTCGACTTTCTGCAACGAAACATCCATGCTGTTGAGCGAGAGTTCTTGCACATCGCCTAGCCCCGTAATTGCCTCGATTGTGGCATCCAGGGCGTCATAGGGGATACGAGCTTCCAGGTAAGAACTGGGCTGTCCGTAATCCACCGGGGTGTAATCCGAACGAGAGGCAATGCGTCCACCGGCGGCGTCCACCAGCTGTTCGATCTCATCAGCGCTCTCCGGCGGGGAGGCTACCGACAGCGAGAGGTAACCGGTGCGGATAACGGCAGGCTCATACGACACGTCCCCGTCACTGGCAGCCCGAGTGTCCATCTCGATGGCCATGTCTTCGGTGTAGGCAACCTCGCCAGAGGCCATTCCCATGCTCGACTCTTCGGTGAAGTCGGGTGTGCTGGCACACCCGGAGAGGGCAACGAGGGAGGCTAGGGCGAGAGCCAGTGGTGTGCGAGAAAGTGTCATGGCATCACGATAGAGCCTGGGTTAGTCAGAGCATGTACACATCCGGTAACAAGTTGCTATGTCCTCGCTGTGAGGAACACCGGGATACTAGAGACATGGGATTTTTTGACGTCGTCTTTGGCGCGAGAGCGCCGAAGCTCCACGTCGCTGTGGACGAGGGACGCGGTCATCCCGTCATTTTGATTCACGGTTTAGCGTCATCCTCTGCAACCTTTGACCTGCTCGTTCCGCTGCTTCGAGATCACCACCGAGTCATCTCACTTGACCTTCTCGGGTTTGGCCAGTCCCCCAGCCCCGCAACAGCGACCTACACACTGGATGAACACGTTGCGGCACTGGATCGCACGATTCGCTCTCTCAAACTTCCCTCCCGGGCAACGCTGGTGGGCCACTCCTTGGGTGCCCTGATCGGCGCTCGGTACGCAGCGCAGAATCCGGCAATGCTCTCCCACCTGATCTTGGTCTCGCCGCCGGTGTATATTCCCGGCAACACAGTGCTCGATCCGCTCGAGCGCTTGCAGATGGATGCTTATCAGCGCCTCTATGACTTCATGCGCCACAACCGCACGTTCACCGAGGCGGCCGCGAGGGCATCGTCGTTGCTGATGCCCATGAAGGGCGCACTCGAGGTCACCGAGAAAAACTGGCGAGCTGTGCGCATGTCACTGGAGAAATGCATCGAATCGCAAACGACCATCACCGATCTTGCTCAGGTCAGGGTCCCGGTGGACGCCATTTGGGGAACGAGGGACCCCTTCATGTCACCGGCGGGGTTGCGCGTTCTTGAGCGGATGCGAGGAATTGCCTCACGCAAGGTTGCCGGTGCCGATCATGTGATTCGGCCAAAGTTCGCCCAGGAAATCGCCGGGCTCGTCGACAACCCCAGCCCTCCCACGAGGCCGATTCGGGTGGTGAAGGGGAGGGTTTAGCCCACCCACCGCAGAATTGCGTCGATGGTCTCCTGGGGCTTATCCCGGTGAACGCTGTGTCCAGCGCCCTCGATGATCTCGTAGGTCATCTGGGCGTTGGCCTGCACCATGGAGGCGGCATAGTCATGGCAAAACATGCTGCCCTGGCGTGGGTCAGCACCAATCACGTGTGTGGGGATTGCCAGAGCGGTCGCTTCCTCTGTGACTCGCCACGGGTCGTTATCGAACACGGCGCGCTCGAGCGCAAACAGGCTGGCTTGTCGGTGTGCCTGCACTTTGAGTTCAACGTCGAGCGGGTGCCAGTGGGGGTTGAGGGATCGAATCTCGTCCACCCCCTGGTGCAGGTGTCCTTGGCGTTGATTCTCCAGGACCTGGTTCTTTGTCGCCTCCCCCAGCTCGAGTGCTGGATCCAAGAGCACCAGGCTCTTCGTCCACGACGCCAAAGCGTGCGCGGCGAGAACAGCGCTCGCCGCACCAATGGAGTGCCCGATCACCACATCCCATGTGGGGGAGCCCTGGGGAGACACAGCGACAAGGTCGCGGGCGAAGTCGTCAATCCGGTAGCTCGAGCCACGCGGAGCCATACCGTGACCTCGAAGGTCCACGGCGGTTGCTGACCACGACGCGTTCGCCAGAGCTTCCGTGACCTGCCAGCAGGTGGCAGCCGAGGAGCCCAACCCGTGCACCATCAGCGCTTTGCGGGGCGATTGCTCATCACCCCAGTGCAGGCGAGGAAGCGTGAGTGTGGCCATTTCCACAGTCTAGACGGGTCGTTTTTCCTCAGGGGAGCCCGGCTGTGGGGGAGCCTAGGTCAGGTGTTTCTCCATAAAAATGCTCAGCGGATCGTCCACGTAGTCGCCAAATGGGCCGCGAATCTGGTACCCCAGCGCCTCATACAGCGCGAGCGATTCTGGTTGATGAATCCCGGTTTCCAGACGGGCAATGCGATGTCCCGCATGGATGGCTCGCGCTTCGAGATCTGCCATTAGCGCTCGGGCGATACCTTTACCGCGAAAGAGTGGGTCGACAAACAGGCGCTTTATTTCGATGCAGTCACCCGTGTCGACATATCCCACGCAACCCACGATCGTGTTCCCCTCGTGGGCAGCGAGCAACAGGTTCCCTGGTTCGTTGAGGTCCTCTGCATCGACGAAGTGGTTGCTCTCTTCGGGGTAGAGCGAGAGCAGCAAGCGTGTCGACTCCGAAATAAGGTGTGCTACCCGACCCGCCTCGGTTTGAGCGATGATCATGACCACCTCTCGAGAATAGGCGAGTACCCGAGAAACTCACGGCGCTAACGGCCCGCATCTCGCGGATTCTCAGCAGGAAATAAAGTTGGATCAGCCCAAAAGTGGAACTTAGGTTCGAGCGGTCAGTCTTTGGAGCTGTGTCACGTGTTGTGGCTCAAGTTCCTCCAATGATGAGACCCCGAGGAGGCGCATCGTCCTCGAAATTTGCTCCGTCACAATTTGGAACATCCGGTCCACACCGTCAGCCCCACCGGCCATCAATCCATACAGATACGCCCGGCCGACCATCGTGAACCTCGCACCAAGCGCAACACTGGCAACGACGTCAGCACCAGACATAATTCCGGTGTCCACATGCACCTCTAGATCTGCGCCAACCTGCTTTACG
>JABJAO010000101.1 GCA_018666065.1 Microbacteriaceae bacterium | reverse complement strand
GACGCCGACACGGTGAAGCTGGCAACCGGATACAGCATCGGTGGTGTTCCCCCGGTGGGTCATCCCCAGCCTTTGGTTACGGTGATGGATGAGGACTTCTTCGCCCTCACAGAATTGTGGGCTGCTGCCGGTAGCGCCTTCGCTGTCTTCCCGGTCACACCCGATCGACTGCGTGAACTCACGAACGCTAGAGTTCTCCGGATAACGTAGGAGACTTTGTCGATGGATTTCCGTTTGCCCTCAACCCATAGGGGGCTTGACCATGACCCTGAGTGGTATCGCCGCGCGGTCTTCTATGAGGTTATGGTTCGGTCGTTCTATGACTCTGACGGGGATGGCGTCGGTGACATTCCCGGTCTGATCGGGAAACTCGACTACCTCGAATGGCTCGGAATCGACGCACTCTGGTTGCCACCGTTCTACTCGTCACCCCTGAAAGACGGCGGGTATGACGTCGCAGATTTCCGGCAGGTTCTCCCGGAGTTTGGAACCATCGAAGATTTCCAGGAACTTGTGTCGCAGGCGCACGCGAGAAACATGCGTATCGTCATGGATTTGCCGCTTAACCACACCTCCGTTGATCACGAGTGGTTCCAGCAATCACGCGCGCATCCTGATGGGCCATTTGGCGACTATTACGTGTGGTCGGACACTGACCAGATTCGTCAGCAGATTCGGGTGATTTTCACCGACACTGAGGTCTCCAACTGGGCCTTTGACTCGGAACGTCGGCAGTTCTATTTTCACCGGTTTTTCTCCCACCAACCCGACTTGAATTATCACAACCCCAAGGTTCACGACGAAGTCCGCGATATTGCGCGGTTCTGGCTGGCAATGGGCGTGGACGGGTTCCGGCTCGATGCAATTCCCTATCTCTACGAGTCGGATGACGGCACAGGCGAGAGCGAACCGGAAACACATGAGTTCCTTCGCAACTTCCGAGCGTTCTTGGATGACGAGTTTCCAGGTCGAGTCCTGATCGCCGAGGCTAACCAATGGCCCAAGGAAGTGGCCCAGTATCTGGGTACTGACGATGAGCCCGAGTGCCACATGGCGTTTGATTTTCCGATCATGCCCAGGATTTTCTATGCGCTGCGCTCCCAACAGACTGCGAGCCTGAACGAGGTGCTCTCTGAAACCACTGAGATTCCGCAGGGCGCGGCCTGGGGGGTATTTCTCCGCAACCACGATGAGCTGACACTGGAAATGGTTACCGACGAGGAGAAACAGGCTCTCTATGGCTGGTATGCCTACGATCCCCGGATGCGAGTCAACGTGGGAATCCGGCGACGTTTGGCGCCACTTCTGGACAACTCCCGCAGCGAACTGGAACTCGCGCACGGCCTCCTGTTGTCGCTTCCGGGAAGCCCCTTTCTGTATTACGGGGACGAAATCGGCATGGGCGACAATATCTGGCTCGAGGACAGAGATAGTTCGCGAACCCCCATGCAGTGGACCCCAGACCGCAACGCTGGCTTCTCCGAGGCCGACCCTGGGAAGCTCTATCTCCCCGTGGTCCAGTCACTGGTCTATCACTACGGATTCTCCAACGTAGAGACTCAGCTGGCGCAGCAGGCGTCCCTGTTGCACTGGGTTCGCACGATGGTCCACCTCCGGAAACAACATCCCGTTTTGGGTTTGGGAAGCCTGCGGGTAGTGCGGACTGATAACCCTTCGGCGCTGGCATTCATCCGAGACATGCACGCTGACGATTGCCGACCAGGCGAGCGAGCTGAAACGATGTTGTGCGTCTATTCGTTCGCCCACCACCCTGTCTCCATCTCGCTTCAGCTACCCGAAGAATTTCGTGCCAACAAAGTCACCGACGTGATGGGCGGTGCCGTATTTCCTACACCGAGCGAGCAAGGTCATATGACAATAACCCTCCCTGCTCAGAGTTTTTACTGGCTGTCGCTCGCCGGAGTCAAACAATCGGTGGCCTAGACTCCGAGATATGGCGCACTGGAGTGACACCCTCGCGGTGTTTGACACCGAAACCACGGGCCTCGACACCCGTTACGCCCGCATTGTGACGTGTTTTTTGGGAATTATCGGCCCAGGTGGTGTGGTCCAGGAATCACACAGCTGGCTTGCTGACCCTGGCGTGGACATCCCCGAGCAAGCCTCCGCGGTCCACGGGGTCACGACCGAGATGGCCCGCGCAGAGGGTCGTGACGCAGCGGAGGTTGTCGCCGAAATCGCTAACGTAGTGGGCGGCTACCTGTCACACGGAATACCCGTTGTTGCGTATAACGCGTCCTACGATTTTTCGATTCTTCACCACGAGATGGTTCGGTATGGGCTCTCCCCCCTGGCCGATCCACGCCCCATCATCGACCCACTCGTCATCGATCGCGCGGTTGACACCTATCGAAAAGGCAAGAGAACTCTGGGAATGGCGGCGGCTCACTACCTTGTCGCCCTTGATGACTCGCACCGTGCAGATGCAGACGCAATTGCGGCCGGTCGTGTCGCTCAAGCAATTATCGCTGCCCATGGCGACACGTTGACCGGTGATGCACAATGGCTCCACGACCAACAAATCAGCTGGTCCCGAGCATGGGCGGAGAATTACCAGAAATTTCGCCGAAACTCGGGTGACGCAGGCTTTATTGCCAGCGGTGAATGGCCTGTTCGGGCCTGATTACTTGCCGAAGTTCTTGAAACGCTGGTTGAACTTCTCCACGCGACCTGCAGAGTCAAGAATGCGCTGCTTGCCGGTGTAGAACGGGTGTGATGCGCTGGAGATTTCCACATCGATAACGGGGTAGGTCGAGCCGTCTTCCCACTCGATGGTCTTGTCGCTCTTCGCCGTGGAACGGGTCAGAAAGCTCTCTCCCGAAGTGAGGTCGCGGAAGACCATGGGAGCGTATTCGGGGTGAATGTCAGCCTTCATTACCTATAAATCCTTAGTGACTCGCGAAGTCCGGAGAATCGTCACCGGACAAGGGGCTACTTTACCAGGAAAATCACAGAGCGGTAGCCTGATAGCGACCATTGTTGTGCGTGACCGAAAGAGGCCGGCCAAACGCCTCACTCAATACGGCCCCGGTCAGCGTTTCACCGATAGGGCCCTGGGCAATGATGGCGCCGTCTGAAATCACCAGCAAGTGCGTGAAGCCTGCCGGAATCTCTTCGACGTGGTGTGTCACCATCACCATGGCTGGCGAACCAGGATCACTGGCGAAGTGGTCGAGCATTTCGATGACATCCTCGCGGGCTCCGACGTCCAGGCTCCCGGCCGGCTCATCGAGCAGTAACAGTTCGGGGTCCGTCATGACCGCGCGAGCGATCTGAACCCGCTTCTTCTCTCCGTCAGAGAGTGTGCGGATGGTCATATCCGCGAGGTGATCGAGTCGCCATTCGCTGAGCACCCGCAGAGCTCTGCGGGTGTCAATCTCCTCGTAGTCCTCCTGCCAGCGCCCCATCACTCCATAGGCGGCGGTGAGTACCGTGTCGAGAACCGACTCGTTATAGGGGATGCGGTTGGTCATATCACTCGAGGCGAAACCCACCCGCGGACGAAGCTCGAAAACGTCGGTCTTGCCCAACCGCTCCCCCAGTATGGTGACCAGTCCTGATGAGGGGTGGGTGAGGGAGGCGAGCATGCTCAGCAATGTGGTCTTGCCAGCACCGTTGGGGCCGACAATTACCCAACGCTCAGAGGAGTCGATTACCCAGGAAATGTCACGCAAAATCGCCCGTTTTTCGCGGACAAAATTCACTGCGGAAAATGCGGCGACCTCGGACATAAGCCCCAAGCCTAGTCCACGCCCCCGTCTGTGACGGGGGCGCCATCGACTACGCTGGAGACGTGACGGCACACAAGGTGTTCGGAATAGTTCTCGCCGGGGGCGAGGGCAAGAGACTCATGCCACTCACGGAAGATCGGGCGAAGCCTGCTGTCCCGTTCGCCGGTCACTATCGTCTGATTGACTTCGCAATCTCCAATCTGATCAACTCCGGACTTCGCCAGATTGTGGTCCTCACCCAGTACAAATCACACTCCCTCGACCGACACGTGTCGCAAACGTGGCGCCTCAGCGGAATGTTGAACGCCTACGTTGCGTCTGTACCCGCTCAGCAGCGGTTGGGAAAACGATGGTTTGCAGGATCCGCGGATGCAATCTTTCAAAGTCTGAACCTCATTGGTGACGAGAAGCCCGACTATGTAGTCGTCGTTGGCGCCGACCACGTCTACCGCATGGATTTCCAGCAGATGCTCGATGCCCACATTGAGAGCGGGGCCAGTGTCACGGTCGCGGGAATTCGGCAGCCCAAAGCGCATTCAGACCAGTTCGGAATCATCCAGGTCGACCCTTCACACCCGCACCGTATTAGCGGTTTTGTGGAAAAACCTCGTGAGGTCGAGGGGCTTAAGGACTCGCCCGACGAGGTTCTCGCCTCGATGGGCAATTATGTCTTCACCACGAGCGCACTCGTCGAAGCGGTGAGATCCGACGCTCGGGATGTGGAGTCCTCGCACGACATGGGTGGTGACGTTATCCCGGCTTTCGTAGAAGAGGGAAAAGCGTTCGTCTATGACCTAAACCGGAACGAAGTTCCCGGTGCCCGGCCGGATGACCGCTTTTATTGGCGGGACGTGGGAACAATTGACGCCTTCTACGAAGCGCACCAGGATCTTGTGTCGAAGGATCCCGTCTTCAACTTGTTCAATAACGACTGGCCAATCTTTTCCCAACAGTGGAACTCGCCACCTGCGAAGTTTGTTCAGGATAAAGACGGCAACGCTGGCTCCCTCTCAGAGTCCACTGTGTCACTCGGATGTTACGTCGTCGGGGCGCACGTATCGCGCAGCGTGCTGGGACCGTGGGTGAAAATTGATTCTGGTGCGAAGGTCGAAGACTCGATCGTCTTTGAGCGCGTTGTTATAGGGCAGGGCGCGAGAGTTCATCGTGCAATCCTCGACAAAGAGGTGGTTGTTAAGCCGGGTGCCACCATCGGTGTTGATCCGGTACTCGACCGGGCCCGAGGATTTACCATTTCAGAATCGGGTGTGACTGTTGTCGCGAAAGGCGTTGTGGTCGAAGCGTGAGGCCCCTGCGGAGGTTAGTAGTTCTTGATGTTGATTCCACGCTCACCCGTGATGAAGGCATTGACCTTCTCGCCGGTTACATCTCCCCCGAGACCAGGACCCACGTCGCCGAGATCACGGCAGCTGCCATGCGAGGCGAGATGGATTTCGAGGCCTCGTTGCGAGCCAGGGTGCGAGCGTTGGCAGGTGTCACCATCGATCAGATCGCATCAGCGACCGCGGCGGTGCGACTTACCGATGGGGCCAGAGAACTCGTCGCGACACTTCACGACAAGGGACACCTGGTGGGAGCAGTGTCTGGTGGGTTCCACCAGATGATTAATCCTCTCGCTGAGGAACTTGGACTCGATTTCCATCACGCAAACACACTGGAGATCCGAGACGGGATTCTGACCGGCGAACTGACGGGGAATGTGGTCGATGCCCGTGCCAAAGCGGACACACTGCGTGCTTGGGCCCAATCCACCGCGGTGGCGATGTCCGACACGGTTGCCGTCGGAGACGGGGGCAATGACGCGGAGATGCTCAGGGAAGCGGGGCTTGGTATTGCGTTCGTCGCAAAACCCGTGGCGCGCGAAGCTGCAGACGTCGCAATCGATACCCCTGACTTGCGCCTGGTCCTCCAGGCGATGGGCCTGAGCGACTAGTGACCCATCCCTAGTCCGCCGTCTACGGGGATGACAGCGCCCGAAATATAGGCGGCCTCATCGGAGGCGAGCCAGGACACCGCTGCTGCTACCTCCTCGGGCTCTGCAAATCTGCCCGCCGGGATGGAACTGAGATACGAGGCCTGTTGAGCTTCGGGGAGGGCTCGGGTCATATCGGTATTGATGAAACCTGGAGCAATAACGTTCGCGGTGATGCCCCGAGACCCGAGTTCGCGGGTGATAGACCTGGCAAATCCGACGAGTGCGGATTTGGAGGAGGCGTAGTTGACTTGCCCGGGAGAACCATAGAGTCCTACAACGCTGGAAATAAGAATCACACGGCCGTGTTTGCCCTTGATCATGGACTTAATGCACCGTTTGACGATGCGAAAAACGCCAACCAGGTTGGTGTCAATGACGCTCTCGAAGTCTTCGTCACTCATCCGCATCAGGAGTGTGTCCTTCGTGATGCCAGCATTGGCCACGAGAACCTCGATCGGCCCTAGGGACTCTTCAACTTGAGCGACTGCGGCATCGAGAGACTCGCCGTCGGTGACGTCTGCGTTGACAGTGAGGCAACCTTCAGGCCCCTGTCCACTTCTCGCGGTTACCGCGACCCGGTGGCCGTCTGCGATGAAACGGGACGCAATGGCGTATCCGATTCCGCGGTTTCCTCCTGTGACCAAAACAGTTCGTCGTGTCGTCATAGTCATCAAGCTTATTGGCAGGTGGAGGCCATACGATGAGGGAACTATGCCCCAGCCCTATGCAGTCACAGCGTTGCAGGACTCCCCTGACGTCGAACGGCGCTCTCGCATGGTCAAGTACACCGTGGCCATGGGGATTCGACTGGCATGTATTGGCGCGTGTTTCCTGGTCCAGGGATGGTGGCTGCTCATCCCCGCTTTGGGAGCCATATTCCTTCCCTATTTCGCCGTGGTCTCAGCGAACTCAGTCTCGAAGAAGTCCGGGGTTGGTGAACCCCTGCGGCCCGGAACTCTGTCGCGCCTCCCCTCACCGTGATAATTCCTGGCAGTGAGGTGAGAACACTTCGGTGTTCTCGATCCGGTTGCCTGAGGGAGCCCACCTGGGATGTCCAGTGGCGTAACCCCAAGATTCATGCTCCCGAGCGCGTCAAGGTATGGCTCGCTTGTGATGAGCACAGAGATTACTTTGAGGCATACCTGGGCCAGAAAGGGTTTCCGGTCTCCTCGATCGCCCGCGAAGGCTCGGTCGAGTAGATGCTGAGACTGTTGTTCACGAGGCGGTGGTTGGGCTATCTCGCTCTGACAGTTGTGTTTGCCGTGGTTGCATCACTGTTTGGCCTGTGGCAGTGGGATCGCCGTGGGCAAGCGGTGGCGGCGATGGACCTCGTAGCGAACAATTTTGACCGCGCCCCTGTGGAACTCGAACCGCTCCTCATGGCAGAGGGAATTCTTGGAGGCGAATACGAGTGGGTTCCGGTCGTCCTCGAAGGTACATATCGTCCCGAGGAACAATTCCTCGTTCGGACCCGCCCCCGAGAGGGTTCGGTGGGGTTCGAGGTTCTGGTTCCCTTTGATACTGGCTCACTCAGTGTGATCGTGAATCGCGGGTGGATATCAACCGGCGAGTCCCAGGATTTTCCCGATTCGGTCCCGGTGGCACCCACGGGAACAGTGCGGCTTGTAGGCCACCTTCGCCCGTCCGAACCACTGTTGCCGGGACGAGGTGCACCCGAGGGTCAGATTGCGTCCATTTATCTGCCACGTCTCAACGCCGACTCGTCGCTTGAGTTACGGGAGGACGTCTACGTTGCACTCGGGTCCGAAACCCCGTCCCCTGGCCTAGCGCCTCTTGGCGTGGCGCGGCCAGTCCTCGATGAAGGGCCCCACCTCAGTTACACGTTCCAGTGGTACCTGTTTGCCGTGATGGCCTTCGGAGGGCTGTGGTACATGCTGCGTCAAGAGGCGAGAGTGCACAGTGGGGACGTCCCAGTTCGGAAACCAACACGCGACGAGGACGAAGAGGACGCCCTGCTCGATAGAGAGGCGCGCTAAGCGAGCTCAATGAGCTCTTGGTATTCCTCACTCCAGTGGTCTTCGACACCATCGGGCATAATCAGGACTCGTTCGGGATTCAGGGCCACGACGGCGCCATCATCGTGGCTGACCAGCACAACGGCTCCCGAAAAGTGCGATAGCGCGTCGAGAATCTCTTCACGGCTGGCGGGGTCGAGGTTGTTGGTGGGCTCGTCGAGTAGGAGGACGTTCGCTTTCGACACGACCAGGGTCGCCAGAGACAGGCGAGTCTTTTCGCCTCCGGAGAGTACTCCCGCGGCCTTGTGAACGTCATCGCCGGAAAATAGGAAGGAGCCCAGAACGTTCCGAGCTTCCGTTTCACCGATTGCAGGCGATGAGGCCAGCATGTTTTCCAACACACTCCGAGCCACATCCAACGTTTCGTGTTCCTGGGCGTAGTAGCCAATTCGAAGCCCGTGACCGGCTTCGACGACGCCCGTGTCAGGAGCGTCGACTCCGGCAAGAATGCGCAACAGCGTAGTTTTTCCGGCACCATTGAGGCCAACGATGACGACCTTAGACCCCTTATCAATGGCGAGATCCACAGCGGTGAAGACCTCCAAGGATCCGTAGCTCTTGGAGAGATTCGTGCCAAAAAGTGGCGTCTTGCCGCAGGGTGCGGGGTCAGGAAAACGGAGCTTCGCGACCCTGTCGGTCTCCCGGACCCCCTCGAGGCCCTGGAGCATCTTCTCTGCCCGGGCCTTCATCTGTTGCGCAGAGGACGCTTTACTGGCTTTTGCGCCAAACCTGGCTGCCTGCAACTGGAGTGCGGTGGCCTTCTTTTCGGTGATCGAGCGCTCCTTCACCCGTCGCTCCTGATCGGCCTCCCGCTGTCGCAGGTAGTGCTTCCACGACATGTTGTAAATATCGATGGTGGCGCGGGTGGCATCGAGATAGAAGACGCGGTTCACGGTCTCCTCCACCAGCGCCACATCGTGGGAAATGACGATAACCCCACCGGGGTACGAGGCGAGGAACGACCTCAACCACACGACAGAATCGGCATCCAGGTGGTTTGTCGGCTCATCGAGGACCATGAGGGGTGCGTTCTGGAACAGGATTCGGGCGAGCTCAATACGCCGGCGCTGACCACCGGACAAGGTTTTGAGCGATTGCTCCAGGATGCTTGAGGGCAGGTTGAGGTGTGAGGCAATCGCGGCAGCCTCCGCTTCTACTTGGTAGCCACCGAGAGCGAGAAACCGATCGTTGAGCCGGCCGTAACGTTTCATGGCAGCGTCCGCTGTGTCGGGATTGGAGTCTCCCATTGCCTGGGTCGCAGCATCCATATCAGCCATGATGGACCCGAGGCCTCTGGCGTTGAGGATTCGCGTGCGAGCTGTTTCCTCGGGATCACCGGCGCGCGGGTCCTGAGGGAGATATCCCATTTCGCCATGCAGAGAAATCGACCCCTCGGTGGCCGGTACATCACCGGCGATCACCTTGGTCAACGTGGTCTTTCCAGCCCCATTGCGCCCGACAAGACCGACCTTGTCTCCTTTGTCCACACGGAAAGACACGTCATCCATCAGGATGCGCGCACCGATTCGTATCTGGAGATCCCGGACCTCAAGCACGGAAAGCCTCCGGGGGTATGACCCCGGGCACCACCATTAGATGGAGAACCCGAGCGCTCTCATCATGTCGCGCCCGTCTTCGCTGATGCGCTCTTGACCCCAGGGAGGCATCCACACCCAGTTGATGCGGAAACGCTCCACGATGCCATCGAGAGAGTTCCCGAGCTCCTCCTCGATCACATCAGTCAGCGGGCACCCCGCGGAAGTCAGAGTCATGCTGACAATCAGCGCGTCCTCGTCGTCGTCCCATGACAGGTCGTAGATGAGTCCCAGGTCAACAATGTTGACGCCCAGTTCAGGGTCAATGACGTTTTTGAGGCCTTCTTGAACGACATCAAACTTCTCGTCACTGAGCGCAACCGTAGCCATGTCAGTTCCTCTCCGTGAAAAAACTAGGCAGTCTTCTGGGTGTAGCGGTCGTAGCCCTCTGCTTCGAGCCGCTCGGCGAGCTCTGGCCCGCCGCTTTCCGCGATTTTACCGGCGACGACAACGTGAACGAAGTCCGGCTTGATGTAGTTCAAGATGCGGGTGTAGTGGGTGATCAGGAGGACACCCAGCCCGGTGGACGCTTTCGCGCGATTGACGCCCTCTGCCACAATCTTGAGCGCGTCAACGTCGAGACCGGAGTCGGTTTCATCGAGGACAGCGAACTTGGGCTTGAGAAGTTCAAGCTGCATAATTTCGTGACGCTTCTTCTCTCCTCCGGAGAAACCCTCGTTGACGTTGCGCTCTGCAAAGCCTGGCTCCATTTTGAGCGCGTCCATTGCGCCGCGAAGGTCACTGATCCAGGAACGAAGCGCCGGTGCTTTTCCATCGAGCGCGGTCTTGGCCGATCGGAGAAAGTTGGTCACGCTAACGCCCGGAACCTCGACGGGGTACTGCATCGCGAGGAACAGCCCTGCCTTGGCGCGCTCATCCACCGACATCTCGAGAACATCCTCCCCGTCCAGGGTGATGGTTCCCTCGGTGACCTGATAACGCGGGTGCCCCGCAATCGTGTAGGCCAGTGTTGATTTCCCCGAGCCATTGGGGCCCATAATCGCGTGGGTGTGACCCTGTTCAAGCGTGAGGTCGACCCCTTTCAGGATCTCTACGGGACCCTGCTCGGTGTCGATGGAGACGTGGAGGTTAGTGATGGTCAGGGTGCTCATGGGGCGTCCTTATGCGTCGTCTGAAATGGTCAAGGGCGTGGGGTCAACAAAGACCTCACCGTCGGTGATGGTTACCGGATATACCGGCACGGGCTCAAAGGCGGGGAAATTCTGAGGTTTTCCCGTCTGCAGGTTGAATTTGGAGCCGTGTGCCCAGCACTCCAGTGCGTCATCTTCCACAAAACCCTCGGACAGCGATATTTCGCCGTGGCTACAGGTGTCGCCGATGGCGTGGATAGCACCCACGGAATCTTTGACGAGTGCGATCGGAGTACCGTCAATCGTCACCTTCACTGCGCTGGCGACGGAAATGTCGTCAACTCCACAAACTTTTACAGCGGCCACCTAGTTCTCCTCAGTTGCGGAAAGTTTTGCCTGGATCTTCGCGGTAAGGGTTGCGACGAGATCGCTATCCCGAATCTTGGAAACAACGTCTACAAGGAATCCCATGACAACAAGCCTTCGAGCGTCGAGCTCTTCAATCCCGCGGGACTGCAGATAGAAGAGTTGCTCGTCGTCAAAACGTCCCGTCGCGCTCGCGTGACCTGCTCCCGCGATGTCGCCGGTCATGATCTCAAGGTTGGGTATTGAATCCGCTCGAGTGCCATCACTGAGCACGAGGTTTCGGTTTTGCTCGTAGGAGTCAGTCCCCACGGCGTGGGCGCCGATGAGCACATCTCCGACCCACACTGTTCGAGCGCCTTTTCCATGCAGAGCACCCTTGTAGGTCACCCGCGAGACGGTGTTGGGGCCCACGTGGTGAACATACACACGGTGCTCTAGGTGTTGAGTCGCGTCGGCAAAATAGGCCCCCCACAGGTGTCCCTGAGCTCCAGCGCCTTCGAGCTGCGTAGAGGGGTTCAGAATCACGACGTCTCCCCCCAAGGAGACGGCGATATGCGTCAATGAGGCGTCTTTGGCAACTCGCGCAAAGTGGTTCGCGTATTGGATAGCTCCGTGGTTCCAATCCTGGACGAAGACAATCTGTACCTGGGCACCATCTTGGATGTCCAACTCGACGTTTTCACCCAGGAGCGCGTCTCCCGATGAACCAACGACCAGTGTCGCGTGCGCGTTTGGTCGGACGTGGATGATGGTGTGGGCAGCCCGAGGATTAGAGCCCATGCGCGAGCGAGACAGATGGAGGGTTTCGGAATGCTCCCCCTCAATGTCGAGGATGAGGACTTCGGAACTCTGCGACCACGCGTTTGCAGCAGCGCGATCCTCGGCGAGACCCGCAACACCGCGAGGGGCATCCTGAGAGGTTGCCCACGCCACAGTGAATCCTGGCGCTTGGGTTGCAGTGATGTCGTATCGGCTGCCCTCGAGTGGACCATCAAGCAGCGGAGCGAGCTTCGCGACGGGGCTGAGCTTCCACTCGGGCTCCCGTCCCGAGACAGGCGAAAAGTCTGCAACGTCGGCGGAGGAAAACCGCTCGGACCGTGTCTGGACGGGAACGTCATGACCCACACGCGTATCGTGCGGGACAAGCGTTGCCTGACCGCTGGGGGTATCTGCGCTCATTTAGCCGACTGAGCCTTCCATATTCATTTCAATAAGTTTGTTCAGCTCTAAGGCATATTCCATGGGTAGCTCGCGAGCAATTGGTTCGATAAAACCACGCACGATCATGGCCATGGCCTCGTCCTCTGCAAGCCCTCGACTTTGGAGGTAGAACAGCTGCTCTTCGCTTACTTTCGAGACGGTTGCCTCGTGACCAAGCTGGACGTCGTCAATACGGATGTCGATGGCAGGATACGTGTCGCTCCTCGAAATCGAGTCGACCAACAGTGCGTCACAGCGCACCGTGTTCGCAGAGTGGTGCGCAGTGTCATCGATGCGAACCTCGCCGCGATAACCGGCTCGTCCGCCGCCACGCGCGATCGACTTGGAGACAATCGACGACGTCGTGTGGGGCGCCATGTGAATCATCTTTGCGCCGGCGTCCTGGTGCTGCCCTGGTCCTGCAAAGGCCACCGAGAGGGTTTCACCCTTGGCGCGCTCCCCTACGAGGAATACGGAGGGGTACTTCATGGTCACCTTGGAGCCCAGGTTGCCATCGATCCACTCCATGGTGGCGCCCTCGTGCGCAATCGCACGCTTGGTCACCAGGTTGTACACATTCGTCGACCAGTTCTGAATTGTCGTGTATCGAACGCGAGCGTTCTTTTTGACGACGATTTCGACGACGGCCGAGTGCAGAGAGTCGGAGGAGTAAATGGGGGCGGTACAGCCTTCGATGTAGTGCACGTAGCTGCCTTCGTCCGCGATGATCAGCGTGCGCTCGAATTGGCCCATGTTCTCGGTGTTAATGCGGAAGTACGCCTGGAGAGGAATCTCCACGTGGACGCCCGGGGGAACGTAGACAAACGATCCGCCCGACCACACTGCGGTGTTGAGAGCAGCGAACTTATTGTCGCCCGAGGGAATAACCGTGCCGAAATACTCGGTGAAGAACTCGGGGTGCTCGCGCAGTGCAGTGTCCGTATCGAGGAACAACACACCCTGTTCCTCGAGGTCTTCGCGGATCTGGTGGTAGACGACTTCGGACTCGTACTGAGCTGCGACGCCCGCAACAAGCCTGGACCTCTCGGCTTCCGGGATCCCCAAACGTTCATAGGTGTTCTTGATTTCTTCAGGAAGCTCTTCCCAGGTCGTCGCCTGGCGTTCGGTGGAGCGGACAAAGTACTTGATGTTGTCGAAGTCGATTCCCGACAGGTCTGCACCGAACGTGGGCATGGGCTTCTTGCCAAAAAGCTGGAGGGCCTTCAAACGGGTCTTCAGCATCCACTCGGGCTCGTTCTTGAGGCCAGAGATCTCTCGGACAACCTGCTCCGAGAGACCACGTTTCGCGGTAGCTCCGGCCGAGTCAGCATCGTGCCAGCCAAACTCGTAGTTGCCAAGACTTTCAAGCTCGGGTCGGTCGAGAAGTACGTCGGACATTCCTGATCCCTCCTCATTCATCGTGTTGTGCGCTGCACATTCCAAGGAGCTCCTCAGGTGCAGACCGTAGAATTTGCTCTACCTCGTTACAGTGCAGTAACGGCACAAAATGAGCGTCAACGCTCGTATGTATGACTCCAGTGTATCTGTTCAACTCTCTAACGTGAAGGTGTGAGCCCGTGAAAACCCTGTGGAACTGGCTTCCCAGCATCCCTGACACTCGGGTGCGCGTGGCGGCATGGGCGTCATTGGTGAGCCAGATCCTGATCATTGGCACAGGTGGCGCGGTGCGGCTGACAGGATCGGGTCTGGGTTGTCCAACGTGGCCCCGGTGCACGGAGGATTCTTTCGTATCAACACCGGAGATGGGCTTTCACGGACTAATCGAGTTCGGCAATCGGCTCCTGACGTTCGCCTTGATCATCATTGCGATTGCCATGTTCGTGGTGGTGCTTCGACTGCGACGCGAGAGGCCAGAACTATTCAGGCTCTCCGTCATCCTTGGGCTTGGAATTCCTGGGCAGGCTGTCATCGGTGGCATCACGGTCCTCACAAACCTCAACCCCTACGTGGTGGGGCTGCATTACCTGCTCTCAGCGGTGCTGGTGGCTGTCGCAGCCATCCTGCTGTTCCGTGTCCGCACGGGGCCCCGAGCAATCGGGTGGGGTGTCCCCTCCTCTGTGCGAGCTCTCAGCGCGCTGATGCTGACAACCCTCGGAGTCTCGGTGGTCATGGGCATACTGACTACCGGTTCTGGTCCCCATTCTGGTGACGGGGGCTCCGCGCGCAATGGCCTGGATTCGTGGCTGCTGCAACATTTTCACGCCTGGCCCTCCTATGTGACATTCGGCCTCATGCTTACCCTGGTGGCGCTGAGCTGGTGGGCGAACGTGGGATCGCGCCGCTATCGCCGTGCGATCACAGGATCCTTGGCGGTCGCGGGAGCTCAGATTGCTGTGGGCCTGTATCAGGCCAATACCGGTCTACCCGAACTCGCCGTTGGCATTCACATGGTCCTAGCAGCAGTGCTCGTCGCGTGCGTCGTGACGTCGTTGCTCGCGCAACGTGAGCCCTCTAGAGGGGCAGAAGGGGATCGATCCCTACTGAAAGAAACAGCAGCGTCAGGTAGGTAATGCTCGAGTGGAACACTCGCATGGGAGATAGTTCCACCCCCTGCAGTGCGCGCTGATAGAGCCGGTGGGACTCGAGGATGAACCATCCGCCGGAGACGATAGCAACGGCTACGTAGAGCAGACCCATGGGGGCTACCGGTATCAGCAGCAGTGACGCAGCGACCGTGGCCCACGCGTAGAGAACCACTTGAGCACCGACGATAGGCGCCTCTCGCACCACTGCAAGCATGGGGACATTCACGCGCGCGTAATCCTCCCGATACTTCATCGACAACGGCCAATAGTGCGGGGGCGTCCACAAAAACACTACAAGAAACAGGATGAGGGGCTCCCAGCCAAGTGTCCCCGTGACCGCAGACCACCCAATCAGGACAGGGAAACACCCTGCAATGCCACCCCAAATAATGTTCTGCTCACTGCGTCGCTTGAGCCATAGCGTGTAGATGAAGACATAAAACAAGATCGCGGCCACGGACAGCAGGGCTGCCAACGCAGTGGTAAATACCCACAGCCAGCCGATGGAAAGACCTCCGAGCGCGAAAGCGAACACGAGCGCTGAGCGCACGGAAATATCTCCGGTGACCAGGGGGCGCTGGCTGGTGCGACCCATATGGGTGTCAATGTCTCGGTCGATGACCATGTTGAAAGTGTTTGCG
>JABJAO010000043.1 GCA_018666065.1 Microbacteriaceae bacterium | reverse complement strand
GTTATACGTGGGGGCATCAAATCGGAATCCGTCGATGTCGTATTCGTGGACCAGGTGCATCATGGAGTCCCGGAAGTACCTCTGCCACGAAGGATTTCGGGCATCAAAAGCCTTCGTATAGATCCCAGAGACGCTCCCTGCGCTGTCCGTCGCGAACCACTCTGGGTGGCTCTCCTGCAGGGGTGTTCGCTCGGGCGAGCCTCCTCGCCAATACTCAGAGAAGTCCAGGATGTGTCTCGACCAGGCGATCCAGTAGTTGTCATCGTCCGAGAGGTCGCC
Organism: Microbacteriaceae bacterium; assembly: GCA_018666065.1. Taxonomy (GTDB): domain Bacteria; phylum Actinomycetota; class Actinomycetes; order Actinomycetales; family Microbacteriaceae; genus Pontimonas. The sequence goes on along the minus strand of JABJAO010000043.1, from coordinate 21,553 downwards.
CGCGAGAGTATCGGAAACTTCGTCGTTGAGTTTGGAGTAGAGCGGCCCGTCAAGTACTCCCTGAACCGCAGAGTCAATGGACTCGTTGTCGAGCACCCCGTGGAGTAGCACATCGAGAATTACCCGCATGCCGCGAGCGTGACAGTCCTTCACGAGCGCACGGAGTTCTGCTTCGTCGCCATACGATGTTGTGACGTCGGCGTAGTCGTGGACGTTGTAGGACGGGTAGGGTTGCCGGGGCATGAGCTGAATCACGCTGAAGCCCATTTCTTGAACCCTGTCGAGGTCGGCAATGAGGTCACGAATCTCTGCATATTTGCAGTAGGGGTTGTCCTTCCAGAAATAGGACGTGCCTATTTGTACTTCGTAAATCCCTGCCCCGTGCATCCAGTCCGGCGCCTCGTTGGGGCTGGTCAGACCGTAGCGCGAGGCCCACGCTGGCCAGTGTTCTCGCACCAGCTCAAAGTCACCGCGCTCAAGATTCATGGTCATGAGGAGAAGCTCTGCAGCCGATTCGGCGGACACCTCTGCCGCGAAATTTATCTGAGTCTCAATCTTGAGTCGAGAGTCGTGAACGGACATGAATACATCGGGAATCTCGGTGGGTTGGTTGGGCCACAGCACTAAGGTCGACTCTGTATCCGTTGCGGCCATGATTCCGCTGGACCCTCGGAGGCCGCCTAAGGGTGATATTCCAAGTGGCTGCGAGCCGAATTCGCTCATCGCTAAGTTGCGGCGCAACAGATTCCCGGGGGCGTTCAGCGTTGCACCCTTCAGTTGCTGGGTCTCAATCTCAATGTGAAAGTTTCGGATGACGGCAGTCTGCGCCGGGGCTATCGTCGTGGCAAACTCAAAATACGGTGCCACGGGATAAAGCCGGTAGTGGAGCGTCAGCGAGAGGGGACCCAATGTCGCATCTTGCTGATACTCATCGTAAGTTCCCTTGTGGAGTCGGGTTATCTTCCCAGTCGACTTAATATCGTGCACGGAATCTGTGTTCTCATACAGAAGCCCCCCCGTGGGGTGGCGTCGTTCAGTGCCCCCTAGTTCTGCCATCAGACTGACACTCAGTTCACGGCTGAGTATGCCCTGCTGGTCTTCAACGGTGAGCCCGCACGGTAGACCCGTTGCGTCGTCAATGTCGAGGGAAAAGGGTGAGTCTGGGCTACTGATGTGTGCCATGTCGTTGCTCCTGTTTTTCGTTATTCCGTGGAGTTTGTCTCAGGCCTGGTCAAGACTGATGCAAATCTCAGGCCTCGAGAATCGACCACATCACTGATGGGTCGGTCGAGATCGCTGCCGTAGAGGGAGAGCGCCAGTTCTAGGTGCTCACGCATCAGTTCGCGGGCTGCCGCTGGCTGGCCATCTTCGATGGCCTGCACAATGCGTTCGTGGTACGGCTCGCCTTCGCGGTGGACGTTGGGATCAGAGTGACTCCGCAGCATGAGAGCGTGAACCTGGTTGCGAATGGCTCCAAACATCAGCATCAGGACAGGATTGCCCGAGGCTGCCACCACCGTTTCGTGAAACGCGAGGTCGGTGTCCGCAAGCCTTTGAAGTGAAGTTGCTTCGGAATGCTCCTGCAGAGCAGTCCGCAATCTATCGACAGGCTTGGGGGACTGCTTTGCGGCGAGCTCTACTGCCGAGCATTCCAAGCCCAGACGAGCGACCACTAGGTCGCGCGCGGTGATTTTAGTCAGCGTGGCAGCACGGGTGAGCGATCCGGACAGATCGTCAATCTTCACCCCTCGAACAAACGAGCCGCGTCCGGGGTGTATTTCGATGAAGCCTAGTTCGACCAAGCCCGCGAGCGCCTCGCGAATCACAGGACGCGACACACCGTATTCGGTGGCCAGCTCCCTTTCGGAGTGTAGTTGTGAGCCCTGGACCCATTCACCGCTGAGGACTCGGCTTTGAATGTCCTGGACAATGTCGATTTTGCGCGCTGGTATTGACATCGCTGGGTGTGTCATGTTCGTTATCTTCCTGTTCTAACCCTTGACGGCGCCCTGAAGGATTCCCGAGATGATTCTGCGGTTGAGTGCCACATACAAGAGTATGGTCGGCAAGGCGATGATGACGGCCGCGGCACTCAGGGCAGGAATATCACTGACCCACTGTCCCGTGAACGTCCCTAGACCAGAGGGAGCCGTGCGGGTGCTGCGATCGAGCACCACAAGGGAGAGGAGGAATTCGTTCCAACTCCAAATGAACATCAATGTGGCCAGGGTGAGGACCGGGGGCCACGCGATGGGCAGCAAGACCGAACGCAGAATTCTAAACGAGTTCGCGCCATCGATTCTCGCCGCCTCGACCAGGGCGGGCGGTGATGCCATAAAGAACTGTCGCATCCAGAAGATGCCGAAAGCACAAAATAGAGCGATTTCGGGCAGGATGACGCCCCAGAGGTTATTGATGAGGCCCATCGAGCGCAGTTGATAGTAGAGCGGGACTATTGTTGCCTCGAAAGGCATGACCAAACCGATCATGAAGACATAGAAGAGCACGCTCGAGCCGGGAAACTTCATCGTGCCAAACGCGTAGCCTGCGAGTACCGATACGGTCACCCCAATGGGCACCACGGCGAGTGCCACCAGAAGAGAATTCAGCATGAGTGTTGGAAGAGGGAAGTCTCCCTTTGTCCATGCGGTGAGGTAGTTTTCCCAATCGGGATTTGTTGGCCAGCTTAGGCTCGTTGTGCTCGAGTCTGAAGATTGCAAGGAGACCGTTACGAGGCTAATTATCGGAATCAGTACAACTGTTGCCGCCATTGTGAGGAAGGCATACATCAAGATTTTGAAGACGAAAGATTTGGCATCCATCTTCTTTCTTCTGGTTCGCTTCTGACGCTTCGCTAGAACCGATGTCGTTTGTGCCATCAACTTAATCCATCCCTATCGCGCAAGAGCCACCCCACGGTTCGCACCAGGGTGAACACGATAACCGCGAGAACGACAGCCATGGTGGCTGCTTCGCCAATTTCATTTTCGCGAAAGGCAAGGCGATAGATTTCCGTACCCGGAACGATCGTTTCTTTTCCTGGACCGCCCTTAGTGGTGACGAAGACAATGTCAAAAGTTCGAAGCGCAGCAATGATGGTGATGGTCGTTGCGACCGTTAGTTCGGGTCGGAGGCCAGGGAGTGTCACCGAGAAGAACTCTCGGAATGCCCCACCTCCATCAACCTTGATGGCGTCGTAGAGATCCGAATCGATTCGCCCTACCCCAGAGAGTAAGAGGACCATGCACAGACCTGTCATGACCCAGCTGCCGATGATTCCAACAGCAGGGAGCGCCCAGTCAAAGTCTCCGAGCCAGCCTCGGGTGGACTCGATTCCAAAGAAGCCGAGAAATTGATTCAGCGTCCCCCGATCCTGATAGACCCAGCGCCATGCGATTCCGATAACAACGCTGGAAATCACCTGTGGCAGAAAGACAATGGTCCGGAAAAATACGAGACCAGCAATCTTCTGTCGCGAAAATAGCGCTGCGAAGGTCATTCCGAGGGTCACCGGAATAACGCAGAAGGTCAGGATGAAGACCATTGAGTGGCTGAGTGCAGAAAGCGACTCGGGGTCCGTGAGAACGGTCCGGTAGTTGTCCAAGCCCACCCATGTGGAGGGCGCACCTTGAAGGCCGCTCCAGTCCCATAGGGACAGGTTGAAAGTTTGAATAAGCGGAGTAATGACAAATGTCAGGAAAAATGCACCTGCGGGGAGCAGATAGACAAACCCGATATATCCCTCGTTCCACCGAAACCTCAGTCGACGCCGAGGCTTGGATGTCTTCGGGGCAGGGGACTTTGTTCCCGGATTCACACGCGAGGTGCTGTTCGTCATTGATTCATGAATCTTTCACATAAGTTAAGCCGGTGAACCTCGGAGGAGTCCGGTCTCGCAACTGTGCGCGGGACCGGACTCCCTTCAGAGGAACTGTGAACGGGTTAGCTACGACCCGCTACCCACTCCGCTTGCACAACTTCGACAAGCGTTGCGGCATCAGTCTGGTCCGCGATCAGCTCTTGGATTCCTGGGAACAATACCGCTCCCATTCCAACAGTCGACCAGTCAAGGAACAGGGTGAGCCCATCCTGAGCGATGACTTCCTTCCAGACTGCGTTGTACTCGTTGATGACGGTTGCGTCAGCCGCAGCGATTTCAACGTCGGTCAAGAGCGGCGCATAGCCTCCGTTTGCACGAAGGTCAGCGGTCTCCGGACCGGTCATGAAGTCGATGAAGTTGGCAGCCACATCGGGCCACTCGGTTGTGGCCGAGATCCCGAATGGAGAGGTTGTTGCTCCCGTTGCACGAGCGGGGCCACCCGCCTCGACTGGTGGGAACCCGGCAAAGCCGACACTCTCACCCATCTTTTCCACCATGGTGGGCAGCGCCCAGTTTCCGGTGACGAAGAACGCGCTGTTGCCCTCGGCAAAGCGGTTGATTCCGTCCTCAAAGGTGAGGCTGTTAGCAGCAGGGTCAATCAGGCTGCTGTCAGCCCATGTTTCCATGGTCTGTGTTGCTTGCAAGAAGCAGTCAGAGGTGAAGTCTGAACCCTCGTTTCCGAAGATCCAGCCCAGCATGGTGGCGTTGTCACAGGTCTGCGACATCAGAATGGACAGCGTGTGGTTTGCTGGCCACTGCTCGGAATTACCCAGAGCCATGGGAATGTATCCCGCGCCCTGAGCAGCTTCCAGTGCAGCTGAGAAGCTCGCCCAGTCTGCGAAGGGAGGGGTCAGACCGAGGTCGGCCATGATTTCACGGTTGAAGAAGATACCCACCATGTTTCCACCCTTGGCGAGACCGTAAAGGTCACCGGTACCGAACTTGCTACCGTCTGCCTCGAATCGAGATTGATCGAGAAGACCAGGACCAAATCGGTCAGACCAGCCATAAAGCTCGGCGTAGTCGTCCAACGGTGCAAGAAGACTAGCCTCAACGAGCGGGCCCATCATGGTGTATCCCTGTCCCACCTGAGCGATGTCGGGGGCGTCGTCGCCGGACATCTTCAGTTTGATTGCCGAACCGTAGTCGCCAAAGCCGAGGCTGTCGTCAATGACAATGTCAACGTTGGGGTGCTTTGACTCATACGCTTCCGCGATGGTCTTGATGGATTCGTTGAGTCCGCCGACCTCCCAGGTTGCGAGGGTCAACGTGATATCAACGTCGCTAGGTACTTCTTTGCTAATCCCAGCGACTTCTTCCGACTCGGTGGGGGTTGTTGGCTCTACGGTCTCACTCGTAGGGGCACATCCCGAGACCACCAAAGCGGTCAGGGCGATGCCAGTCCAAATTTGACTCGCGCGCCAGCGTCGTAACTTTGTTTTTGGCACTTGCTTCTCCTTTATCGAAGAGGTTTAGTGATGCTTCTGGCGAAACTTCACTCTGATTTGTGATGTGACCGAAATCAAATCACCAATACTGGTTTGACCAGTTGTACCAAAGAGTACACGAAAGTTCCGGGCCCGCCTGCCTACGTGACCCATTTGTTATTGAATGAGGAGCACGAGGGCACGAAACGCAGCCAAAACAGAGTGCGGTGGCTTCTTCTTGCACGGCAGTAATCGCTACCCGCGCTTTATCATGTAACCGCCATCGACAAGCAGCGACGTTCCTGTGACGAAGGCTGCTTGGTCTGAGAGCAGCCACACCGCAGCATTTGCCACATCGGTGGGAGTTGCCATCCGGCCCAGATAATGCATTCGATTCGCGGTCTCTACAAGCTGCTGAGGATCGTCCATGTGGCTCATCGCCTCGTGGGTGAATCCACCGTCGACCCAACCAGGAGACACTGCATTAACTCGGATGCCCAGCGGAGCGAGATCACCGGCCGATGCGACAGTGAAACTCAAAACTGCGCCCTTTGTGGTGGTATAGGCCGCTCCCTCCTCCGAACCGATGTAGGCAGAGACGCTGCCGAGCGTCACAATCGCGCCGCGGGTTTGGCGCAAGTACTCGACGGCGGCTTGAACCGATTTGAAGGTTCCCTCTACATTCACCGCCATAATCTCGTGCCAACCGGCTTCGGACTGGGTTGCGACCGACCCGGTTCGCAAAATTGCCGCTGCTGTGACTAGGCCAACCATTGGCCCGAGACCCTCTACCGCGTCCGCCATGGCCTCGCGCACCGACTCCGCTTGGGTGACATCGACCTGATAGGCGTGGGCCACACCTCCGTGGGCGACAATCGTTTCTGCCACCTGCCTCGCTGCGTCGAGCTTGAAGTCCGCGACGGCGACGCTAGCCCCGGCGTGGGCTGCTTCCACCGCGATCGCACCGCCAATGGAGCCTCCACCGCCCGTAATGAATACCATCCCACCGGAAAGATCAATTGTTTTCACTAGTTCCTCCTTCTCCCTGACGCAACTACTGGACTTGACCGAGGGAACAACCGCCATCGATGGTCAGGACGCTTCCCGTCATGGTGGCGGCACCCGGAGAGGCCATGAACACGACGGCCTGCGCAATGTCGCTGGCCTCCTGCAATTCGCCGAGCGGGATTGCGGTTGCCACTCGCGCGGCGTAGGCAGGCTCGTTTTCCAGTTGCCCTTTGGCTAGCCCCGCTTTGACGATTCCCGGCGCAATCGCGTTTGCCCTAATTCCAAGGGGAGCCAGCTCCAGAGCTAGCTGACGCATCAACTGTTCTACACCTGCTTTGGAGGCTGTGTAGGCCGTTATCTCGGGCCAGGGTCTGCTCGCGACCCAGGAGCTCACAAAGACGATGTGACCCTTCACCTTGTCCGCAACCATACGCCGCGCTGCGCACTGGGAGGTCACGAATGAGCCATTGAGGTTGATATCAATTTGTCGAACCCAGTCCTCGTATTCGATATCGAGGAAAGGCTGTGCCGCGACGGTTGCCGCCGCAATTACCACGAGGTCAAGTCCGGGCAAATCTGCGAGAGCGGAATTCATGGCGACGGGGTCACGCTGGTCCACTTGGGCGTAGTGGATCTCAGCTCCCGCCGAGGCGATTTCCTGCGCCTTCGCCTCTCCGGCGTCTTGGTCCCTAATGTCAAAAATCCACACCCGCCACCCTGCAGCAGCCAGCTGGCTCGCAATCTCCGAGCCGATGTCGCCAGCTCCCCCGGTGACAACGGCCACCTTGGTGTGCACCAAAATTTTCGCCACGGCTCCTCCTCGAGTACTTCCGTTGCCGGCAATTGAATCACCTTTGAGACTAGCTATGGGAAACTGGTATGACCAATGTTACCAATTCTCCTATACTATGCGGATATCAGTCTTATCTTTGAAAGCGGCGGTACAAGCATGATCGATGCAGTCACGGTCGGGGAGACCATGGCTTTGGTGCGAACCGATAGAGCGGATAGTCCGCTCAATCAGGATTGTTGCACCTTAGGTTTCGGTGGTGCTGAATCAAACGTCGCCATTGGTCTTGCTCGCCTCGGTCACCCCGTACGGTGGATTAGCGCGCTCGGAAACGATGTCTTGGGCGACATGATTCAATCCGCCGTGGCGCTTGAAGGAGTCGAGGTGGTCGCGCCATGTTCATCCAACCGGCCGACCGGGCTTATGGTTAAGTCACCCAGCACAGGAGCAGAACGTTTCGTCACGTATTATCGTGCTGGTTCTGCCGCAGCAGAATTGACCGCCCATTCCGTTAGTGAGGATATGCTCCGCGATGCGCGATTGCTGCACCTCACGGGAATTACTCCCGCCCTCTCAGAAAGCGCGCGAGGCTTGAGTCTCGATGTGGCGGGACGAGCCCGGGGGCTGGGTCTGACTGTGAGTCTCGACATCAACTACCGCTCGGCACTGTGGTCGGTGTCGCAAGCCACCCCCATTTTGCGGGAGCTTGCTCTCCAGGCGGATGTCATCTTTGGAGATCGCACTGAACTCGAGTTGCTCCTGGATAACGCGCCGGCGAGTGAGAACGCTTTGGTCAGCGCGGTGGCAGCCTTGGGGGCCACGCAGGTTGTGCTTAAGCGAGGGGACAGGGGGGCGGTGGCCTACGTGAACGGTGAATTCTTCGAGCACTCTGCCATCCCGGTAGATGTTGTGGATACCGTCGGGGCCGGCGATGCTTTTGTCGCGGGGTATCTCAGCGGCTGGTTGGACTCCGCCGCACCTGCCGATTGCGTTCGTCGTGGCGTGATTTGCGGCGCCCGCGCATGTGAGCATGCCGGCGACTGGGAGGGTGCGGCGACTCGAGCCCAGCTTGAAGTCACTCAGGTGGAGTTGGCATCGTGACCACCGTCGACAAGTCAGAGGTGGTTTCGGGCCAACGGTTTTTGAGGTCGCTCGATTCCCTCGATTCACTCAATGCGACCTCGGCAAAGATTGCGCGGATCGATACGGTTCGGTCGAAGCTACAGCCCAACGTCACCCACGTCCTGGTGACCGACACCGACGGAGTAACGGGACTGGGCGAAACCTTCTATGGAGCAACCTCTGTTGAGGCTCACCTGCACGATGTGATTGTGCCGACCCTGATGGCGGAGAATCCGGATGCCAGCCCGCAGGCCGTGTCAGCGGTGGTGGAGGGCTATGTCGGATATTCCGGGTCGGGAACCGAGGTTCGAGCACGATCCGCTCTCGATATCGCCCTGTGGGATATTGCCGCCAAACGCCAGAACGTGCCGCTGCGCACGCTGTTGAGTCCTTCGGCTCGGTCTTCCATCGACAGCTACAACACCTGTTCCGGTATGAACTATGTCAACGCGGAATCTCGCCAGTCCTCGAGCAACTGGGGCTTCAGCGGAAACAAAAGGCCTCCCGGCGATTTTGAAGACCTCTGGGCGTTTCTCAACGAGCCCGCGCGTCTTGCGCGGGAGTTGGTTGATGCGGGGTTCACAGGAATGAAGGTCTGGCCGTTCGATTTAGTCGCCGAGAGCGCCAGGGGCGGAATCGATGCCGACCTCAGCTCGGGTCTCGCTGTTTTGGAAGCGATCCGCAACGAAGTGGGCATGGAGATTGACTTGTATCTCGAGCTGCACTCGCTCTGGCAACCCGAGGCCGCCCATCGACTACTGGCCGAGGTGGAGAGGTTTTCGCTCGCTTGGGTGGAGGACCCCATTCGCGCCGACCATGTCGCTTCATTGGCTACATTGCGGAGCCAGGCGTCGATGCCCATTGCCTGCGGTGAGAACCTGGGTTCCGGAGCCAACGGTTATGCGGCCATGATTGAGCAGCAGGCGGTCGATATCATGATCGTGGACCTCGGCTGGTGTGGCGGAATCACCGAAGCGTTGCCGCTTATTTCCCGCTCGCGCTCTGCGGGAATGACGAGCGCATTTCACGATTGCACGGGTCCAGTTTCTCTGGCCGCTGCTACTGAGGTCTCCCTCGCAAGCCCTAACACCACTGTGCAGGAGGTGGCTCGGGCGTTTTGGCACGGTTGGTATCCCCAGATGGCGACTGGGTATCCACAGTTGGTTGGTGGAAAGTTACACGCTGGTGATGCGCCGGGTCACGGGTGCGAGCTCACCCCGGAGTTTCTTCACTCGGCTGACACCACCGTGCGAGCAAGCCTCCTAAAGTAAACCTATGAGCTCACGTTCGATGCCCTGGGATGGCGCTCGAATTGTGCCAATGGTGGTGCTGGACGATGCACACTCAGTCACGGGCGTTATTGATGCACTCCTGCTCGGCGGGATTTCCGTGATTGAGATTGGGTTGCGGACTCCAGTCGCTCTCGAGGCCATTGCGCTTGCGGCCGAGCACGGGGGAATCACCGTCGCTGCGGGAACCCTGACCCGACCGGAACAGGTCTGGCACGCCATTGATGCTGGGGCCAGTTTTGGGTTGGCTCCCTCCTCGACGCACCTGGTGATGGAGGCGGCACTCGCGGCCAACTGGCCTTTTGTGCCGGCAATCGCGACAGTTACTGAGGCCCACAGTGCTTTGGATAGAGGCTTCACCTTTCAAAAGGTCTACCCGGCAGATTTACTCGGGGCTGAAAAGTTTGCTCGCTCGATCGGGGCAGTATTGCCAGACATCAAGCTTCTGCCTAGTGGCGGAGTTTCTGAGAGCAACCTGGAGAGCTATTTGCGTGAGCCCAATGTCTTTGCCGTTACGGGGAGTTGGATAGCACCCCAAGAGTTGATTTCAGCCGGTGATTTTGGCGAAATTGCCCGCAGGGCACTGAGGGCCAACGATATTGCGAGCTCTTGTGGTTGATTATCGATCGGTACCTACGGGGCAGTTCGCCTTCGACTTCGGAGAGGGCCCGGCCTGGAATCCGCTCACTCAGAGAGTCTCGATGGTGGACATTTTCGAACGTCGGGTGCACCTCTTTGAGCTGCGCGACACGCACTTGATTCATCGCGACGAGTTCGCGACGCAGGGTGATGTAGGGGCCGCTTTGCCGCTGGCGGACGGGGGCTTTGTATTGTGTGAACAGGGAGGCGTCTTCTTGCGAGATTCTGAGGGAAATCGCACCGCCGTGTGTGAGCTTCCGGTGCGGGGCGCCGACGTGAGATTCAATGACGGCAAGCTAGGCCCAGACGGGAAACTGTGGGTGGGAGTCATGGATTATGCGGCGACAGAGGGGCGCGGCAGTCTGTGGCGCATCGGTCGGGACGGTTCGGCGCAGCAGTTACTGGAAGGTCTCACGATTCCCAACGGGCTCGACTGGTGGCAGAACGAATTCTGGTTTGTGAATGGGCCTGCCGAGGATATTCACTGCTATCACTGGGATGAATCGGGGCTCACCCCCACTCCACGTCGATTTGACACCAACGGCACACCCGACGGTCTGGCACTCGATGCGCACGGCGAGGTGTGGTTGGCCTTGTGGGGCGAGGGACGAGTGGATCACTTCGACAGCTCAGGTGCTGTTGTTGATTCCATATCCGTTGCGTCGCCACAGTCAACGAGCTTGTGCTTTGCAGGGCCTGAGCTCGACACCGTCATCATGACGTCTGCGCAATTCACTATGACGCCTCACGCCTCAGCGCAGTTCGATCGAGCCGGGGATGTGTTTGTCCAGCGGGTACCTCAGAGAGGGCGACTTCCGCACCTCGACTTCCGATAGGACATGCTTCTGCACACCACATCCTCGCCACTTCGGTGATGACTCATCTGCGCTTTCGCTCGGCGCTACGTCTGCCGAGGCGTTCTCTGCAGAGCTAGCTCACAAGCTGTGGAGCAATTCGGTCTTTGGCGCGGTCAAAAAATCGAGTGTCTTTTCCGGCATACCACGACACCCATTTCGCCGCCGCAATTAGGAAATTCCACTTGTCTGGGTGTGCGGACATCCTAAACTCCTCGAGGCACGCGTGAAGGTGTTTTACGTTGTGCATTAACGTTCCATCGTCCGTGCAGGCGACTCTCACCAGATCGGAAATGAGTTCCTCGGCTTCGCCTCCGCCTCGGTGGTAGGCCGCCACGAGTGCTGTGGCGCGCCGCACGTCGTGTGAGTGGAGTGCGCCATCGAGTTCTCCAAGGAGTTCTTGCGTCGTGCGGTCCAGTAGGGGCTCGACGTCTTCCTCGTAGGGGTAGGACCGGGAGGCAACGAAGGGCACGAACTCAAAATCTTCGTTGAGCACACTGGGCCCTCGTTCGAGCAAACACCCACCCATCACCACGGCCAGAGACTGGGTACGAGGCTTCATCCGTGGAAGCGAAGCGCGCAATATGTTAAGAGTGGTTCCAATGTGGATCGGAGCAACCTCACGGCTCACCGCGTCAAAATCATCGTGAGGTACCGGATCGACTTGCAAATACATATCGCAAGCAGCAAGGGACAAGGCTGACATCACTGTTTCCGCAGTCATGTTGTCGCCGGCAAGCGCACGAGCGACTATTTCCGGTCGCTCTTCTGCAGGAGCCTGCAACAGTGTGTGCCGCAGAGTTGCAGCCGATGCCTCGTCACGGGGGCCCTCAACCGGTCCGTTTTCCAGACCATGATGAGAAACAAGCTCGGTGGCGTGAACATAGGGAGCTAGGTTTCTCGGAAACGTGCAGGAGTAGCGCATGGTGCCGCGAAGCATCGGGAAGCCCGCGTCCCACCCGGTCAGCTCCATCATGTCCATGGACAATGACGGGGTGATCAGCGTGTGATCATCCGTGACAATTCCCTCGAGTCCGATGTCCAAAATCACATCGATGAGGTCGTCGCGAGGGATTGTGCGCTCTAAACCAACGAGCCGGTGGTCAGCTCTGAGCCATTCCCCAAATTTAACGTCGTTGCGCAATTGGGCGATGCTTTCTTCGGGTGAGCTTTCGTCGATTCCCCAGACATCAATAAGCTCGTAGGGGGCAAAGCATGGATCATGCAGATCGACGACAACTTGCGTCAAGGCTTGAATCAGGAGAAGACGCTGGATGTGCTCGGGTTGCCCTACTGCGGCTTGTCGCGCGTCTTCGCACCCAATCATCGCGTGCGAGACAAAGCCCAGAAGGTTCCGCGCCTGGTTACTCACGTACCTCGCGGCAGTCAGCGCCCCGGCCGCCCAGAGAGTCTCGATGGCAATACCGTCATCGAGCTTGTCGATGACCTCTTCGACCACCGTGTCGGGGTGTGAGTGGCACAGCCACTGGATAAGGCCATCGGGGTCGTGATTCATGAGTCTTCCTCTCTCCACTTACTGTAGTTGGTGCTTCCTCCAGAAGGAATCGTTGTCAGGGAATCAAAAGATGTCGCGCACTGTGTTGACAAAAGCGAAGTTACGGGTGGGAGTCCTCGAGTTCCGTGGTCTCCTGCGGCCACAATCCACAAATCCCCTGCCCCCAATGGCACGGGGAGCGATTGTTCTCGAAAAACAATGGATCCACTGGTGATGAGGAGGTTATCTTCAACGTCAAACGCGACAGCGGTGGGGAAGGGGGTTCCCACCTCAATCCTTTCGTCGATTTCACCTTCGTGTGAAACGTGGATTACCGCTCCACCGCCCCACATCGCGACCCAGGCTCCACCCGCGGAATCTGCAACTAACCCGTCTGGGGTCCCCACCGAGTCCGGGATGTGCACAAAGGGCCGAGGTGAGTGTAGGCCCGTCGACTCTGACCAGTCCAGAAGCGTCAACATCTGGGTGGCGCTATCTGTCCAGAGCACAGATTCACCGGATGCTAGAGACGCGATTCCATTAGGAATGGTGCACCCACGAGTAATTACCCGCACCTGGCAGTCGGTTCCCACGCTCACCAATGAACCTCGCCCGGGGCGTAGCTCTCGATCGACGATGCCGAGGGCTATCGAGCCATCGGGCAAAACGGTGCCATCGGAGCAGCGTCCTCGTTCTTGTGAGGCGATGAGGGGGAGGCTGAACACTGGCGTATGAGTGAGATCGACCACTTCGATTCCATAGCGGGTGAGCGCCAACTCCCCGCCCTCCCAGGGCAGCACCTTAGAGATTTCGTAGGGGTAGGAACGCTCGAGGGCTGAAGGACCCTTGCTCTTTCGATAGACCTCTCCGCGCAGGAGGTCAACCCACCGCATACTGCCATCGGGGAAGAGCTGAGGTCCCTCGCCCAGGTCTGCTCCCCGCTTCTCATACAGCTCAGCTCTCATCGTGCACCCCCGGCGATGTGACGGTGGTAGGCGTGAATCATTGCATCGATGCTCGAGTGCCGACTCGTCCGGTTGGCGGCATCGCGGTTCATAGTCTCGGTGATTCTTTCCCTGGCCGCCTCGACGGCGGAGTGTTCTCGAAATCGCCCGTGGGAGATCACGGCGGTTCCGTCGATTTCCACAGAGTCCACAATGCCGAGCTCTCGGTCCGTCCAGACCACCCGGTCGTGCACGTTCGAAAAACCCGCGCAGGACAGCCCTCCCTCGCTCAGTGCTCGCTCAGCTTCCATGGGTGAGAGCGCGAGTCGGGCAACATCGACTGGTCGCGCCTGGGGATCTGCGCTATCGAGCCCCACGCCGACTGTGATGCCCCAGCGCAACCAGTCATCCACCGGCGCGCGCCCCGCCTGGAGAAGCCTGTTCGAGTGGGGGCAGGTGACGAGTTGGACACCCAGGTCCGCAAGGATTTGAAGCTCTTTGTCGGAACACCACACCGCGTGGGCCAGGCTGGTGTGTGGGCCTAAGAGGCCGTGGGTGTTCATCCGGGAGAGAACAGAACCGGGAGCCCATGATCGCTGAGCAGCACTTTCGAGAAAGTGGGCGTGCACCCGATACCCCTCAGTGGCGATATCGCCTATGGTCGCCAACAGAGAGTCCGAGCACCATTGTGGACCGACCGGCCCGACCCCGAAGGAGATTCCCGGATAGTCCCGCGTTGCCTTCGAGACCACTTCGCCAAACTCTGCTTCACTGAGCCGGCGGGTCACCTGGCAGAAGTCGGGCAGCTCGGGATTCGTCACCCCCACCGGGAGAAACTCGGCTTGGTCGGTTGTGCCCAGCACGACAAGGGCTCGAATTCCAGAACGCTCGATGCCCTGGATTGTTGAGTGCAGAGCAGCTCGGTACTCATCCGGGTCACCAAAGGTGTGAAAGATGACTTGCACTGTCGTTACACCCTGCTCGAGCAGGCCCACGCATGCCACAAATACATCGTCTTCGACAGGTACCTGGGTCATCGCCGACATTCGGAGAAGGGCCTCTTCGAAAGAAGTTCCTGCGATGCCGTGATCGGCATAGGCAGTGGAGCGCAGGTGCGTGTGAGCGTCGACGAAACCCGCGGTGGCGGTAGTGCCAGGAGGGCTCATGGGAGACCTCTCTCGTTATCCCGCAATGCCCAGCAGGCGTTGTAAATTCGCGCCCTCGATGAGAAAGCGATCTGCTTCGTTGGGGATTGCCCTGGCAATTTTGGCCCGCTCCAAGTCAAAATCGCTCCCTGGCCAATCGGTACCCATCACAATTTGGCTCGCCCCTACGCTTCGATAGGCGAGCTTGACGTCGAGTAATTGGGAGCCGGAGGTTTCCAAATAGATGTGGGGGTTTCGCTGCGCGACAAGAATCGCCTCGTTGACATTCCACACGGTACCCATGTGGGCAATCAAGACTGGGACCTTCGGAAAAGAGCGAGAAATCTCTTCGATAGAGAGGGGTGCGCAAAAGGGATCATCGAGGGCGTTAACGAGAACGACGAGCTTGTTTCGCTCCGCAGCATCAAAGATGGGGTCCAGCAGTCCGTGATCGGCGAAATGGTAGCCGTGCATGGTGGGATGAAGCTTCAGTCCTCTCAAGCCAAGGGTTTGGGACAGGTGGTCGATGGTGTCCACGGCATCGAGGCTGCGAGGGTTGACCTGCCCAAATCCGATGATCCGTTCGGGGTACTTCGCCACTGTCTCGGCAATAAAACTGTTGTCGACCATTTGTCCGAGAGAGCAGCCAACGGCCATATCCACTCCCGCCTGGTCCATGGCCTTGAGCATGTCTTCGGGCGTGTAGGACTCTGCGGTCAGGTAGTCAGACGTACCACCGGCCTGCCAGACATTGTTGTAGGCGTCAATGATCATGTCGTTTTCTCCTTCAGGATGTCGGTGCTTTCTCAGTCGTGCTGTGGCAGATGACATCCCATTGCGACACCATCTGCCACATCACTTCGGAGACCAGTTCGAGGTCGGGAATGGGGACAAACTCATCGGCGGTGTGCGCTCGGTCTGTCGAGCCTGGACCAAATACCGTGCAAGAAGTCGACCCGGTCAAGGCCGCCACCATGGAGGCGTCAGTGTAGGCTTCGTGACCGTCGTCGTCACCCTGGGGCAGTGATGAACCTGCCACGGCTTTATACGCACTGCGCAGACCCCGAATGATCAGAGCGTCGTCTGCTGCTCGCACAGGGGGCCTGGGGGCTCCGAGCGCCTCAATGGAGAAGGTCGCCCCCGGGAAATCCTGGAGCACTGCACCAGCAATGGTCTCCACCATGGGGATGACGTCCTCGATCAACATGGGCGGCACAATTCTGATATCAAATGATGCCTCAGCCGCGGGGGGAACCACATTGGTGGCTACCCCCGCGTTGAAGGTGCCGCACGTGAATCGCGGCCGTCCCAAAATGTCGTCGACATAGGGGAGGGCTTCGATATGGCTTTTGAGGCGATCCACGATTCTGGCCATCACGTGGGCTGAATCAATCCCTAGGTGGGCTCTGCCTGCGTGGGCCATTTTTCCGGTGACCTTGACCGTGAGCCAGCGCAGACCCATCTGAGCAATGCGGAGCTTTGTTCCGGTGGGCTCGAGAGCGATGACTTGATCGTTTGGGCGGAGAAAGCCGCTGGCCACCAGGTGGTGGGCGCCCGCCATGTCGGGAGCTTCCTCGTCCACTGTTGCTACGAAAACCACGTCACCTGCCGGAGTCACGTTGTGTGTGCTGAGCGCATCGAGAAGTCCAAGCGCAACAGCAATCCCGCCCTTCATGTCACACGCGCCGCGGCCATAAATCTTGTCCTCGCGAATTTCGCCGCCGAAGGGGTCCAGACTCCACCCCTCGCCGATGGGGACGGTGTCGAGGTGCCCGAGAATAATGAGTCGAGGCAAGTCACCGCCGGGCAGAGTTGCGATTATGTTGTCTCGATTTTTCTGCACAGTCGTGACCATCGGAGTAAGCCCCATGTCGGATACCCTGCGCGAGACCCACTCGCCACATTCTGCTTCCCCTACGCCGGGATTTTGGCTATCGATGCGAATGAGGGATTGCGTGTCGGCAATGATTTTCGTGAGATCAATCATGGTGTCCTTCCTTATCGGGCTAGTCCGTAGGCGAGACGTCGCGGGTCGGCTCCTGCGGTGAGAACGCGCTCGCCTTGACTGTTGGGGGCGCTTCGAATCGTCTGGACAGACCCGGCGTCAAACTCGAAGTTCGGCCACACTTCGACGTGGTGACCTTGTGCGCGCAGCTGTTCGCGCTCACGTTCATTGATTCCGCCCTCGGTATATACGAGACGGTCAGCGCTCGGATGGGGGTGGAAGGCACTCGGCACATTAAAGGAGGCAAACCGGGGAGCCTCCACGGCTTCTTGCAAACTCGCGCCGGTTGTCATGACCCGCCACATGACTTGCGCCACAGCTTGGACAATGACATCGCCTCCCGGGCACGCTAACGCCCATGACTCATCCCCCCGTGTTGCGATGACGGGAGCTGGAGTGACGACCGGTCGCCCGCCGGGACGGACTCGATTGGGGTGGGAGCTACTGAGTCTGCTTTGGACACCCCTGGGGGAGCAGAGAATTCCCAATTCGGGGATGATGGGCCCCCCATCAAGAGTGTCGGAGGGAGACGCTGCGAAGGTGCACCCCGACGCATCCATCGTGACAATCGACGTTGTGCTGCCCAGTGATGCGCCCGGGATGGCCGCAGCACTAGTGCGACCGGGTGTCGCCTCATCGGTGATTTCATGGGCGAGGGAATCCAAGTAGTCATCAGCGAGGAGTTCCTGAATGTCCTTATCCATTGCATCGGGAGCAGCTAGGAAATCCTCTCGGTCGCAAAACGCACGCGTGGTTGCCTCGATGAGGTGATGCCACGTTCCTGGGGTTCGCATCATGATTCCCAGAATCTGCAAAGCCACTGGTCCTTGACTCCAGGAGGGTGTTGCGTGCACCCGCCACCCATCGACGAGAAGGGAGGGAGCCGGCGCTTCTTCGGCCTCAAAGCCTGAGAAATCGTCCACGGTTAAGAACCCGCCGTTTTCTTGCACGGCTGCACTCATTATGCGAGCGATATCCCCCGAGTAGAACTCGTCGTGGGCAGCTCGAATTCGTTGCTCCCGCGAGCCACTGCTGCGTTTCTCCGCCTCGATGAGACGCTCGAGAGTGTCCGCGAGAGCAGGTTGGATCAACCGGTCACCCGCTTGGAGGGCTGTGTTTCCGGGGCGATACACATCGACGCTCGAGGGCCATTGATTGAATCCTCGAGAACAAATCTCAAGACTGAGCGCGAGTCCTGAGTCGAGGAGGAAGCCAGAGCGAGCGTAGGCCAGCGCAGGCTGCGCAACCTCGGCAAAGCTCATAGTTCCTGCTTGGGCAAGTGCGTTGAGCCAGCCCGCGGGCGCGCCGGGGACGATACAAGGAGCCCCCCCTAAGGGTAGGTGCCCGCCGTGGCGAGCCACCATCGCATCGAGCGACACGCTCTCGCTCCAGCGCCCGACACCCGCGATCGAGACGCACTGTTCGCTAGCTGCCTTGCGAATGAGGATGGGGGCGATGCCTCCGAAGTTCGCCATATCGACCTGGATAACGTTGGAGGCGATGCCAGCGGCAACACCGGCGTCTACGGCGTTACCCCCGGCCTCAAAGACACTCAGTGCCACCGTGCTGACCAGAGGGTGTCCTGCCACAACGGCAAACTTCTCACCGACCAGCTCTGGCCGTGAAGTAGTGGGTGGGGGATAGGTTCCGGGCACCAGCCCACCGCCCATTCCGCCTTTCTTCGGCTTCTCTGCCACCTCTATGCCCTCTTCGCTCTACTGCACTTTTTGACTGTGGCTACCGCACTTACCGGTCAGACCAGATTTGGTCTAGTGTAGCAATGTGAATCGCGACGGAGGGCCACTGGTAAAAGATGTTCTGCTGGGGCTGCTTGTGGGGCTGTTCTCTGGGCTCCTGGGCGTGGGCGGGGGAATCATTTTGGTTCCTCTTTTGGTGTTGCTGATGCGCACTGAACAAAAGCAGGCGCAGGCTACGTCCCTGGTGGTGGTGGCTCTGGGAGCGTTCAGTGGAGCGCTCACCTATTCGCTGGCCGGTTCGGTGGTCTGGCTCTCAGTTCCTTTCTTGATTGCCGGGGGAATTGTCGGCAGCTGGCTTGGCACGATCGCGGTGACGAAGCTTCGGGCTCGGTGGCTTCAAATCCTCTTTGGCATTCTTCTTCTCGCGGCAGCGGTTCGACTGGGGGTGGAATCCTTTGTCAGCGAAACTGGGTTCGTCGACCAGATGACCCTGGGGGTTGCCCTCGGCTTCGCCGCGAGCGGTCTGGCTATGGGTTTTTTTTCTGCGCTCCTGGGTGTGGGTGGCGGCATCATCGTCATTCCCCTCCTGGTGGCACTCTTCGGTTTTCCGCAACAACTGGCAGCCGGCACATCCCTCGTCGCCATGATTCCGCTGGCCCTATTTGGCGCGCTCCGACTCACTCGGTCTGGATTCACCCAGTGGGTTCAAGGACTTCGCATCGGCGCCGGGTCGGTGCCAGGCGCGATTGCGGGCGCTGCTCTCGCGCTCACCACCGAGGCGAGTGTGCTTCAGGTCGGCTTTGCCGCCCTGCTGGTCTTTGCCGCAGCGAACATGTTCGTGAAGGCCCTGAAGTGAACGCGGCGGGGGCCTGGGCCTGGCACCACACGGGCGTTGCTGTGTCCAGTATTGAGGAAGTTCTTGCCCGCTACACCGGACTCTTGGGCTTCGAGGTGGTGTTCGAAGCACCCGATATGTCTGACCTGATTCAGTCCATGACGGGTGTCGCAGGGTTACGGGCCGACTTGGTGCAGTGTCGTGCTCCCCACAGCGAGCACGTGTGGGAGTTCATTCATTTTCGCAACATTCCCGGTGGAGTAGACGATCGGCTACCGCTGCAACCGGGTCGGGCACACGCTGCTTTTCTCGTGCCAGATATAGAGCGTGCCGTCTGGGAGAACCAGCGAGCGGGAGGGCAAATGCTGGGTTCAATCACCGAATTCTCCGAGGGCAGAGCTGTGTACTGCGCAGATGCGTCGGGGACTGTGATCGAGTGGGAGGAAGCAGCGCCAGGAGGTAGTCATGGTTAGCGTGTGGGAGCGCTTTGGCTACATGGTGTGGATGCGGGAGTTTGAGCTGGCGTGTCTCGAGGGGGTGCCCACCAGAGAAATCCACGGGGAGCTCCACACTGCGGTGGGCCAGGAGGCAATTGGAGCAGGGCTTGCAGGATTTCTGCGCGCTGACGACGCTCTCGCGAGCACGCACAGAAACCACCTTCACGCGATTGCTAAAGGCGTCGACATGAGGGCGATGTTGGCGGAGATTTTCGAGAAAGAAACAGGGCTGTGCGGAGGTTTTGGCGGGCATATGCACTTGTTTGATGCGTCCCTCAAGTTCTCTGCAACCGGCATCGTGGGAGCAGGACTACCCGTTGTGATCGGTCACGCGTGGGCTGCCCGCCTCCGCGGAAGCGATGCCGTCGCGGTAGCCGTCGTGGGGGATGGGGCGGTCAATACGGGCGCGTTTCACGAGGCACTGAATATGGCGGGGGTTCATCGGCTACCCGTAATCGTGGTGGTCGAAAACAACGAGTGGGCAATTTCGGTGCCTTTTCACCAGGCGAGTGCGACTGCGACGATTGCCGAGAGAGCGCCCGCGTGGTCCGCCCATGGAGTTCGAGTTGATGGCACCGATGTGGAAGCGGTCGCAGACGCCTTCGGCACGGCCGTGCAGAGGGCGCGTGAAGGCGGTGGGCCGACCCTGATAGAAGCTACGTGCTATCGCTTTCGGGGGCACTTTGAGGGCGACGCTGACACTTATCGCACCGAGGAAGAAAAAGAGCGTCGACGCAAAGAAGATCCCTTAGTACTCACGGCACAGCGACTCATCAGCAGGGGGGTGGCAAGCGCCGAGCAGATTGACTCCTTGAGATCTGCCGTCACAGCAGCGATGGCAGATCTGCTCGCCTCGGTCCGTGCGGACCGGTCACCAGACCCCGCTACAGCCCTCCGACATGTTTTCGTGGAGGTGGCGTGATGGCCAGAAACCTTAACATTTCGCAGTGCGTGTCGGAAGCGTTGCGTCTGGAAATGGAGCGCGATTCGTCGGTGGTCGTCATCGGAGAAGATGTCGGGCGGCAGGGCGGTGTTTTTGGGGCCACTCGAGGTCTCCAGAAAACCTTTGGTGAGCTACGTGTGGTCGACACCCCGATTTCGGAAACGGCAATCACCGGGATGGGTGTCGGGCTAGCGCTCGAGGGCTATCGCCCGGTGTTGGAGATCATGTTCGTTGATTTCATTGGCGTCTGCCTCGATCAGGTGTACAACGCGATTGCCAAGAACCATTACATGTCTGGCGGAAGAATCACCATGCCAATCGTGATTAAGACCGCCGGTGGTTGCATCGGTTCCGGTGCTCAACATTCTCAGTGTTTGTGGGGTCTCTTTGCTCATCTGCCCGGCCTGAAGGTGGTGGCGCCATCCAATCCCTACGACACGAAAGGCTTGATGGCAGCGGCCGTGGAATCCGATGACCCGGTGGTGTTTATCGAGCACAAGGGTCTCTTGTTGACTCGAGCAGAAGACTTTCCCTTCGGCTCGGACGTGCCGGCGGAGCGCTACGTTGTGCCCATCGGTGTCGCCGCCATTGTCAGAGAAGGAACAGACGTGACAGTCGCCACACTGAGCCAAACGGTGCTCAGTGCCTATTCAGCTGCCGAAGAGTTGGCTGCCGAGGGAATTAGCGTAGAGCTCATTGACCTTAGAAGCGTGGTGCCACTGGACACCGCTACCGTTGCGCGCTCTGTCCAAAAGACTGGTCGGTTGCTCGTGATCGATGAGGACTATCAAAGTTTCGGGCTCTCGGCCGAGATCATTACCCGAGTGTTCGAATCCGGTGTCACTCCGATCTCCTTCGCCAGACACGCGGTTCCAGACGTTCCGATACCGGGTGCTCTCTCGCTGGAGCAGGGTGTTGTCCCGCAAACATCCTCAATACGTGAGGAAATCAGAAAGGTGGTGCAGGTCTAATGGTTGCAGTCG
>JABJAO010000100.1 GCA_018666065.1 Microbacteriaceae bacterium | reverse complement strand
GTCTTTCAGCGGCGTAAAGCCGTAGAAGAGCAGAACCTTGTAAATGGCCATTGGGAAAGTCTATGAGCGAAATATCGCCTCACGTCGGAGCCATCATCCAGGCTGGCGCCCTAATCTGGTACCTAAGGAGGCACCGTTGCACACCACCGTTTTTGAGCGCCATCCCACGAGCGCCTTTGTGCTCACGCAGGCGTTGTCGTCCTCCATCAACCAGCCCTACTGGGTAGAGCACGCGGGAACTGATTCCACGCTTCCTCGCTTTTCGGGAACACTCTCGTGTGACCTCGCCATTGTTGGCGCTGGCTACACGGGTTTGTGGACCGCAATCGAAGCCAAGCGTCGCCACCCCGAGTGGCGTGTGGTCGTGCTCGAAGCGAAAGACCCTGGCTGGGCGGCCTCAGGCCGCAACGGTGGATTTGTCGAGTCCACCC
The DNA here is from genome assembly GCA_018666065.1 of Microbacteriaceae bacterium. GTDB lineage: Bacteria > Actinomycetota > Actinomycetes > Actinomycetales > Microbacteriaceae > Pontimonas. The sequence continues at coordinate 29,040 of JABJAO010000100.1, read as the reverse complement.
TCACCCACGGCGAATCCAATGGACGCTCCCGCTACCCCGACGAATATGAGACTCTCGATCAGGCAGGGTTGGACAACCTGGATGCCATTGAGGCAGCGGTCACGGAATACGGCTGGGATTGTGATTTCTGGCGGGTGGGGTCGCTAGCAGTAGCGGTAGAGCCCCACGAGGTTGAGTGGCTCACCGACGGCGCCGATGGCGAGCGCGAAATCTTCCTCAGTGCCGAGCAGGTGCGAGCCCGAGTGAACTCGCCGACTTACTTGGGGGCCAATTTTGCCCCGCGAGACACGGCTATGGTCCACCCGGGCAAGCTGTCGCGGGAAATGCTGCGCACCGTGCGAGAGCTCGGTGTTGAGGTATTCCGGAATTCACCGGTGCAGAATCTCGATGCCCGCAAAGACCACATCCGACTGGGATTGGAATCTGGTGAGGTGAGTGCGCACCGGGTGGCACTGGCGACCAATGCATACCCGTCTTTGCTCAAACGCTTCTCCCTGCACACCATTCCCGTCTATGACTACGTGGTCATGACGGACCCCCTGACGCCCGCGCAGAAGAAGGACATCGGGTGGAATGGTCGCGAAGGTATCGCGGATATGGCTAACCAGTTCCACTATTACCGGATTACCGCCGATGACCGAATTCTCTTTGGCGGCTACGACGCGATTTATCACTACGGCGGAAAAGTCGACGCTCGATACGAAGAGCGCCCAGAGAGCTTCGCCAAACTTGCGTCCCATTTCTTCACGACGTTTCCCCAATTAGAGGGTGTTCGATTTAGCCACCGATGGGCAGGTGCGATTGACACCTGCAGCCGCTTTAGCGCGTTTTTCGCTACCGCTCACCAGTCCAGGGTTGCCTATGCGGCGGGATTCACCGGGCTTGGTGTCGCCGCTACCCGCTTCGCCGCTGAGGTCATGCTGGACCAACTAGAAGGTGAAACCACCTGGCGCACCGAACTGCAGATGGTGAAATCCCTCCCGACTCCCTTTCCGCCAGAACCGCTGTGTTATCCGGCGGTCCAGCTCACCAGGGCAGCGATCAACCGAGCAGACCACAGGGAAGGTCGACGCGGACTGTTTCTTCGAACCCTCGACACCTTCGGCCTGGGCTTTGACTCGTGAAGGATCGCCTTCTCGACGCCCTCACGCTCGAACTCACCTATGAACCGGTGCCACCCTCACAGGTGGTGGAGGGTTCTCCCTCCACTGGTCTCTGGGAAGCAGACGCGGGGGACGGTTCTGAGTGGGGCGTGTGGGAAATGACGCCGGGGGCGATGAGCGACGTGGAGGCCGATGAAATGTGTGTCATCATCGCTGGGCGCGGGACCCTAGAGCGGACAATCGACGGTGACGTGACCGTTCACGAGCTCTCCCCCGGAACAACACTGCGCCTCATGGATGGCGAGCACACAATCTGGCGTGTCCACGAGTCGCTTCGCAAGGTTTACTGGATTCCTGGACGATAAGGGCCCGGAATCCGGAGCTTCTGATCTGTAAGCAGATGTTCATTGAGACGCTTGGCGGTACCGGTGGGATTTGAACCCACGGTGGACTTTCACCCACACAACTTTTCGAGAGTTGCACCTTCGGCCGCTCGGACACGGTACCGCCCGCTAGTTTACACAGACACCACCTGTGCCTTCAGCCCCTGTCAGTGAGGAGCTTTAGGCTCGTACCATGGCAAAGACCGAGGCTCCCTACCGTTGTGATGAGTGCGGGTGGACAACACTCAAGTGGGTTGGCCGGTGTGGTGAATGCCAGACCTGGGGCACTGTGGTCGAAGTTGGAGCCCCCACAAGCGCTTCACGACAAGCAGTTGCGATCACCCCGAGTGCTGAACGAGTTGCGAAACCCATCACTCAGCACACAGGGAGTGAGAGCGGACACGTCGGAACCGGTGTGGGAGAGTTTGACCGCGTCCTGGGCGGCGGAATTGTCCCGGGTGCGGTGATTTTGCTCTCCGGAGAGCCGGGGGTGGGTAAATCAACCTTGCTTCTTGATGTCGCCGCCAAGGCTGCCCAGGGTGGAAAGAAGGTGCTCTATGTGAGCGCTGAAGAATCCGCCGGTCAGGTCTACCTCAGGGCATCCAGAACCAACGGGCTCGACGATAACCTGTTCCTCGCCAACGAAACAGACCTCGGGGGAGTCCTTGGACATATTGACCAGGTGCGTCCTGATTTACTCATCGTGGACTCCGTCCAGACCGTGTCATCCGGAGTTTTGGATAGCTCCGCAGGTGGGGTTGCCCAGGTTCGTGAGGTTGCTGCCACACTCACCCGCGTAGCCAAGGACTCGAATTTGCCCATCATCTTGGTCGGTCACGTCACGAAGGATGGCCAGGTAGCGGGCCCTCGGACTCTCGAGCACCTCGTCGACGTTGTCTGTCATTTCGAAGGTGATCGCCAAACATCTCTGCGGTTTATTCGAGCGCTGAAGAATCGTTTTGGGCCCACCGACGAAGTCGGTTGTTTCGAAATGAGTGGCGAGGGCATCATTGAAGTCCCGGACCCCAGCTCACTTTTCCGCTCCCACACGACGAAGCCGGTCAGCGGCACCTGCACGACGATTGCTCTCGAGGGCAGACGGGCATTACCGGTAGAGATCCAAGCTCTCGTTGTGCCGAGCACGGCCGCCCAGCCCCGTCGGGTCGTCAATGGCGTGGAGTCCTCCAGGGTCGCGATGATTCTGGCTGTGCTCGAGCGCCGGGCCGGTATTCCGGTGTCCTCGGCCGATGTGTATGTCTCCACAGTGGGAGGCATTCGGGTGCACGAGCCAGCGACCGACCTCGCAATTGCCTTGGCCATCGCGAGTGCCGCCAAAGACATCCCGCTTTCCCCTCACATGGCAGCGATGGGAGAAATCAGCCTCGCAGGGGAGATTAGAGCCGTAACTCAGGCCCCTCAGAGGACCTCAGAGGCCACCCGGTTAGGGTTCTCCTCGCTTCTGGATCACACCACGCCGAGCATCCACGAGGCCATAACGAAAGCTTTCGCAGGAAGCCCCAAAGCCTCGAAGAACCCGGACTTTTAGTCCAGCAGGAACTGCTTGGTCTCGGGCGACTCCAGATCGCCTAAGAAAACGCTGAGGTGATAGCTCGCTCCGCCGCCGGGCATTATTGGACGCTCGCCATCACAGGTTTCAGGGGTCGAGCGGGTGCGATCCCATGCGAGCGAGGAGGTCTCTTGTTCGGACCCAGGCCCCAATGTCACGTCGTAGGGGACGGCGCCTTGCTGGCAGTGCTCAGACGACCAGATGAGGTCAGGTCCTGAAGAGATGACGTATTTCTGCACGTCCGTGCCCACGCTGACAGTGCACTCCACGGCAGAGATGTTCTTGACACCCATCCAGAGCTGGGGCTGGACCCCGGCGTCGTAGCTGCTCTGATCGGTCCGGGCCGTCAGCTCGAGTTGGCTGGGTAAACAGTTGGGAATCTCGACCACTGCAACAGTGTCAAGTTCCTCATCGACGGGCTCGGCGGTTGTTCCAAAGCCTGGCCTCACCACGATCAGGACAATGACGGCGATAACGGCGAAAACGCCCCCCAAAACCACCAGCCGCCTGCGCCAATAGACCGAGGCAGGAAGTGGACGGGAGGCCTGAGACATAGCCCTAGGGTACGACTTGACTACAGAAATCCTGGGCCTCACACCCGGCGAGCCTAGGAACTTACAGCTTTAGCTAAGGTCTTTGACCAGCCGAGCGTTTCCGAGGGTATTGGGCTTCACCCGCGCCAAATCAAGAAACTCTGCAACACCTTCATCGGGCGAGCGCACCAACTCAACGTAGACCTCCGGGTCGAGAATCTGATCCTCTTCAACGTGGAACCCGTGCCGCTGGAAGAAGTCCACCTCGAACGTCAGGCAAAAAAGCATGCTCAGCCCCAGCTCTCGCGCCTGGGCCTCCAGCGATGCCACGAGGGCTGCGCCAATTCCTTGACCGAGGTGGTCGGGCGAGACCGCGAGCGTGCGAATTTCGCCCAAGTTTTCCCAAAAGACGTGTAGCGCGCCGCAGCCGACGATATCTCCGGCGGCGTTCTCTGCAACGGTGAACTCTTGGACCGCCTCGAAGAGCACAACGAGATCTTTACCCAGGAGTACCCGCGCTTCCACGAGCGGCTCGATCAGCCGCCCAATTGCGCGGATATCCGACGTCTTTGCGCGCCGAATACTCCAGCTTTCTCCAGTGTTCACGAGGAAAGCGTAGCGCTTAGGACTCGAGCACTCCGGCTTCGACGGGTTCTACGTCGCGCTTCTTGCTGACGAAGGTGAATTCCGTGCCATCGAAGTCCACATCGATGTGCTCGCCTGGGGAGAGCTCACCCTGCAGGATGCGCTCGCTCAAGGGATCCTCGACATTCTGCTGAACAGCACGACGCAGAGGGCGTGCTCCCATGGTGGGATCCCACCCAAGATGGATGAGCTGCTTGCGCGCCTCGTCGCTCACCGACATCGTCATGTCGCGATCGAGAAGGCGATCGCCCAGGCGCTTGACGAACAGGTGCACAATTTGCATCAGTTCTTCCTGGTTCAACTGAGGGAACACAATCGTGTCATCAACACGGTTGAGGAACTCGGGCTTGAAGTTCTTCTTCAGTTCTTCAATAACCTTTGCTCGCATCGACTGGTAGCTAGCCTCGGTGTCCCCCTCGAGGGTGAAGCCCACAGGACCACCGGTGATGTCTTTGGTTCCCAGGTTGGTCGTCATGATGATCACGGTGTTCTTGAAGTCCACCACTCGGCCCTGCCCATCGGTCAGGCGACCTTCTTCGAGCACCTGCAACAGTGAGTTGAAGATATCGGGGTGAGCTTTTTCGATCTCGTCAAAGAGGACCACGCTGAAGGGCTTGCGACGAACCTTTTCGGTTAGTTGCCCGCCGTCTTCGAAACCGACGAATCCTGGAGGGGCACCAAACAGACGTGAGACGGTGTGCTTTTCTCCGTACTCGGACATATCAAGCGCGATCAGCGCATCTTCGTCATCAAACAAGAATTCGGCGAGAGCCTTCGCGAGCTCCGTCTTACCCACACCGGTAGGACCGGCAAAGATAAAGGAACCACTGGGGCGCTTGGGGTCTTTCAGACCGGCGCGGGTGCGTCGAATGGTCTTGGAGAGCACCGAAATTGCCTGCTCCTGACCAATCACGCGCTGGTGCAGGGCTTTCTCCATGAACATCAGGCGTGCGGTTTCTTCCTCAGTCAGCTTGAAGACAGGAATACCGGTCGCGGCGGCGAGAACCTCGGCAATAACGCCCTCGTCGACAACTCCCGTGCCGCCGGCTTCGCCACTGCGCCACTTCTTCTCAAGCTGAAGGCGTTCGCCCAAAAGCGTCTTCTCTTCATCACGAAGAGAAGCGGCCTTCTCGAAGTCTTGGCCTTCGATCGCGCCTTCCTTGCGGGAGCGAACGTCGGCAATCTTTTCATCAAACTCGCGAAGCTCCGGAGGGCTCGAGAGGATGGACAGGCGAAGTCTCGCTCCGGCCTCATCGATCAGGTCAATGGCCTTATCCGGCAAGAAACGATCCTGGACGTAACGATCGGAGAGGTTCACTGCGGCCTCAATGGCGCCATCCGTGATCGACACCTTGTGGAACGCCTCGTACTTGTCGCGCAGCCCTTTGAGGATGTTGATGGTGTGCGCTGGGCTTGGCTGGTGCACCTGAACAGACTGGAAGCGACGCTCCAGGGCGGCGTCCTTCTCGAAGTGCTTGCGGTACTCATCCAGAGTCGTCGCACCAATTGTCTGCAGCTCACCTCTGGCCAGCAACGGCTTCAGAATGCTCGCGGCGTCAATTGCGCCCTCAGCGGCACCGGCACCCACCAGTGTGTGGATCTCGTCGATGAAGACGATGATGTCACCGCGGGTACGGATCTCTTTCGTGACCTTCTTCAGACGCTCCTCGAAGTCACCGCGGTATCGCGAACCTGCAATGAGCGAACCGAGGTCCAAGGAATACAGCTGCTTGTCTTTCAGGGTTTCTGGAACGTCACCCTTCACGATTGCTTGAGCGAGACCCTCCACGACGGCGGTCTTTCCGACGCCGGGTTCTCCCACCAGGACCGGGTTGTTCTTCGAACGACGCGACAGGATTTGCATGACGCGTTCCATCTCGCGCTCGCGGCCGATGACCGGGTCGAGTTTGCCTTCACGAGCAGCCTGCGTGAGGTTGCGACCAAACTGGTCCAGAACCTGCGAACCCTTGTCGCTTCCTGTCTCGGAGCCACCCACAGAGACAGGGTCTTTGCCCTGGTATCCCGAGAGCAACTGGATAACTTGCTGACGCACGCGGTTGAGATCAGCGCCCAGTTTCACCAAAACCTGTGCAGCAACACCTTCGCCCTCGCGGATGAGACCCAAGAGAATGTGCTCGGTCCCGATGTAGTTGTGTCCCAGCTGCAGCGCTTCACGCAAGCTCAGTTCGAGGACCTTCTTGGCACGGGGAGTAAAAGGAATGTGACCGGTGGGAGCCTGCTGGCCCTGACCAATAATCTCTTGGACCTGCTCGCGGACAGCTTCCAGGGAAATCTCGAGCGATTCGAGAGCCTTGGCGGCAACGCCTTCGCCCTCGTGGATGAGACCCAAGAGAATGTGCTCGGTCCCGATGTAGTTGTGGTTCAGCATCTTGGCTTCTTCTTGCGCCAAGACAACGACTCGGCGTGCCCGGTCGGTAAACCTCTCAAACATCTTTTCGCTCCTTCGTGGCGAAACTCTTCGCCAATGCTCGTGTCATGAGAATAAGCGCTGGAACTTCCCCGTGGGGCGGTGTTCGCCCCCAGCGTGAGATGACAGGAAACGCCAGGTTCGCTGTCTTACACTTCTACACGTGGCATCCTCACCCAAGAAGTCAGCCCTCCCGCCGGCACGGCTGGGATTACTCGTCATGCTGGGTGGTTTGGCCATCGCCGTGGCTATCGGTGCACTCGTAGGCTAGGACCCAGGATGATTGAGAATTTTTGGGCCAACGCGCTCTTTTCGGTGACGCCCACCATCCTGATCGGGTTGATTTTTTGGTTCATCATGCGCTCCATCTTGACCGCGGACCGCGGAGAGCGCGAGAGTTACAAGCGCATTGAGCGCGAAGAGCGCGCCAAGCGCGGTCTACCCCTCGACGACTAAGTCGACTTAACCAAGGGGAACAGCACCGTTTCCCTGATTCCCAGGCCCGTAATGGCCATCAGCAAACGGTCAATTCCCATTCCCATTCCCCCGCTGGGTGGCATTCCGTGCTCGAGTGCTCGAAGGAAATCTTCATCCAGTGCCATGGCCTCGAGGTCGCCCTTCGCGGCGAGCTTTGCTTGCTCGACAAACCGCTCGCGCTGAATAACGGGATCCACAAGTTCTGAATATCCCGTCGCTAACTCGAACCCTCGAACATAGAGATCCCACTTTTCCACAGCGCCCGGAATGGAGCGGTGCTCACGCACCAGGGGTGACGTGTCCAGTGGGTAGTCCATGACGAAAGTCGGGGACGTCAGCTGGGCAATAACGAAGTGCTCCCACAGCTCCTCCACAAGTTTTCCGGCCGTGGGTTGTGAGACCTCGATTCCGAGCTTTTTCGCCATGACCTCGAGTTCGTCCAGCGGAGTCTCGGGAGTAATGCGGGTTCCACTGGCATCGCTGAGGCTGTCATAGAGCGACAATCTGTCCCACTGCCCACCCAAGTCGTATTCGGTGCCATCAGCCCAGGTCACTGTGGTAGATCCCTGCACAGCTATGGCCGCTTTTTGGATGAGCTCCTGGGTCAGATCTGCCATCTGGTGGTAGTCACCGTACGCCTGATATGCCTCGAGCATTGCAAACTCAGGGCTGTGGGTGGAGTCTGCCCCTTCGTTGCGGAAATTTCGGTTGATCTCGAATACCCGCTCGATACCTCCTACGACGGCCCGCTTCAAATACAGCTCTGGGGCGATACGGAGGAACAGGTCCGTACTAAAGGCATTGGAGTGCGTAATAAACGGCCGTGCGGATGCTCCACCGTGTTGAACCTGCAACATCGGGGTTTCCACCTCGAGGTAGTCGTGCTCGGCAAAGGTCGACCGCAGTGATGCGTTGACCTGCGCTCTCGCCCGGACCGTCTCGCGAGCCTGTTCGCGGACAATCAAATCCAGATATCGCTGGCGAACGCGGGTCTCTTCATTCAATTCACTGTGCAAGTTGGGCAGTGGCATAACGGCTTTGGCGGCAATCTGCCAGCTCGAGACCATCACGGAGAGCTCACCGCGCTTGGAGGCGATGACTTCGCCTGAGACAAACACGTGGTCTCCGAGATCCACGAGCTCCTTGAGCGACTCGAACGATTCCTCTCCCACTTCGCCAAAGGACACCATGGCTTGCAAACGCTCGCCCGAGCCGCCCTGCAACGAGAGGAACGCAAGCTTTCCGGTCACGCGCATGTGGACCACGCGGCCCGCGATTCCGACGATTTCTCCCGTTTCGGCTTCCGGCGCAAGATCGGGATGCGCACTGCGCACCTGGGAAATTGTTGTCGTGATCGGAACCGCTACAGGAAATGGCTCCATTCCGGCGGCGAGCATGTGCTCGCGCTTGCCCAGACGAACAGCGTGCTGTTCGTCAATGTCATCGACCTCGGGGCCGGGAGTGGGGGCATCAGTCATGGTCATGAAATTCCTGCGAAGGGGCGCTGTACTCTGGCAAGCCTACTGACCAAAGTGCAGCAGGCGGTTGTCTATCAAGCGAACACTCCCCGCATTCGCCGCCACGATCAGGTGCGCGTGCTGCACCATCTCGGAATCAAAGACGGGAAGGAACGTGTCCGGGTCGACCGCATCGACGTAGTCCACGACGATTCCCGGCGCACTCTCCAGCGCTTGCCTGACGACACGAACTGCCTCATGGGGGTTGTCCGCATGGCTCGCAGTCTCCAGGGCCTCGGGGATCGCGCGTGCCTGGTCTCGTTCCGTGGGAGACAAATACGCATTGCGGCTCGAGAGCGCTAATCCATCAGCGTCTCGCACGGTGCCCACCTCAACAATCCGGATTCCCAATTTCATGGCGTTTGACATGGACTCGATCAGAAACAGCTGCTGAGCGTCTTTGCGCCCAAATACGGCGACATCCGGATTCACGCAGTCGAATAGCCGCTTCACAACCGTGAGCACGCCGGCAAAATGCCCGGGTCTTGAGGCTCCCTCGTAGAGCTCCCCCACGGCTCCGGCATCGAGGGTGGGCGCAACTTCTGGGCCTTCTGGATACACCACATCGACGTCAGGGGCGAAGATGATGTCCACGGTGGTGTCTGCGAGAAACGCTTCGTCCTCGGCGAGCGAGCGCGGATACTTCTCAAAGTCCTCGCCCGCGCCAAACTGCAGAGGATTCACAAAGATACTCACCACTACTCGATCAGCCAGGGTTCCCGCTTCCGCCACCAGCGCCTTGTGCCCCTCGTGGAGAGATCCCATGGTGGGAACCAGAGCAACGCTCTCCCCTGCCGACCTCCAGGCCTCACGAATGCCCTCGAGGTCCCCGAGAGTGTGGATGATCGCGGGCATCAGTCCTCACCTCCGAGCTCGCGCTCGTTACCGGCGAAGAGACGCAGCGCGTTCTCCACACTGGAGCTCACCAACGGTTGCATCACCACTCCCGGGTTATCGATACCCGCGGCTTTCAAACGCGTCGCGGCCTCATGAATGGTGGTGTGAGAAAAACTGGTCGCCAGGGCAATAGCGGACGCAACGTGGGAGCGATTCTCGTCGGACACCACCAGTGGTTCCATTCCCATTTCCACTGCAAGCGCACTCGCGATGGGCTCCGCAACAGCAGGTGCGCTAATCACACACCAGGCTCCCGAGATTCTCGCCAAATCCATGCTGGTCCCCGTGAACTCCATGAGCGGGTGGACCGCCAGTGGTATCACTCCTTGAGCGCGCGCACTATCGAGCACTGCAAGACCGTGAGTAATGGAGGTGTGAAGAACGATCTGTCCCGTCGTCCAAGCATTCTGAAGGCTCATTCCTTCGATGAAGGGCTGCAGTTCCTGGTCCGGGAGGGCGAGAACAACCAACTCGCTGCGTTCTATGATCTCCAGCGGGTCGGCATAGACAACGCCACCTAAGACGGCGTCAACTCTTTCTTTCGACGCAGCCGAGGGTGGCGTAATGCCGACCAGTCCATGACCCGCGCGAGTAAGCGCCGCGGCAAAGAGGGGCCCCACGCGACCAGCCCCGATGATTCCGACTCCAAGCCGTGTGGAATTCACGTCGTCTTCTTCCGAGGGGTTCGCGTGCGTGGTCTCTGAGCCACCGCGCTGACGGTGAGCTCGTGAACAGTGTCCCACCATCTCAGCGCTTGAGAAGTGTCAAGGCCCAGCACCCGCGTCGAGACTGGCCCCTCCACACTCTCGAGGGCGAAGCTGGAGAGCCCCAGTGCTCGATGCCATGGCCCCTGGGACACGCTGGAGCTCTGTATGCGGGCCATCGGAACAAGTGAAAGCTTCGCAATCCAGCGGCCAGTTCGCAGTGCGACAACCTCCCCCACCACCGCACTGCCGGTCACCCCAGCACTCAGGGGTATTCGATACCGGGCCCGCTTCGACGCTGTGACTAGGGACATCTCCGGCACGCCATGATCGTCCCAGTCCTTCGAGTCTGAGCCCAGCATCGCCGTGATCTGCGCCCGGGACGAATCGTCTCGAAGGCCCGGAAGACACAAGTCGACCATGCGCAGCATTTCGGTGGTTGTTGCGACAGGGAGCAACAGGGTGTGCGCGGGCGTTTTCTTGTTTTGTGACCCCGGGGTTGACGCCAGGTTGGCATCCACCCTCCACCACCCCAGGAGTTTCCAGGGCCACGGTTGCGAGATTTGGAGTGCGTGAATTCGGGCCGGGGGAATCGTTTCCACGCTTGTTGAGAGTAAACCGAGGGATACTCGCACGTCTCCCTCGATGGAGTCGATGACAAAGTTCCCCACGCGGAAAAACCGGTCAGCCAGGAAGGTGATGTATCCAAAGACCGTCGCAATAGGACCGAGCCAGGCAACGAGCTCGTCGGTCGTCAACGCCGCCACCGTCGTGCCCACCAGCACGGTCCCAAAGAACACCGATTCCACGCTGACCACAAGTGAGGCCAGGTAGCGAAAAAGCGACACTTCGAGCTCTCGCGTCACAACCTGGGGTTCTGACTCCTGGACACTGGGCCCAGGAGTCTGGAGGATTTCGCGACGTACTTCTTGGGCGACGCTGTAGGGGAGGTAGGCCAAGACCACGTTTGCATCATTACCGGCGGCTTGAACATCCAGCTTGGCCAGACCGAGCAGGCGCGGAATCAGGGGCCTGCGAACGCCAATTGTGTTGATGCGGTCGCGTCTCGCTCGTCGCGAGGACTTCGCAATGACGCCCTTCTGGATCTCAAGCACGTCGTCATCCATCCGCACCACGTGCACCCGCCACTGCAGCCAGAACACCGTTGCCGAGACCACCAGGACGACAATCGCTCCCAGGGCAATGAACCCCAGGGAATCCGCAATCAGGTAGGCGACGTCACTTCCCTCGTCGTCGTCTTCCACACCCGCGACCACCAGAATCGTGCGCAGAATCACTGTTTCCCAGAGGGCTGCGAATGCTGCCCCGGCAAGCCCCAGAAGGACTACGCCGCCCTGGAGCACCGGAGTGAGGGGATGAAGTCGAAACCACTGCCCACCCCGCAAGTCCGCTGCGTGCCGCAGAACTGCTGGTGTCATTCCTAGAGACCCGCTCGTCGCGTTTCTGCAACCGAAATCAACTGGTCCCTCAGTTGCTCTGCAACAGCGAGGGGTAGTCCGGGAATGCTGACTCCCGTGGCAGCGGCAGCGGTCACCAAACGAAGTTCAGAAAGGCCGAGGATTCGAGAGAGCGGGCCGCGGGTGACATCCACCAACTGCAGGCGCCCATACGGAACAGCTACCTGCCGCTGAAAAATCACTCCGCGGCGAAAAACAAGGTCGTCCGTGCGCAGTGCATACCCCAGGGCTCGAACTCGTCGGGGAATAAAGCCCACGACCAGCGCGACAACGCCCAGCCCGACAGCAAGCGCGTACCAGGACAGCCAGGCCACTTCCGGCTCGTCCACCCACAGAGGAATGGTGGTCAAAGCAATGGGCAGCGCGGATGCTCCCAGAGTGTGCAGGAGCGCTTCGAGCTGATATCGGGAATTCACGCTCTGCCAGGTTGTCGCCTCGCTCATAACACTTCTCCTCCAGGGACCCCGGCGGGGTCGTGCTCGGGCTCCTGCGGCGGCAGGGTGCACCAACGCTCCGCCACCAGTGCCGCCACCATCAAGACTAGAGCTCCGATGAGGGCGAGGCCGCTGAGCCAGAGTGCTACGGGGGAGAGGACGGGACGAGTGGAAAAAAACACGAGGAACCCTGCACCTGCTCCCGCGAAGAGCGCCCCTGCCAGCGCGCCTGCTTTGGCGAGAAGCACTACTCGCGTGGCAAAGATCGGATCTACGCGGGGACCGGAGCGTTCGGCACGAACCTGCGCCCTAATCGGCCACGCCAGCGCAAGGAGCACACTGCCCATCAGGCCCAGTGCAACGCCCCAGGTGAGTGGGGGCACCAGCGAGGGTTGCCCTGAGGACACAAGCAGCCACTGCGCTGCCCAGGTCAGCACGCCCCCCACGAGTGCCCAGGTGGTGAGGTGCGAGCCGGCAGTGTGAGTCATGTGGGGTCGGCGGGCAGTGAGGCAAGTAGTGCTTCGATCGGGCCCCGACCTGGAAGGTGTCCGCCGGGATCAATGTCATACCAGGGTTCCAACACAAAACGTCGCTCGTGTGCTCGAGGATGCGGGGTGGTCACGACCGGATCGTCGCTTATCCGCTCCCCGTAGACAATGAGGTCCAGATCGAGCGTGCGATCGGCGTAGCGCTCACCCGTGCGCTCACGACCGTGCTGGCGCTCAATCGACATCAGGTGTTCGAGGGTTTTGTGCGCCGACCAGGCGCTTTCCATCAAAATGATCTGGTTCACGTACGCGGGCGCATCCGGGTTGGGGCCATCGGGTCCCAACGCCACGGTTTCCTGTAACGACGAGGAGCCCGTCACCCGAAACCCCTCGGTCGCAGCTATGTCTGCCAGCGCTCGAAAGGCGATCTCCTCACGGTTGCCCACATTTGTCCCCAGCGCCACAACGCAGGAGACCCAGGTGTCGCCGTCCATCATGGGGTCGCCTCCCTGCGCATCGACACGGACACATTCGAAAAGGGCACCTCAATCGGCGCCTGCGGTTTATGAATCGTGACCCGGGCAGCGTGAACAGCGCCCAAGGACAACACCATCGTCAGAACTCGGTCGCACACTGTTTCGATGAGGTTCGCTGGCTCACCTTGAACAATGTCGACAACGCGTGTTGCCAGGACCCCGTAGTCAATGGTGTGGGCGACATCGTCGCTGGTAATCGCGTCATCAAAAGACGTCTCAATCTCGACGTCCACACGAAAGGTTTGACCTTCCCCGCGCTCGTGGTCAAAGACCCCGTGATACCCGAAAGCCTCAATGCCCTCGAGGGTGATGGTGTCTCTCACGACGTGCCTCCTTCCCGTAAAGCCTGCCAGACATCCAGTGCTTCCCGATGCGCCGTCACATTGTGGACGCGCAGCGCAAAAACACCCTGGTCCGCGAGGAGCACGCCCAACGCAGCAGAGACGCCGTCGCGATCTCTGGGCTCATGCTCGCCGGAGACAACCTCGCCAAGAAAACGCTTGCGCGATGCACCCACCACCACGCGGGAGGGACCAGGAATCGCGTCCGAGAGATTCCGCAGGAGTTGCCAATTGTGTGCGGGGGTTTTCGCAAAACCAAGGCCCGGGTCCAGCAGTATTTGATCTGCTGAAATACCGGATTCCACAGCGAGATTTACTCGTGCGGTCACTTCCTGAGCAACCTCTGCAACCACGTCGTCGTAGTGCGCGCGATCGTCCATTGTGTCGCTGTGTCCGCGCCAATGCATCATCACATAGTCAGCGTCTGAGTCGGCTATCAGGGCAAACATGTCGGGGTCTGCAAGCCCTCCGGAGACGTCATTGATGATGCCAGCCCCCGCATCGATGGCAGCCCTCGCAGTGGTCGCACGCATCGTGTCGACACTGACGCGCACACCGGCTGACGACAGTGCCGCCACGACAGGAATTACTCGAGAGATTTCGTCTTCCGCGCTCACGCGGGTCGCGCCAGGCCTGGTCGATTCGCCTCCCACATCAACCACGGATGCTCCCTGGTCGACAAGCTCGCGAGCGTGCTCGAGCGCGCGCTGGGAGTCGGTAAAGAGGCCTCCGTCACTGAAGGAATCCGGCGTGACGTTGAGTACACCCCACAACTCTGGCCTCGACGGAGTGGTCACACCCAGTCCTCTCCTCCTGCAAGCAGGAGGGCTTCGTGACGTTTGGTCCCCTCCGCAAGGGACCCTTCGGCCGCGACCGTCACAGTGGTTAGGCGCTGCTTGGGCCCGCGGTAGGACACGCACCCGTGAATTGCGGAGACGAGGACGAGTGCTCCCGAAGCAACACCCGAGGTCACCAGTGCCTGGGCGACCATTTCGCCCACGCGTTCCTGGAGCTGCGGACGCCGTGCCGTCACCTCCACCACGGTGGCCAACGTGCCAAGCCCGACAATCGCAGCACGCGGCTCGTAGACCACGCTCGCAAAGCCTTCGAAGGGCAGGAGGTGGTGCTCGCACAAGGAAATGAACGAAATATCTCTCAACGCGACCATGTCGCCCCGTTCGGATTCACCAGCGGGAACCGCGGTGGCATCGCGCAGAACGCTGACAGGGTCTACGCCAACACCGGAGTAGAGGTCTGCGAAGAGTTCAGCCACACGATCCGGTGTCGTCGACAAACCTTCTCGAGTGGGGTCTTCTCCAACGGCCACAAGGATGTCATGGACAGCCTTCTTGATCGCCTCGCTATCCACGAGAACCTTGCGCGGAAGAACCGGAGGCGGATTTCTTCGCTGCCGGTTTTTTTGCGGGTGCGGGCTTGCGTGCGCCAGCCTTTGCCGCGGGCTTTGTAGCCGCAGCTGCTTTCTTTGCGGGCACACTCACTGGGCCCTTCTTCGAGGGCGGACGCTCCCCACTGGATAGCCACAGAGGACGCTCGGGGAGTTTCTTGACGCGCTCAAAGATGGTGGCCAACTGCAGGTGGTCGAGTGTCTCTTTTTCCAGCAACTCCGTGGCTAAGCGGTCGAGGATTGCCCGGTTGTCGGTAATCACTTTCCACGCCTCGGTGTGAGCGTGGTCGATCAGCGCGCGCACCTCGCGATCCACAGATTGCGCGAGTGCATCCGAGTAGTCACGTTGGTGGCCCATGTCGCGGCCCAAGAAGACTTCGCCGCTTGCCTGGCCCAACTTGATTGCACCGATGTCTGCACTCATGCCGTATTCGGTCACCATGCGACGCGCAATGCTGGTCGCTTTCTCAATGTCGTTGGACGCACCCGTGGTGGGGTCATGGAAGACGATCTCTTCAGCGACCCGACCTCCCATCGCATAGGCCAGCTGATCAAGAAGTTCGTTTCGTGTCACCGAATACTTGTCATCCAGAGGAAGCACCATCGTGTATCCGAGGGCTCGGCCCCTGGGCAAAATTGTCACCTTTGTCACCGGGTCGCTATTTCTCATCGCTGCTGCCGCGAGAGCGTGACCACCCTCGTGATAGGCCGTCACGAGTCGTTCCTTGTCGCTCATCAACCGGGTGCGGCGCTGCGGGCCAGCCATCGAGCGATCCACGGCCTCATCCAGGAGTTCATTGGAAATCTTCGTTCCGTTAGCCCGCGCGGTCAGCAAGGCGGCCTCGTTGAGAACGTTTGCCAGATCGGCGCCCGTAAACCCTGGGGTCTTGCGCGCGAGAACCGCGAGGTCAACGTTCTTGGCCATGGGCTTGCCCTTGGCGTGAACCTCAAGAATCTGCTGACGGCCCTTCATATCGGGGGCATCGACCTGAATTTGGCGATCAAAACGCCCAGGCCGCAACAGGGCTGGGTCCAAAATGTCAGGCCTGTTGGTCGCGGCAATCAAGATGACATTGGTTTTGGGATCAAAACCATCCATCTCGACGAGCAGCTGGTTCAACGTTTGCTCACGCTCGTCGTGGCCACCGCCCATTCCTGCGCCACGGTGTCGGCCCACAGCGTCAATCTCGTCCACGAAGATGATGGCGGGAGCGTTCTCTTTGGCCTGAGTGAACAAGTCCCGGACCCGGGATGCGCCCACGCCGACAAACATTTCGACAAAGTCCGAGCCGGAAATCGAGTAGAACGGGACATTCGCCTCACCCGCAACAGCGCGCGCAAGAAGAGTTTTACCGGTTCCCGGAGGACCATAGAGGAGCACGCCCTTGGGTATTCTGGCGCCGACTTTTTGGAACTTCTCCGCGTCCTTCAGGAACTCTTTGATCTCGTGGAGTTCTTCGATGGCCTCATCAGCCCCCGCAACGTCATCGAAGGTCACCGTCGGAGTCTCTTTGGAGACAAGTTTCGCGCGCGATTTTCCAAACTGCATGATGCGAGATCCGCCACCTTGCATGCTCGAGAGCAAGAACCAGAAAATCAGACCAATGATGACGAAGGGCAAAATCAGCCCCAAGAGTGAGACGAACCAGTTCGTGCGGGGAACTTCGTCATCGAATTCGGCGACGTCTGAGTTGTTCACGGCCTGGATGATCTCTTCCCCACGGGGGGCGACATAGTAGAACTGGACCTGGGTTCCCAACCCGTCGAAAGACGAGCGCAACTCCAGGTCAACGCGCTGCTCACCATCGATGATTGTGACGGACTCGGCTTGATTGTCCTGGAGCAATTCCAGGCCCTGCTGGGTCGTCACTGGCCGGAATCCACTCGCGGTCAACAGGGAAACACCAATGAGCACAATCAGCGAACCCACCAGAACATAGGGCAGGGGTCCTCTGATCAATGATTTCAGGGATGTTTTCTTCTCTGCCATGACGGGGAACTGGTGCCTTTCGGTGGACCGGGAGTCAAGCTAACAGGCTAGCGCGATGCGGTCGCGATTGACCACGTGTTCGCCCGGGGCACAGGGGATTACGCCCCTCCATAGACCTCGGGTTTGAGAACACCGACGCCCCGCAGATTTCGGTATGACTCGGCGTAGTCGAGCCCATACCCGACGACAAAGTCGTTGGGAATATCGAAACCGAGGTAGTCGATAGGGACCTCGACTTTCATCGCGTCGGGTTTGCGCAATAGCGTGGCAACTTTCACCGAGGCCGCTTGGCGACTTTCGAAGTTCTCCAGCAACCACGACAGGGTCAAACCCGAGTCCACGATGTCCTCCACGATGATGACGTGGCGGCCCTCCAACGAGATTTCGAGATCCTTCACAATCCTCACCACGCCACTGGATTTTGTGGAGGCACCGTAGCTGGACACGGCCATCCAGTCCATTTCCAAAGGAATACGCAGTTCTCGTGAAAGATCGGCCATCACCATGACGGCACCCTTGAGAACACCGATGAGAAGGGGGACATGACCCTGGTGATCGCGTTCAATGTCGCGAGCAATCCGCGCAATGCCCTCGGCAATCTGTTCAGATGTCAGAACTGTCGACTCGATATCGGAAGAGATGTCCTCGAATTCCATACAACCTGGCCTTATGCGCTCTTTCGGGCGACAATTCGCCCGTCCTTGCGCTCCACACTAGCGCCGGCTACATCCACCGCCGACTGGCCTCTCCACCGGGTCACCAGGGACACGATGTGCTGGGTGTGCACAAAGGTGGGCGGGCCGCCACCGGCGCGAACCACGAGAGTTCGCAGCACTCGACTTTGCAGCGCAGGCCCCAGTTTTTCCAGCTCGTTCACCATCACGCTCCACGATCCATCGTCATCACTGTGAGCATTGTGTGTGAACCACGCATCGGCGTGGGAATCGAGTTCCTCCGAGTCTTCGCGAAAAAGCTGTGCAGTTCGGGCGAGAGAAACCGAGACACCCGGTCCGATATCGCGCTCCATCAGCGGAAGGATCGACTGGCGGACTTTCACGCGCGAAAACTGGTCATCCGCGTTGTGGGGGTCCTCCCACCAGGACAGCCCCGCATCGGTGAGCGCCTGACGCAGAGTTTCTCGGGGAAGCCCGAGGAAAGGGCGATGAAGGTGTCCATCGCGTCGCGCCATACCCTTCAGGCCGCTGGGCCCGCTTCCCCTGGCCAACCCCAGGAGCACAGTTTCTGCTTGGTCATCCTGCGAGTGAGCCACGACCACACCCGAGGCTCCCGTTTCTCGCAGCGCTTCGGTGAAGGCGCGGTAGCGCGCGACTCGAGCGCGCTCCTCAATATTTCCGCCCGGCTGGACGCTGACGGTTTTGATGACAACGGGCGAAAGACCTAATTCTTCGGCTTGAGCCGCAGCACTTCTGGCCACTTCTGCCGATTCCTCCTGCAGACCGTGGTCGACAACTACGGCTCCCACCGTGACGCCGAGGGCGTCAGCCTCTTTTGAGAGCGCCCACGCAAGCGCAACGGAGTCTCCGCCGCCACTGAGACCCACCAGAAACAGGGAGTGGCCGGGGTGGGCTTCGAGCTCGCCCAGCCATTCTCTGGCAGCTCGGCGCACATCAGCCATCGCTGGAGTCAGGCGAGGGCGCCGGGCAGGGCTTGAACTCTGGGCCACCCGGTAAGGTTACTTCACGAAACTTTCTCTCTAAGGAGTCGCTCTTCATGGCCGAATACCCCGCCATCATTGAAATTCCCCGTGGCAGCCGAAACAAGTACGAGGTTGATCACAAGACCGGTCGCGTGTTCCTTGACCGCGTCCTGTACACGACCTTTGTGTATCCCACGGATTACGGCTTTTTTGAAGACACCCTCGGGCTCGATGGTGACCCCGTTGACCTGCTTCTTTTGACCCAGTACCCACTGTTCCCGGGTGTGGGAGTCACTGTTCGTCCCGTCGGTGTGTTCAACATGACTGATGATGGCGGGAGTGATGCGAAGGTGGTCGGAGTTCCCGCCGGTGACCCGCGATGGGACCACATCCAGGATGTAGCCGACATTCCGGAATACACCCGCAAAGAAATCGAGCACTTCTTCGAGCATTACAAGGATCTCGAGCCGGGGAAGTGGGTCAAGACCGAAGGTTGGGCCTCAGCCGCCGAAGCCGAGAAGATCGTGCAGGCAGGAATTAAGGCGTTCCCCGGTCACTAAGTGACTATCCGAGCCTGATTCCTCGGTTGAGGAAGAAGGGGTAAGGATCCTGGGACACCATATTTTGGCGTGTTTCAAGGTGCAGGTGGCAGCCCGTTGAACCACCGGTCGATCCAATTCGTCCGATGAGCTGCCCGGTAACGACTGATTCGCCAAGCCTCACATACAGCGAGCCATTTTGCAGGTGGGCGTACCCGGTGGTGTACCCGTCGTCATGGGTGACACGGATGAAGTTTCCAGACGTTCCCAGCCACCCGGAGTAGCTCACGCGCCCGGACCGAGCCGCATAGACGGGGTTGCCGCAGGCCGTCGCGAGATCAATACCTGCGTGGAGTCGCGCGATGCCATAAATGGGGTGGATTCGCGGGCCATAGTGACTCGAGATGTAGCCACCGGAGGGTCTCGCCCACCCCGAACCACTGATTTGCCCGGGGTCGATCATCCCCTGAATGGCTGACTGTGAGCGAGCAATCACACCTTTTTGGTAATCCGCCTCAGTTGCTTCTCGTTGTTCAATGAGCACTTCCAGTTGGGCCTCCAAGCGAGCGCTGTTGTCCAGCTGTGCCTCTACCGCGGCATAGGCGCGCATCGCCGCAGCGTTGGCTTGCTCGTAGGCGCTTTCGGCGACCAGTTGGAGATCTTCACGAATTTGCCGGGCAACTTCTGCCCGATCACTGAGAGACTGCGCCGTGTTCTGATCCGATAGCGCCCTGGCATAAATGCCGTCAGTTTGTTCGGCAATCTTGGCGGCATACCCGATGCGACTCAACAGCCCCGTCGCGTCAGCTCCGCTGATGAAGAGCGTTGCGGTGAGGTCCGCCCCACCGACTCTCGCGAGTTCGGCAACAAACTGGCCTGCTTTAAGGCGAGACTCTTCCGCAACGGCGGCCGCACCATCGGCTTGGGATTGCAACTGAGCCTGCTGGAACGTCGCCTCGTCAAGTTCATAGAGCGCGTCGTAATAGATTTCGCCCAGACGAGCAGCTTCTTCCTCAGCTTCCGCGGCCGCCACTTCTAGGCCGGCGAGGAGTTCCATGATTTCTTTGACTTTTGCCTCAGCGGCTGCGACGTCCTTGCGGGCTTCCTGAACCTCTTCCCAGGTCGGGAATTCGTCGGCATACGCAGGTGTCTGAGAGGGCACGCCGAGGCTCACGACCAGCACCAGCGCACCCAAGGTTGCGATGGCAGGCCAAAACCGGCGTGGACTAGGGGCTCTCACAGAACATAACGATAGCCACATCACTCACAGCATTCCGCGTTTGGAGCGGTGTGGCGAGGGACTCTAGGGGTTTGCATAAGTTCGTCAGGCTCTCTAGACTCAGTCCCTGTTGCTGTGCTTCGGCTCACGAGACGGCCCCATCGTTTAGTGGCCTAGGACGCCGCCCTTTCACGGCGGTAGCACGGGTTCGAATCCCGTTGGGGTCACCATATAATTTAATACGCAAGGCCCTGTAGCGCAGTTGGTTAGCGTGCCGCCCTGTCACGGCGGAGGTCGCGGGTTCAAGTCCCGTCAGGGTCGCGGTAGTGAGGGAGCCTCTCAGAAGAGAGGCTCTTCTTCCACCAAGGCTCTGTAGCTCAGTTGGTAGAGCGTTCGACTGAAAATCGAAAGGTCACCGGATCGATGCCGGTCGGAGCCACCATCGATTCCCCTGGCGAACACTCCATCGGGAGTGAGGCGGACATTAGGCCGGCGCACCGCGTCTGAGGCAGCTACGAAATCTTGCGGAGCATTCGTCGGGTGGAAATCAGCACTCCCCCGAGAACGGCAGGGATTCCCCCACCGGGATGAACGCTCGAGCCCACCCGCCACAGCCACGGGGTGCGAGGTGAGTTGTAGGGCGGTGTGTGGAAAGGTCCACTGCGCCACCACGGAGCCGGTGCGCCATAGAGCGCCCCGCCGATAGCGCCGAAGCTCGAAAAGTATTCGGGGTCCAAAATGCGGTAATCCGTCATGCGTTCGGTGATGCTGCGATCCAGACCCAACATGTCTGAGAACCGCCGCGATTCGCTCTGCACAAACTCGTCCTCCATCGCAGCAGACATCCCGTTGGGCGGAGCTGTCAGCAGCAGAGCAGCCACGGGCCGGTCGTTGGGATAGATGGTGTGTGCCTGGTAGTAGTTCAAG
This sequence comes from Microbacteriaceae bacterium, assembly GCA_018666065.1. Taxonomy (GTDB): domain Bacteria; phylum Actinomycetota; class Actinomycetes; order Actinomycetales; family Microbacteriaceae; genus Pontimonas. The sequence continues at coordinate 7,772 of JABJAO010000100.1, read as the reverse complement.
AACGCCATGGTCTGAGTCGGAACTGTTCGGGCGGCAAGCGATTCAAAGAGCTCCGCGGGCCGATCGGGCATCATCACCGAGTGGGTCACGATGTCTTCGGGAAGTTCTTCATCAAGCACACCAAAGATCGCAACTCCTGAACACGATAACGCCGAGGGTTCCGGGCTTTTCTTCCCCAAGAGTCCTTCGAGAATTCCGCCATCCAGAGCGCTCACGACATAGTCGGCTGCATACGTCCCCGTCGCGGTGTCCACTTCACCCTTTCGCACCGCTACCACCGGCTCACCCGTGAGGATCGTGACTCCAGCGTGTAGCGCCAGAGCTTCGAGACCCTTCGCAATCTCATACACACCACCGCGGGGAACAAAAACGCCATCGCTGGACATCACAGCGGCCATGCTCGCGAAGAGAGCCAGGGTCTGATCGGGTGCAACACCGGCATTCAGGGTGTGAATCGCGATGACGTCTTTGACGTCGTTGGGCATCCAGGTGAGGGAGTCGAGGTATGACTGGGTCGTGAGCCTTGTGCCGTATCGCGAGAGTAGCTTCACCACAGCGCCCAAAATCCCGGGATCGGTGGGGTCAGTGGTCAGCAGGTGGGTGATCGCCGGACCGAGTTGTCCATTCTCCGCTTCAAATCGTTCCCATGACTCGCGCCAGGGGTGGCCCTGTTCGACCGGGAGGTTGGCTTGGTGGTCTTTGAAGTAATAGCGACCCACCTCGGGCAAGCGCTCGAGCGTTATCCCCGCGATTTCGCGGGCTGTGCCCGATTCGCCGCCCAGCTCATCGTAGGCATCAAGAATCTGTTCCAGAACGTCAGGGAACGTGACCAGGGATGGTCCAGTATCGAGTCTTTGACCTGAGACGTCGATCCGCCGGCTCTTGCCACCGACCCATTCCTGACCCTCGATGACGGTGACCTGATGACCCGCTCTCGCGAGCAAAGCGGAGGTCGCGAGTCCGCCTAACCCCGCTCCGATGACAACAATGCGAGAGCTCACGGCGTTGGGTACAACCCAAAAGTCAGGCCGGCAACGAGCTGAACCCCGGCAACCGCCCCGGCGACATACGGGAATGCCACGGAGTACCGATACAGCCTTCGGGCAACATCCACCGTGGGTGTGCGCCACTGGGCAATAACGAGCCAGCCCGCAAGGACCGCATTCACTACCGCGACAGGGATATTGACCAGCGCAAACAAGACCGTAGAGACGATCCACCAGAAGCCAGACCAGATCAATGAACCGCGCACACCAAAGACCACGGCGGTGGTGCGAATCCCTGCATCGCTATCTTCATCAATGTCCTGAATGGCGTCATAGACGTGCTTGGCCATTGACCAGGCCATCAACCCAATCGCTGCCGCCCACAAGACGGGCGCTCCCAAGGCAAGCGGGACAAACACCAGCGGAAACGCATAATCCGCGTTCGATAGGGAATCCAGAATCGGACGGCCCTTGAAGCGCAGCGGAGTCGCGGAGTACTGCCAGAACGAGAAAGCGTAGAGACCCATCCAGGCCACGGCCTCCCAGGGAAGGGTGATGGCGAAGTAGACCAGGAAGGGCACGTTGGTGAGGATGACTCCCCAGCCAATCATGCGGGTTTCGTGGGGTTTGATTTTCGCCCCGCCATACCCGCCCTTGCGGTCATTGTCAGCGTCGGTGTCTTGGTCGTAAATGTCGTTGATCCCGTAGATCAACAAGTTAAAGGGAAACGTCACCCAGATGAGGATGGGGATGATCGCCCACGTCCACAATTCGCCTGCCAACCACATCCCAATGACTGTGGTGCCGATCGTGTTGATCCACAGCACGGGGCGCGAGATTTCTACAAGGCGGCGGATCACCTGTTCACTCTATCGGGGCGCATTCTGGGGCGATTACAGCTTCGGGGCCAGCGGTCCTCGATGAAGTTTGTGCTGTGCAGCCTGAGCAACAGGTTTCATCTGAATGAGGTCTAAATTGACGTGCGCAGGTGACTCAAGCGCATACCGAACAACCTCAGCAACGTCCGCGGCGACCAGCGGCGCTTCGACACCGTCATAGAGCGCTTCGGTTCGAGCGGCATCGCCGCCAAAGCGGTTCAGGGCGAATTCATCTGTCTTCACCATTCCCGGAGCAATCTCGACAACCCGAAGTGGTTCGCCGGAGAGCTCGAGACGCAAGCCGACCAGGGCAGAATGCAGGGCTGCTTTGGCGGCAGTGTATCCAGCCCCACCCTCATAGCTGAGGAACGCGGCTGTCGAGGAAATCGAGACAATATCGGCAACGCCGAGCTGTGCAGAGGCTTTCCGCAACGAGGGAAGCAACGCCTTAATCATCCGCTGAACACCCAAGACGTTGACATCGAACATCGCGTCCCAATCATTGGCGTCAGCCTGATCCACCGGGTCAATACCTATTGCTCCGCCGGCGTTATTGACCAAGGCCGAGATGCCTCCGGAAGACTCGACACGCTCCCTCACGCGCAGAACATCAGAGTCACTGGTCACATCGGCGACGATAATGGCGCACCCAGTCTCCGCCTCGAGTGCTTTCAGCCTGTCTTCCCGTCTCGCCATCGCAATGACAGACCAGCCGCGCTGAGACAACAGGCGAACAGTGGCGGCTCCGATTCCAGAACTGGCCCCAGTCACGAGGACCCTGCGCCCCGAGGGCTCAGCGGTCATCGCTGAGCCCCAGCGAACCTGAGGAGAGAATCCACTCCAGGATTTCCCGTGACTCGATGAGCCCCAGAGTCCAGAACGGGTCCGCGTCGAGGGCCTTTTCGATTTCGGAGGGTGAGGACGCCTCAAAGACCAACAGCGCGCTGGGGGTATTCCCACCCTCTGTGCGCCCGCTGGCAATCAGGCCGCCGTCTCCGAGAAGACCTGCGATGTATTCGCGATGGGCAGGGCGGTGTTGCGCAATCAGGTCCGGTTGATCTGCATACCGGTACGTGACGGCGAACAATGCCATCGTGAAGCCTAGAGAGCCTTGACGGCGCTCAGCACCTTGCCCAGGGTCTCCTTGGCATCGCCAAAGAGGAGCGTGGTGTTGGGTTCATAGAGAAGTTCGTTCTCGATTCCCGCAAAACCTGGACGCATCGAACGCTTGAGGAACACCACCTGCTGGGCATCACCCGCGTTCAAGATGGGCATGCCGTAGATGGGCGAGCCCGGCGTCGTTTTGGCGGCAGGGTTCACGACGTCGTTTGCGCCGACGACGAGACACACATCTGCGGTCTTGAACTGAGGGTTCACCTCGTCCATTTCTTGCAACACCTCGTAGGGGACATTGGCTTCTGCGAGAAGAACGTTCATGTGTCCTGGCATACGACCAGCAACGGGGTGAATACCGAAGACGACCTCGATAGCCTTCCCTTCGAGTTCCTTGGCCAACTCGTACATGGTGTGCTGAGCCTGAGCAACAGCGAGTCCATACCCGGGTACAACGATGACCTTCTGTGCATAGCCCAGGAGAATCGCGACATCCTCTGCCGACCCGGACTTGACGGGGCGATCCGAGACCTCAGTGGACCCAGCGGTAGAGCCTCCCTTGAAGGCTCCGAAGATGATGTTGTTGACACTGCGTCCCATGGCGCTGGCCATCGCGCGGGTGAGGATTGTTCCCGATGCTCCCACCAGAGTTCCGGCAACCAGCAGCAGGGTGTTGTCCAGCACGAGACCCGACGCCGCAACGGCGAGACCGGTGAGGGCGTTGAGCAGCGAGATAACGATCGGAACGTCGGCTCCTCCCACAGGAAGAACAATGAGAAGTCCCATCACCAATCCGGCGACCATGAGCAAGGTTGCAACAACTGCGTTGCCCTGCGTTACGACAATGACGGCTGCGACAAGGGCCGCGATGGTGAGCGCGCCCATCACATACTGCTGCCCCTTGAACAGGACCGGACGCGTTGTCATCAGTTCCTGCAACTTGAGGAAGGTAATGACAGAACCAGAGAAGGAGACGCTACCGACGAAAATCGTAAAGGCCACCGCGAGGAGGAAGCCAAGGGTATCGGCGGCGCGCAGTTCCAGCAGAGCCACAATTCCTGCAGCTCCACCACCCACACCGTTGAACAGTGCGACGAGCTGTGGCATCTGGGTCATCTTGACCATGCGGGATGCGGGGACCGAAATAATCGTTCCCACACCGATAACCAGGAGAATCCAGCCGACGTTCTTGAGTTCTTCTGCGAGGAAGACTGTTGTCACACCCACCAGAGCACCAGCGGCTCCGATGATGTTTCCGCGACGAGCAGACTTCGGCGACGACAGGCCCTTGAGGGCGAGAATGAACGCAACCGCAGCGACGAGGTAGAGAAGTGCCTCAACTTCAGGGCTAATGAGACTCATCGCGCGTGTCCTTCCTGGGCCTTCTTCTTACCGCCGAACATTTCGAGCATGCGGTCGGTCACCACAAACCCACCAACCAGGTTCACTGTGGCCATGAGCACTGCGAGAAGCGCAAGAATCAGCATCCCGGTAGAGGCGGCGTGACCCGCAACGATGATCGAGCCCACGAGGATGATGCCGTGGATGGCGTTAGCGCCCGACATCAGCGGAGTGTGCAGGGTGCTGGACACCTTGGAGACCACTTCGAAGCCGACGAACACCGCCAACACGAAATAGGTGAGAATCTTGATCTCTTCCATTACTTCTTGCCTTTCCCTGCGCTCTTGCTCTGAGCAATTCCTTCTGCTGTGGGCTCGTGACGAATCTCACCCGCGTGCGTAAGGCATGCGCCTGCCACAACTTCGTCCTCGAAATCTGGCTGGACCTTCTTGTCCTTCACCATCAGCTCCAGCAGATTTGAAATGTTCTTGGCAAAGAGACGCGATGCGTCGTAGGCCATCGTGGAGGGCACGTCTTTCATGCCTACGAGGGTGACCGTTCCAGTGGACTTCCCCACCTTCACGAGAACATCCGCACCAGGTTTCGAACCCTCGACATTTCCGCCCGTCTCGGCAGCGAGGTCGATAATCACAGAACCAGGCTTCATGTCTTTCATCATCGTCGCCGTAATCAAACGAGGAGCTGGGCGACCGGGGATGGCGGCTGTGGTGATGATGACATCGGCTGCGGTGACATAGGGCGTGAGAAGTTCCTGCTGGCGCTTGACACGGTCTGCGGCCAACTCTTTGGCGTAGCCACCGGCACCGTCTGCAGCCACATTGAGATCGAGCTCGATAAATGTTCCACCCATGGAGCGAACCTCATCGGCGGATGCTGATCGCACGTCGTAGGCATTCACTTTGGCGCCCAAGCGCTTTGCCGTCGCAATCGCCTGGAGTCCTGCGACACCGGCGCCCAGAACAAGAACGGTTGCAGGCGGGATGGTGCCTGCCGCTGTCATGTACAGCGGGAAGAAGCGGGGAAGACGCATGCCTGCTTCGAGCACGCAGCGATATCCAGCAACCAGGGCTTGGGAGGTCAAAGCGTCCATGGACTGGGCGCGAGAAATACGGGGAACCAGTTCAAGTGCGAACGACGTGACCTTCTGGTCACGAAGAGCGACGACCGCGGCCGATTCGGATGCGGGGGACGCCAGGCCGATCGTGATCGCGCCCTTCTTCAACTTCTTGATGGTGGCAGGTGCCAGCGGTCGCACGTGTGCGAGGACGTCGAGGGATCCCAGACTCAGAGTGGGAGCCACGGTCGCACCGGCGGCCTTATACGCGTCATCGGGATACCCAGCGGCGACGCCAGCTCCCTTTTGAACCGTGACCTTCAGTCCGGCTGTGACGAGCTGCTTGACGGATTCAGGCGTTGCGGCAACCCTGTTCTCGCCAGAAATGGGCTCTTGAGGAACTCCAACAATCATGAGATTTCACCCTTGCGGTTAGTGACTTCCCTCAAGAGGCCTCCTCGAGGGTGAGCGAAGACAACCGTACCAGAGGAGCCTGTCAGTTACCGCGTGGACATCTCCGAATCGGGGCTGTGCGTAATCCGGGTGCTCCGGGATTTTGTTCGGGTGAGATAGCCCTGTTTGTGGAGGAGGAGAAATACCGCGAGACCGGCCAGAACGACTGCCGCCCCGCCAAGCCCGGCGCTCAGCACGAGAAGCACAGAAGCCTCGACCTGCCCTGCATCATCGGGGTTGCCCACCCAGTCATTTTAACAAACTAAATAGAAATGTATTTAGTTAAACAGACGTGTCTGTAATGACTCCCAGAAGCGTGGCGAAGTGGTTGTCGATGAGTTCATCGGCCATGGCAGATACCTCGCCGATGGCTCGGGCTGGCGCGTGCTGGCCACCCATCCACACTGACAGCCCAAAAATTGACCACGCCACGGTAGGCATAATCTTGCGCAATAACGGGTCCACCAACATGGCATCGCGGGGATAGTTATCCTCCGTGAAGTCGCAATCCGTGACCGACCCCGCGCGAACGTCACCAATCATGGCTGCCTGTCGAGCCAGATTGAGCTCGAACAAGCGGTTCAGTGGTCCTTGAAACTTCGACTCGATTTCTGCCGTAACCTCTCGGGCGGCGAGTGGATAGTTCAAAATGGGACCCCAGCCGCCCGTGGTGTGTGTCCCAGAAACCTGGGCCATCATCCAGGCTTTCAAGCGAGCCTCGGGATTTCGCGGAGCCGCGAGAGCCGCTTCCCAGATCCCCTCGATATAGCGGCGATACATCATGGACGCCCCTTCGGCAAGGAGTCCGTCACGGCCGCCAAAGTAATGATTGACCATCGGGTAGGTGATTCCGAGGCGATCGCAGACACTGGCAACGTTGAACGAGCCAGGTCCCGAGAGGGCGACCTCACCGAATGTGACGTAGAGAATTTTCAAGCGCATCGGTGGTTGTGGGTCATCACCGAACTGCAACCAGAAATCATCCGTCAGGAGAAGGTCGGGGTGCGACACATCGCTGAGCTTTCGTCGCGCCATGATCCCTTATCCCGTGTGTACCCCTAGCGAGTCTTAAGCCTAGCCTGAAGCGCCGCTCACCGCCGGGCTCGTCGCGGGAAGAACCTGCCTGTCGTATCGCTATAGAGCGCATAGCCCTCATACTTCTCAGCCAGCATGCGCTCTTCACCCACAGCCTTCAGCGTCAGCACACCCAGGAGAAACAGCCACCCCACGATGTGGGCAAGTGATGCCTGAGCGATCACGATTCCCAGTGCGGCCAGCAGCACACCGCTGTAAATCGGATGCCGGACGTAGCGAAAAAACCCTTCGGTCACCAACACGCCATCGTCCTTGGGAATAGGCAGGGGCGTGAGGCTTGGCCCCAACCGAAAACCCGCCGCAACCACGAGGAGGATACCCAGAACAATCAGTGTCCCGCCGAATCCCAGAGCGAGGACCCCCCTGCCCCACAGCTCACCGGCGGGCAAGACAATAAGGGCCGCAAGCAGACCAAGCTGAGCTCCTACGAGAGCCCAGCCAGTCGAGGGAGTCATACCCCTATGCTCCGCCTCTTTCGTGGGCGCGAGCTTCTTCTTGCCGATCGTGTTCCTCACCGAGGGCGATGGGAGCGCGAATGTGTCCCTCTGCCAGACCAAAGCTGTCGACAAGGTCCACTACGTGGGGTCGCAAGCGCGGCAACAACCTGTGGTTGATGTAGTCCGTGATTGCTTCAGCGCGGTGCGGGCTCAGACGCCCCTTCATCAGGTACCAATCACGGTGTTGTTCAATCACGCTAAACCCGTGCAGGTCTCGCAACCACCGCATGACCTGCTTGTTGGATCCTTCGTCCATGCGATCGACCGCGTGGGTGAATGCCTCCCACACAACGAGCTCGGCATGAGCGCGGGCCGCGTCAATGAGTGCGCTCTG
>JABJAO010000021.1 GCA_018666065.1 Microbacteriaceae bacterium | reverse complement strand
TCGAGAGGAACTTCGGGGTAATTGGAGGGAGGACAAGCGTTTTGTCCCCACGATGCCTGCCGAGGAACGAGAAGAGAAGCTTCGCGCCTGGAAGAAGGCGGTTGTGCGGACCCTCGACTGGGTGGACTAACGGTCGGGGGGTCTAGGACCTGCCCATTCCGCGGTAGCGGAATCCTGCAGATTTCCAGGCTTCAGAATCCAGGCAGTTTCTGCCATCGACTACAATTTGCTGGTTCATGAGGGACCCAATGTGCGTCGGGTCCTCGTTTCGAAAGATATCCCATTCGGTCGCAACAACCACGGCATCCGCATCTTGAACCGCGGCCCGATGATCCGATGTGGCACTCAACGAATCAGTCAATCCCGATTTCTCAATTCGAGCCGAGGCTGGTTTCCACCCCTCAGGATCTGCGGAGATGACTGTTGCCCCCGCTCGTGCCAACGCTTCGGCGATGTCGAGGGCAGGAGAGTCTCGGATGTCATCGGAATCAGGCTTGAAGGAGGTTCCCCAGACCGCGACCTTTGTCCCCTGCAGTGACCCAAGTTCCTCCGTGAGGATGTCCACCACCCGGGATCGCCTGCGGAGGTTGATGTCATCGACATCCTTCAGAAAGGCTAAGGAATGTCCAACTCCAAGTTCCTCGGCCCTGGCGACAAACCCTCGAATGTCCTTGGGAAGGCATCCGCCGCCGAAACCAATTCCTGCATTCAAGAATCGTCGACCAATGCGAGCGTCGTACCCGATGGCATCGGCCAACTGGGTCACGTTAGCTCCGGTGACGTCGGAAATTTCGGCCATCGCATTAATGAATGAGATCTTTGTTGCCAAGAACGAGTTAGCAGCGACTTTGACAAGCTCTGCAGTGGCAAAGTTCATTATGAGTCGTGGAGTGTCTTTCGCAAGGATTGCGGCATACACCGCGTCGAGGATCGCCGTAGCCTGCTCCCCGGCTTCACCCTTAGGGACTCCATAGACGAGCCGATCAGGAGAAAGGGTGTCCACAACAGCAAAACCTTCGCGAAGAAATTCAGGGTTCCACATCACAATCGCCCCCGTTGGCGCAACCGTGGCAGCAAGCCTCTCGGCGGTGCCAACAGGAACAGTGGACTTTCCCACAACCAGATTCCCCTCTGTGAGGTATGGAATAAGACCCTCGAGTGCACTGTTGACATAGGCCATATCTGCAGAACCATCCGCTGATTGCGGGGTTCCGACCGCGATGAAATGGACCGACGCGTCGGCTGCTCCCGCCATCTCAGTGGTGAAAGTTAGGCGGGAGGAGTTCTTCTGCAGGAGCGCATCGAAGCCTGGCTCGTGAAAGGGCGCAACACCTGACTGCAGAGACTCGATTCGGATGGGGTCAACATCAATTCCGATAACCTCGTGACCAAGCTCGGCCATGGATGCCGCATGGACAGCGCCCAAATAGCCGCAGCCAATTACCGAGATTTTCACACGAGTCACCTTACGCGAGCCAGCTCAGACCCTGGGCAAGAGCCCTACTGCGGCGTGGACCTTGGCGAGAGTGTGCTCGGCAAATTCTTCTGCTTTTGAGGCACCTTCTCCGAGAATGCGGTCTAATTCCGCGGGGTCCGCCAGGAGCTCCTGTGTCCGAGTCCGAATGGGGTCAAGAAGATCAACCACCGCCTCCGCAACAGCGGTCTTGAGGGCTCCATATCCTGCCCCAGATAGCTCGTTCTCCAGGTCGGCCACGGTTTTACCGGTAGCAAGGGAGCCAAGCGTGAGGAGGTTGGAGACCCCTGGTTTTTTCTCGGGGTCGAACCGAATGTCTGTTTCTGTGTCGGTCACGGCCGACTTAATTTTCTTGATGAGTGCACTGGGCTCGTCTAGGAGCCACAGGATACCCTGCGGCGACTCTCCGGATTTCGACATCTTGGAGCCGGGATTTTGGAGGTCATAAATTTTGGCAGCGGATTCCATGATGGTGACTTCGGGGACAACGAACGTCTCTCCAAAGCGCTGATTGAATCGCTCAGCAATATTGCGGGTGAGCTCGATGTGTTGGCGTTGGTCTTCACCGACCGGAACCACATTCGCGTCATAGAGCAGGATGTCCGCCGCTTGGAGGATTGGGTAGGTAAAGAGCCCGACGGTGGCATTGTCCGAGCCCTGCTTCTGAGACTTATCTTTGAACTGCGTCATGCGACTCGCCTCACCAAAACTGGTGACTGTGTTCAAAATCCAGGCGAGTTCGGAATGGGCGGCGACGTGGGATTGCACAAATAACGTCGACTTCGTGGGGTCGATTCCGCACGCAATGTATTGAGCAGCAGTTTTACGCGTCGTGGCAGCAAGCTGCTGCGGGTCCTGTGGCACGGTGATCGCGTGGAGATCCACGACGCAAAAGACCGCATCGTGGGTGTTTTGCATCTCGATCCACTGCAACAGCGCCCCGGCGTAGTTGCCAAAATGCAGCGAATCGGCAGAGGGCTGCATGCCAGAAAACAGCCGGCGGGTAGTCATGACTAGTTAGCGTAACGGACTAAATGTCGTAGTCAGCGATCACAGGAGCGTGGTCAGACCACCTCGTGTCATAACTGGCTGCACGATCAACTCGGTAGTCCGTCAAGGCGCCAGCGAGGGGCGCGTTGGCGAGGTGGTAGTCGATGCGCCATCCTGTGTCGTTATCGAAGGCTTGGCCTCGCCAGCTCCACCAGCTATAGGGTCCCTCGACGTCTCCGTGGAAAGCCCGGCCTACGTCGACCCACCGCCCTGCGCTTCCCGTGTTGTAATCCTTGGAGTCTTCGTTTCCCATCCATGTGTCAAAGTACGCGCGTTCTTCGGGGAGAAAGCCTGAATTTTTCAGGTTCCCTTTCCAGTTTCGAATGTCCAGAGTGCGGTGGCCAACATTGAGGTCGCCAACGACAAGGGCCCGCTGATCGCTGGAGCCCAGTTTTTTCAACCGTTTGGTCATGATGTCTAAGAATTCATACTTAGCGTCCTGTTTAGGGGTTCCTGCTTCCCCGGAGTGGACATAGCAACTCACGATGGTGAGAGGGTTCCCCTGGGGTGTGGTGAGGTCAACTTCTAACCACCGACCCGCGGTGTCCACAGACTGCGGCCCCAATGTCACACGCACATCTTCGTGCGCGACCCTGCTGGCTACAGCGACGCCAGCACGGCCCTTCTGCGACGCTGCATCGTGAGCAATGACCCAGCTCTCCCCGAGGAGAGCCTCGAGGTCCTCTCGCTCAGCTCGCACCTCCTGGAGTGCCAAGACATCAACACCGGAAGCATCGAGCCAGGGGCCCATTCCTTTGCGGAAAGCAGCGCGAACGCCGTTGACGTTGACGCTCGCCACTCTCACCACGGCGAGTCTTAGGGGCGGCCGCGAAGGACAGCCTGCTTGACCTCAGCGATAGCTTTGGTCACCTCAATGCCGCGAGGGCAGGCTTCGGTGCAGTTGAAGGTGGTGCGGCAACGCCACACGCCCTCTTTGTCATTCAGAATGTCGAGGCGAACCTGCGCGCCCTCATCCCGGGAGTCAAAGATGAATCGGTGCGCGTTAACGATTGCTGCCGGTCCGAAGTATTGACCGTCGGTCCAAAACACCGGGCAGCTTGAGGTGCAGGCAGCGCAGAGGATGGACTTGGTGGTGTCGTCAAAGCGAGCACGGTCCTCGGGGGACT
>JABJAO010000091.1 GCA_018666065.1 Microbacteriaceae bacterium | reverse complement strand
TTCTCGCCGGATCCGACAGCGGGATCATAAAAGGCCCAAACTTTATCTCCAGCCGTTAGACCTGCCAGCGTCACGCGGGACTTTTGGTAATAGGCAACGCCACTGCTGGGGTTGCCCCCGACGCCGCAGGTCGTCTTGACGATGCCTCCTTGGGCCTGGAAGTAGGCGAGCTGTGGTTCGCCGGTGGAATCGTTCTTCGAGGTGTACATCGTGGTGAGCTCTCCAACACCAGGCTCGGAACCACTGTCCGGCGTATCGCCGCCCCCAAAGACTCCGAGGTAGGGGTCAGAATCCCCTGAAATGTATGCGGTCGATGTCACGCCAAGGGTCGTGCCGTCAACGCTGACAGTGATCTCGGATGACTTTGTAGGTTCGAATAGGGCATTGGCAATATCGGGCGGTGCGATCGCGCCCCCCATCACCACAGCGAGGACGATGAGAAATGTATAGCTAGCTCTACGAATTATCACGCCAAGATAGTAGCGCAAAAAGCGAACACTGTGTATATCTAAATTAACAAAAATGATGTGGACTAGGTTGCCTCCACGATAGATACCTCCACGCGACAGGGGAGACATCCATACTCGGGGCTTTCTTGTGTGGAATCTGCCCTTATTGGACGATGAAGAACTGTAGCGCCCAATCCTCGCTCGTAGACTTTCCCAATGGCCATTTACAAGGTTCTGCTCTTCTACGGCTTTACGCCGCTGAAAGACCCTGAGGCGATTCGCCTATGGCAGCGAGATCTCTGTGAATCTCTGGGTTTGGGCGGTCGAATCCTGATCTCCCCGCAGGGAATTAACAGCACCGTAGGTGGAGAGCTCACCGCAGTGAAGAAGTACTGGCGAAAAACTCGCGACTATCCAGCATTTAAGAGTATCGACTTTAAGTGGAGCGAAGGGACCAGCGAAGCCGACTTCCCTCGGCTGAAAGTGCGGGTCCGCGATGAACTCGTGGGTTTTGGGGTGCCCGATGAGGTCAAGGTCGACGAGGGTGGAGTTATCGGCGGTGGCCAGCACCTCACTCCGCAGGAGCTCCACCAGTTAGTGGACCAGAAGGACGTCACGTTCTTTGATGGTCGCAATAAATGGGAAGCCCAAATTGGGCGGTTTAAGAACGCTGTTGTTCCCGACGTTCGAACATCCCATGATTTTGTGAGGGAACTGGAGAGTGGAAAGTATGACCACCTCAAAAACACACCGGTCGTGACCTATTGCACGGGGGGAATTCGCTGCGAAATTCTCTCGTCGATGATGATGAAGCGCGGATTCACCGAGGTGTATCAAATGGCGGGCGGCATCGTGCGATACGGCGAGGCCTACGGCGATTCGGGGCTGTGGGAGGGAGCGCTGTCAGTTTTTGATGAGCGCAAAGCCATCACGTTCAGCCCGGAGGCAGCCGTGATTGGCGCGTGTTCGATGTGCGCAGAACCCTCGTCCCGCCTAGAGAACTGCTCAAACCTGGTGTGTCGCACCCAGATGGTGGTGTGTGATTCGTGCGCACAGGGCGATGTCCACTGTGGTGATGCTGACTGCCACCCATCCACTGCCTAGCCTTGTGTCCGCCCCGGGGTGCCGGAGAGCTTGGGTGGGCATTACCCGATGCGGGTCAGTGAGCTACACCGCAGCCACGCCGAGCGCAGTTCCAATACCCCAGCTCACCGCCAGGGCGAGTGACCCACCCACGATGACCCGCACGACCGGGCGCAGCATGGGACTTTGGCCCAGATACGCGCCAATCGCTCCGGTCAATCCCAGGGCAACGATGGATGCGGCAAACGTCAATGGAATTTTCAGCTCGCCCGGACCCAGCAAAATTGCCGCCATCGGCAGGATTGATCCCGCGAGGAATGACGACGCGGAGGAGATCGCTGCGTGCCAGGGGTTCGTAAGCTCCAATTCATTGATTCCGAGCTCAGCTTCGAGGTGCGCGGCGACCGCGTCGTGGTCGGTGAGCTCTTGTGCCACCGCCGCCGCCGTCGCAGCGCTGAGGCCTTTCGCTTGATACAAACCGGCAAGCTCTTGGAGCTCGGCATCGGGGTGATCCATCAATTCCTGGCGTTCTCGTTTGATCAGCGACGACTCGCTGTCGCGTTGCGAGGACACCGATACATACTCACCCAGTGCCATGGAGAGCGATCCCGCGAGGACTCCCGCTGTTCCCGCAATCACCACGGGCATGGTCTCTGTGGTCGCGGCCGCGACACCAACGACGAGTGCCGCGATGGAGACAATCCCATCGTTGGCTCCGAGAACTCCTGCTCGCAGCCAATTCAGACGGGGAGCAAAATTCAATCTGTGCGGCTCTAACCCGTGGTCGTTGGTCACCTCAGAATTCTAGCCCTCGGGGTCACCGGGGTGGTGTGGCGAGGCTTCGGCTCCCGCACCGCTCGGAGTGCACCCATGATGGCCACCAAGTCGACAAGTTCTTGCAGGAGGGCGCCGACAATTGCTGGCAGGAAGCCAGCCGCTGCGACCAGCATGAGACCGACGCTAATGATGATGCCAAGCCAAATGCTCTGCAGGGCAATCCGGATGGTCGATTGACCAATACTGACGGCGTTCACAACTCGAGAGAGGTCATCAACAAGCACAACGACGTCGGCAGACTCACTGGCCGCGGTGGAGCCTTTCGCCCCAAGCGCCACGCCCACATCGGAGGCGGCAAGAACAGGAGCGTCGTTCACGCCATCACCGACCATCATGACGCCGCGTGGTTCGAGGCGATGGACGATGGCGACCTTGTCGGCAGGGAGGCATTCGCCATGAACCTCGGTGATTCCAAGCTCCCCAGCTATGAGCTCGGCCGTCTCCTGCTGGTCTCCTGAGAGCATCACGGTTCGCGTGATTCCCAGGCGGGCGAGGTCCCCCAGAACCTGTGGGGCTTCGACGCGAAGCGAATCTCTCAACACGATGTGGCCTGCAAACTCCCCATCCACTGCGACATACACCACGGTCTCACCGGGTTGAACGCTGCATTTCTCCACTTTTCCTGCGTTGTCGGCGATAAACGCAGGTTTTCCCACATGCACCGTGTGGTTATCGATCTGCGCGGTGACGCCATCCGTGGCAACCTCGGTTGCGTGACTGGCCTCCCTCAGCCGAAGGCCGCGATGGCTGGCCTCCTGCACAATCGCGGAGGCTAAAACGTGGGACGAGTACTGCTCGGCGCTGGCTACTAAGGCGAGGAGCTCGTTGTGGTCTGTAATCGAACCTGCAGGGACAATGGCTCCCACCTCGGGTTTGCCATGCGTGAGCGTCCCGGTCTTGTCGAAGGCGACCGTGCGAACGTGAGAGAGCCGCTCCAGGGTCCCTGCGTCCTTGATGACAACCCCGGATTTTGCTGCTCTGGACATTCCACCCATGAACGCCACGGGGGCAGCAATCAGCAGAGGGCACGGGGTT
>JABJAO010000044.1 GCA_018666065.1 Microbacteriaceae bacterium | reverse complement strand
CACTGCACCACTTCCCAGACGCTTCTGCGCCGCCCCGCCAATTTTCCCCGTGGGGCTCGTGATGTCGTTGAGAGGTTTGTAGGACGCGTCAATGCCTAAACCTCGCAGAGACTGCACTACCCAATCATCGAGGAACGCATACGAGTCTTGAAAACTCATCCCGGAGACCAGCTCGGCCGGCGCGTACAGGGAATAGGTAATCGCAGTGCCCAGCTCCATGAACATCGCACCTCCGCCGCTGACGCGGCGCACGACCTCCATACCGTATTTTTCTGCGTTGTCGAGGTCAACCTCATTCTTGACCGACTGGAAACTCCCGATAACCACCGCGGGTTTCGCCCACTCCCACAGGCGCAGTGTGGGTCCCCTGCGGCCAGCTCCCACTTCTTCGGCCAGCACCTGATCCAGTGCCATCTGCACGAGGGGGTCGAGAGGCTCTGGTGGAATGTATTCCCACGAATAGTCGAGGAAGCTCTTAGCTCCCGTGAGCGCTCGCCGGACAACAATGCCAATTGCTTCGGCGCTAAAACCCATCATCACCACATCGGCGGGAAGAGCAGTCGAGACCGCCCGGGCAATATCTTCACTCGATGCAGCAGCGGGAAGCCCCACGATGGCGTGGTTGATCGCGTCGAGGGCCTCATCGGGTTCGAGAAAGAAATCTCCCGCGATACGGCACGCCACGATGCGGTGGGCGTCCACCTCAACGTCAGCAACTACGAGCTTTCCGCCCGGAACTTTGTACTCTGCATGCACGGCTTAACCCTACGGTGTGCTTGCCTAGAGCCTCCCGGCTAACCATCCCACGAGGTCATTCATGACCTCGTCTTTGTTGGTCTCGTTGAAAATCTCGTGACGAGCGCCCTCGTACACAACGACCTCGACATCACTGGAGCCCTGTGCCAGATACGAATTAGCAAGCTTTGTGACGCTCTTTTCACCGCCGAGAGTGTCGTCCGAGCCACTCATGATCAGAATCGGGATGTCCTGGTCTAACTGTTTGGGAGTCCCAATCAAGCGAGCTGCGTCCACAACGCCCAGGAGTTTGAGAGTGTCGGCGACAAAAGTGAGGGGGTCATCCCGCCATGCCTCGTGCACAGCGACATCTCGCGAAAGCCACTCGGCACCGATGCCTCCAAGGTGCTTGTGTTTGGAGTTGAGATCCCCGGAATACATGAAGCCTGGCATCCGATAGGCAGTCCCTGTAAGGATGACGCCCTCGTAGTCCGACGCACCGCCCTGGTTGAGAATGATTTGTCCAATGATGGAGCCCCAACTATGACCTAAGAAAAACAGCGGAATTCCGGGGCGCTCCTGGCGAATGATCCCCGTGAACGCGCGAATCGCGGCCACCGTTGCGGGCATGCCACCGGGCCCAAGCTTTCCCAGTTTGGTGAGGTTACCCTCCCACTGCTCAAGACCCGTGGCACCGTGTCCACGGTGTTCATCTGCCCACACCTCGAAACCCTCAGAGACAAGCTTGGCAACCAAGCCCTCATACCGAAGGGCGTGCTCTCCCAAGCCGTGGGCAAGCTGAATTACTGCTCGTGGCGTCGCCTTGGGTGACCAGCGATGGTAGTGAATTGTGACCCCGAAGGAGTCGATAAAAATGTCGTCTACGCGCTTGGGTGGGGCCATGCCGTCATCCTATGCGGTGGGTCCCAACAGGTCGAAGGCCACCGTCCGGTGCGCCGCTTCTGTGTCGCTGGGGTGATACACACCGGCCAGCACATCGCGCTGCAAACGCGAGAGTTCGTGACTCGAGCGATAGGCCCCTCCGCCCACCATGCGCAGAGCGCTATCGACAACGCTTCGAGCGGTCTCGACGCTCTGATGCTTGATTCCCGATAGCAACCGAAACCAGTGCTCATCAGGCACGCTGCCAGAATCCACCCACGAGGAGTAGGTCGTGATCTGGGGTGCTAAAGCATCGACCGCGATAGCCGACGCTGCTGCCTGGCGACGAATATCAGGATCCTCTGCGTAGCGTGCCCCATCCTCCAGTGCGCTCTTCTTGGATCGCACTCCCGCAACAGCCAACTCCAAAGCCCGATCAGCGATGCCCGCATAGACACTGGAGACAAGTAACAGGAAGTTCTGGAAGATTGCCACCGTGAAGGGGTCTTCGTTGGGGCCCACGGGAAGCCGTCTGGCGACTTTGCTCTCAGCCACCACAGCCCCGTCAAGCGCGGTCGTGTAGCTCTGGGTGGCGCGCATTCCCAACGTGTCCCAATCGGGGGTGTTGGACCAGCCCTCCTGATCTCGCGTGATGAAGCCATGAATCATTTCATCGCCACAGCGACCCAACAGGCTGAGCCTTGTCCACGCGGGGGAGAGCGACACAAAGATCTTTTCCCCCGTGAAGGCGTATCCACCCTCTACTTCGGTGACGGTGACGAGCGAGTCCGAGAGCACCCGGTCATTTCCTCGCTCGCTGACTCCAAAAGCGAAAAGCTCACCGGCTGCTCCATCGTCCAACACCCACTGAAGTTCCGTGTGCCCGGCGGAAACCATGTCTCTGGCAACCCCCATCCACGTGAGGTGCATTCCAATCCCCAGCGCAGTAGCGGGAGCGTGGGCGGCCAGTCTGCGTTGGTCAGCAGCCATCTGCGACAGCGAGCGAGGAGCGAGATAGCCAATCTCTCGCAGTGCTTCGAGATCATCATGGAAAAACTCGTTGCGTTGGTCATACCCCGAAGCGCGCCCGCGAATCTCACCGAGGATGTCCTCGGTGAGAACCGAGGAAGCAGAAAGGTCGGGACGAGCGGTCACGCTCTTAGGCTAACGCGCCTTCTGGCTCATCCACTGGGAACACCAGCGCAGGGTGACGAAGGGCGAGATGAAAGTCTTGGCCAACCGACGGCAAGAACGGCGCGGCAATCCGAGCCCGAACCCGCTCGGGGTGCCCCTCGAGTTGGAAGTCAACGAGCGCATCGTGTCCCGCATAGGACACGCTGTGCACCTGCGCAGCAATCCCGGATGGTGAGGGAACCAGCCACTCGGGGCGCACCACAACGCGCACGGTATCCCCATTGCGCGGCTCGGCACCCTGGGAGGTAGCGGCGACATCACCCAAAGCGCACACCACATGCCCGGTGCAGCCCAAACGGTTTTCTGCCGGCCCACAAAAGTCTTTAGCCCCACACTGTTGGCAGTTCAGAGCATCGTCTTTCCACACACCCTCGAGCTCAACGGTGTCACCCACAAACGATGCAACCCACGGAGTTGCCGGGGATTCATAGATTTCGAGGGGGGTTCCCACTTGCACAATTCGTCCGTTGTCCATCACCGCGACAAAGTCGGCGAGATCCAAGGCCTCTTCTCGGTCGTGAGTAACGAGAATTGCGGTCGTCTCTTGCTCGCGAAGAATGCGCGCCACATCCCGCGACAGGGTGTGACGCAGCACCGTATCGAGAGCGCCAAAGGGCTCATCGAGCAGAAGAACATCCGGGGCGGGAGCAAGTGCTCGTGCCAGCGCAACGCGCTGGGCCTGGCCACCGGAGAGTTGACCAGGCGATCGCTCGGCGTACCCCCTCAGACCTATCAGTCCCGCCAGTTCCTCAACCCGCTCGGTGCGTCTGCGACCTTTGGGCAAAGAGAAGCCAATGTTGTCGCCCACGCTCAAGTGCGGAAATAGTGACGCCTCCTGGGGAACCCAGCCAATGCCGCGCTGCTCCGGCGGAATTCGGTGGTGTGCTGAAGAGAGCTCTCTTGACCCAACGGTGATTGTTCCCCCATCGATAGCGACAAGGCCGGCAAGCGCCATCAACAGGCTTGTCTTGCCGCAGCCCGAGGGACCCAAGATTGCGACCAAAGATCCTGAGGGCACTACCAAAGAGACATCCCGCAAAGCCTGCCTCGACCCGTACGAGAGGCTGATGTTATCCAGCGTCAGCGTTGTCACATCTCCTCCTTCGCTACCGATCGGACACCCGACAGAATCATCGCAGGAATTGCTGCGATAAGAACAAGAACAGCAGCGTAGGGGGCGGCCGCACCAAACTCTCCGGCGGCGGTCCGTGACCACAACTCCGTGGCGAGAGTACTGGACCCCAAAGGTCGAAGTAGCAGGGTCGCGGGCAGCTCTTTCATGGTCGCAATCGCCACCAGCAACGCACCAATGCCAAGCCCTGGCAGGGCAAGGGGCACCGTCACTCGCCGCCATGCCTCAAAACGAGAGGCACCCAGCGTCCTGGCCACACTGATGAGATCTGCCGGCACCCCTTCAATGCTGGCGCGCGCGGTACCGAGGGCTTTGGGCATAAACAACACCGCGTAGGCAAAGACCAAAACAGCCACGGTTTGATAGAGCGAGGGCACGACGGAGAGGGAGAAAAAGACCAGGGACAGTCCCACGACAATTCCAGGAAGTCCGTTCGAGAGGTAGCCGGCACCCTCGAGAGTCGATATCCAGGTGCGCTGATACCGGGCAGCGAGAGCGGCTAGCGGGAGAGCGAGCAAAAGCGCCACGAACGCCGCGGCCAGGGACACACCAATCGTCGTCGTCGTGGCCTGCAGCAGATTTTCTGGGTCGAAGGTTCGCAGTGTGGTCGCTTCCCCGAGCCTGATTCCCAGGCCAATCAGTGGCACCGCAACACCGACCACCGGTGGCAGAGCAACGATGAGACTGAACAACACTCGAGCTGATGGTGACAGTGGTTCTTTGGTTGAGTGGATGGCCGTGGTTCGCCTCAGAGACCCCCTTGCGCTGCGCTCCGCTGCGACAACAACGACCGCAATAACAACCAACAGCATCGCGAGGACGGCAGCCTGAGAGCGGTCAAAGCTCGCAGAATAGGCCTGCTGGACTCCCCACGTCAGGGTTTGGAATCGCAACATGGCAACCAAACCAAAATCGCTCAAGGTATACAGAAATACCAACAGCCCACCAGCGATAGCTGCCGGGCGAACTTGGGGCCACGTCACCCGCCAAAAAGCCTGAGCGGGTCCCAGACCCAGCGTTCGTGCCACCGCCTCACCATCTGCGGATGTCCCGCGCAGTGCGGCCGCCACGGGCAAGGTCACGTAGGGGATGGTGACAGCACTCAATAGCGCCCAACTGGGCACAAAACCGCTTATGCCGGGCGTAAGCACAAGCCACCCGTAGGAGGCCAGATACGAGGGAACAGCCAGTGGCAACGCTGAAATCAGCAGCCAGGTTCTCGCCGCACCGATGCGCAACCGAGTCACAATGGTCGCAATCAGGGTTCCCATCGCGATCGCTGTTGCCGAGACAGCAACACTCAACCCGATGGTGTTCCACACGAGCTCGCCAACCAGGGGTCGGAGGAAGATCTCTCCCCAGGCAGAACTGGGAACGCCCGAGGCGCGAACCCCCAAATAGACAAGGGGAATCGACACGGTGACCACAGCGAGCACCGCGAGGGTCACCAACCACGCTGGCGGATGGCCCACAGCAGACGCCCGTGCGCTGCGCGCAGGGGCATGCGTCGGTGTCGTCGTGGGCACGAAAACCTTTCGTCTGCAGACCGGACTACAGAATCAGTCCGTACTTTCGCAGCAAGTCCTGAGTCTCCTTCAGGGTAGCGAGGTCGGAGAGATCAAAATCAGCAACCGCAAGGTCCCCCAGAGGTGGAAGACCCACTGGAGCCTCAATCCCCGGAACCAACGGATACTCAAAGGTCGAGTCCACAAAATACTGTTGGCCCTCATCAGAGACGAAGAAGCTGATGAGCTCGAGTGCATCGAGGTCAAAGCTCTGAGCATTCAGAAGCCCCATCCCTGTGACGTTGACTATCGAGGCCGGGTCCCCAGCTTGGGTGAAGTGGAGTTTGGCTCGCAGATTCTCGGCTCCCCGCTCAGAGGCAAGCCGGTCCCAGTAATAGTGGTTGATCAATCCCAACGGGAGGGTTCCGTCATTGACGGCCTCCAGAATCGCTCCATTGCTGTCAAAAATTTGAGGATCGTTGATGGTCAAACCCGCAACCCACTGGTCGGCGGCACTATCGCCCTTGATCACCCGATACGCGGTGACAAACGATTGGAAGCTTGCGTTTCCCGGCGCTATACCAACTTTCCCCGACCACTGGGGTCCCACGATCTCGTCAGCGCTCGCCGGTAGTTCGTCTTCGCTGACGCTCTCGCTGTCATAGACCACGACTCGAGCGCGCCCCGTGACACCGACCCAGCTGTCGTCAAAGGAGGTGAAGGCCGGATTCACGCGGTCCGTGATGTCCTCGGGCAGCTCGGCAAAGAGCCCCTCCAGGCTCAAAGCCCCGAGGGCGCCTGCGTCTTGGGAGAGGAACACAGCCGCCGGGCTGTCCGCGCCCTCTTCAAGCAGCTGGGCTGCGAGTTCCGAGCTTCCTGCATATCGAATGTCCACAGTGATTCCGGTTTGCTCCGTGAAGACATCAATCAGAGGTTGCACCAGGCTTTCGTTGCGGCCCGAATACAAGATGACATAGTCATCAGCGACGGGCTCGGGGAGCGCCTCGGGGGCAGCTACCTCTGCGGGCGTGGCGTCCTCCGCGGGTGCAGTCTCCGCTGGCGCCGCGCACGCGCCAAGCACGAACACCGATCCCAGGACAAGAGCAGCGGCGCGGACGCGCGCAGATGACAACATTTTTCTCCCTCAGAGACGAAAAGAATCATGGGCGTTCATGATCTCAGAGCGCTAATAAGGTTAGCCTAGCCTAAGTAGAGTCGCCTGCCAAGGGTTCCAGGCACTATTTCGCTGTGAGTTCGCGGAGAACCAGTTCCAGTTGATCGATTCCCCAATCCAGGTCTTTCTTCGACACCACGATGGGCGGGGCGAGGCGGATAGTGGAACCGTGAGTGTCCTTTGCGAGAACCCCTTTGGCCATGAGCGCTTCACACACTTCCCGCCCGGTAGCCAGCCTGGGGTCAATGTCGATGCCTGCCCACAAGCCCACTCCGCGGACCGCCAGAACACCTTTCCCCACCAGCTTCTTCAACCGCTTGTGAAGGTGTTTGCCCAGACGCTCCGAGCGTTTTTGCATATCGCCCTTAGCCAGCATGCGCACAACAGCGAGACCCACCGCCGCCGCAAGAGGATTACCCCCGAAGGTGGATCCGTGCTGGCCAGGCTTCAGCACACCCATGACCTCAGCTTTCCCGACGACAGCGCTCACGGGAACAATTCCGCCCCCCAGCGCTTTACCCAGGATGAACATGTCGGGCATTACCTTCTCGTTCTGGCATTGAACGCTCGCGCCGGTTCGGCCCAGCCCCGATTGGATCTCGTCGGCAATCATCAACACGTTGTTCTTCTTGGTGAGCGCTCGCACTGCCTTCAGGTAGCCCTTGGGAGGAGTGATGATTCCTGCTTCACCCTGAATTGGTTCCAGCAACACAGCGACCGTGTTGTCTGTGATCGCGGCCTCGAGCGCGTCGATGTCTCCGAAGTCGACCTGAACAAACCCCGGGGTAAAGGGTCCAAAGTCTTTCCTCGAGGATTCATCGGAAGAAAAACTCACAATGGAGATTGTTCGGCCGTGGAAATTGTTTTTCGCAACGACGATCGTGGCCTTGTTGGCTTGGACGCCCTTGACGCGATAACCCCATGCCCTCGCCACCTTGATAGCGCTCTCCACGGCTTCTGCCCCACTGTTCATGGGTAAAACCATGTCCATGGACAGAAGCTCTGCCAGCTCGTGTGCGAACAGGCCGAGCTTGTCGTGGTGGAACGCCCGCGACGTGAGGGTGACCCGACCTAATTGCCGCTTTGCAGCGCGTAGCAGGGTGGGATTCGAGTGGCCAAAGTTCACTGCAGAGTAGGCGGCCAGGCAATCCAAATACTTTTTTCCCTCGATGTCCCACACCCACGCACCTTTGGCTTTAGCCGCCACCACAGGCAAGGGGTTGTAGTTCCTCGTCAGCGAACCCTTTTCAAGCTCAAGAACATCGGTGCTACTCAGGCGCTTCATCATGCCCTCAACTCTAAAGTGCAGCACTTGACGCCTCCCCCGCCGAGCAACAGCTCGGAGAGGTCAACACCGATGGGGTTATAGCCGCGGGCCCTGAGATCCTGGGCGAAGGTGGTCGCACGCTCTGCGATAACCACATTGTGTCCATCGCTGAAACTGTTGAGCCCAAGAATTGCAGCGTCCTCCTCGGTCGCGATAATCGAATCGGGGTACCGCTGCCGAAGAATCGACAGCGAGCGCTCATCAAAGGCGCTGGGCAAGTAGGCAATGGTTGCAGGATCGATCACGGCGAGTGCGGTGTCCAGGTGGTAGTAGCTGGGGTTCACCAGGTTGAGAGACACAACTTCTCGGCCATAAATCTCAGCGATCTCCTGATGGCTCGAGGTGTCGCTGCGGAAACCTGACGCGGCGAGAATTGTGTCACCCACAAGGAGGAAATCACCCTCACCCTCATTCACCTGCTCGGGTTCACGAACATCCAACCCGATCGAGCGGAACCAGTCCATGTAGGCGGGCCCTTCGGGCTGGCGCTCGCGGTAGTGGAACTTGGCCCCGTAGGCGATGCCATCGAGAACAAAACCGCCATTGGCCGCGTAGACCATGTCAGGGAGGCCAGGAATGGAGTCAATGAGATGAACCGTGAAATCCAGGGCAACGTAGGTGTCATAGAGCGTCTGCCACTGGCGAAGCGCCAATGACGTGTCCGTCGGGTCCTCAGGGTGCATCCACGGGTTGATCCGGTAGCTCACCGTGAAGTGCTCCGGGCGGCACATCAATACGGTGGGCTTCGTTGCGCTCCCCGAGTGGGAGGCGGTGGCGTGTGAGGTCTCCAGGGTTACAGTCATATCTCGAGTCTCTCACGCACGTAACGACTATTTTGAGAGTCCCAACGCAGATATTCTGCGTTTTGACCGGCTATATAGCTGATTTATTGCATACACTTCCGGTATGGACGCAATCGATCACAAAGTCATCGGCGAGCTACGCCACAACGCTCGCGCCAACTATGGAGACATCGGCGGAATTGTGGGGTTATCCGCTTCTGCGGTGAAAAGGCGTGTCGACAAAATGGTGGCCGAGGGCACCATTCGGGGCTTCACCGTTCTCGTCGATCCCACCGTGGAAGGTCTCGCCGTCGAAGCGTATGTCGAACTGTTTTGCCAAGGCACCGTGTCTCCCACTGACCTTCGACGCATTCTTTCGGGCGTCCCCGAAGTTATCGATGCGGGCACCGTCAGCGGTGACGCGGACGCCATCGTGCACCTTCGCGCAAAAGACATCCCGGCCCTCGAGGACGCACTCGAGCGAGTTCGCCTCGCTCCGAATGTGAATCACACCAAGAGCTCGATCGTGCTCTCAAACCTGATTCACCGTCCCGGTGACTAGAGCGGAAAGTCCCTGAAGCGAGGGTCAAGCGCCCCAAATCGATGAGCCGTCATTGACACGGCCTGTTCAATCATGAACGGGAGCATTTCCACGCGCCCCGACTCCGTCACCTCGTGCGCATAAATTGCGATCTCAGGAGCCCCATCAAAAGCGACGGAGAGAGCATCTGCTCGCGAACCCAGTAGGCGCACCCGTGCGGGGGGATCCCCCTCTACTCGGGCCACAAATTCGCGCTCCGTCTCTACGACACACTCTGCGAGAGCCGCAAAACCAGGCCCGCCCTGCCGCATGAGAGTGAGGACTTCAGCAGGCAACACATCGGTCATCGAGAGCTTGATGGTCGCTCCCGCGCGGGCACCGGCCAGATAAACCCGGACAATCTCCGCGATCGGATGAAAGCCAGCGACGCGAATCGTGACCGGGGTGGGCCGATAACGCAGGACATTGCGCTCGATCGTGAGACCCGTTTCATCGGTCGAGGTCCCATACGTTGTGGCCCACGCTTGCTCGTCGCTCGCGAGCGAGCGCAGGAACGACTCTTCTCGCTCGGGATGACCCTCGGCAATAAAAGGAAGGAAGCTTGCGACAAATGGGTCAGCCCGAACAGACTCTGCGCTGACGCTCGCTATGGTGCTTCTCCAGGAACCAAGTCCCATCAGGTAACTGGGCCCGCCAGCTTTTGTGCCAGGACCGACACTTGATTTCTTCCAGCCACCAAAGGGCTGGCGCTGCACTATGGCACCGGTAATACCTCGGTTGACATAGCAGTTGCCTGCCTGAACGCCCGCGAGCCAGGTGGAGACTTCCCGGGGGTCAAGGGAATGAACCCCTGCAGTGAGGCCGTAGTCGACACCATTCTGGATGGCCAAAGCCTCCTGCAGATTCCTGGCGCTCATGATTCCCAAAATCGGACCAAAATACTCGGTCTGATGGAAGGTACTCCCGGGCTTCACGCCATCGCGAACACCAGGGCTCCAGAGTCGCCCGCGCTCATCGAGAAGTTTGGGCGTCACGAGCCAGCTCTCCCCAGCGCCAAGCTCGGTGAGGCCTGATTCGAGCTTGGTCCCTGGTGGCTCGATGACAGGGCCCATCAGAGATTCGGGGTCATCGGGATATCCGACCCTCAAGGTGGTGACAGCATCCATGAGTTGACGACGGAATCGCTCGGACTTGGCCACTGACCCGACCAGAATCACGAGGCTCGCTGCCGAGCACTTCTGGCCAGCGTGCCCAAAGGCGCTCTTGACGATATCGGCGACAGCCAAGTCAAAGTCAGCGCTCGGCGTGACCACGATGGCGTTCTTTCCGCTCGTTTCTGCCAACAGGGGCAGGTCAGCCCGCCAGGAACGAAAGAGTTCCGCAGTCTCAAAAGCGCCGGTAAGAATGAGGCGGTCGACGCCCGGATGAGAAATGAGGCCTCGGCCTATTTGTCCCTCCTCCACATCAACAAGCTGAAGAACGTCCTTGGGAACTCCCGCAGCCCACAGCGCCTCGACCATCACAGCACCACATCTGCGTACCTGAGGTGCCGGCTTAATCGCGACCGCACTCCCCGCGGCAAGCGCAGCCAAAACCGACCCTGCAGGGATCGCCACGGGGAAGTTCCACGGCGGTGTTACCAGCGTGAAACGGGAGGGCTGAAATTTAGCCCCGTCAATCGTCTCGAGATCCACAGCGAGTCTGGCGTAGTAGCGAGCAAAGTCAATTGCTTCGCTGACTTCAGGATCACCCTCCTGCAACGTCTTGCCCGCTTCTTGCATCATGACGGCGAGTAGGTCGCCCCGCGCGTTCGCAAGCCGGTCACCTGCTGCACGCAAAATTTCAGCACGCTCTGCCGCAGGTCTCTTTGCCCACTCAGCCCCGGCAAGGCGTCCCCTCGCTACGAGGTCGTCTACTGCGATTCCACCTTTGATCGGCCCCAAGGAGTCCGAGATGTGTGCTGTGCGCAAGGATTCAGTGCCCAACGCTTTGCCGCGCTGAGATTTCGCGAGGGCGCGAATCTGATCAGCCCACTCGCGGTTGGCCGCGAGGGAAGGGTCTGTATCAGCTTCGTTGTGGAAGGGCGCACCAGCCTTCGTGGGGGATGGGGCCTCTGCGCCTCGGTTCTGCGATCGGTGAACCGGGGGAGCTTTGGCCGTGAGGGCCGCGAGTGACTCGCGGAAGCGACGTTCTTCGCGGGAAAATATCTCGTCATTGTCGTGCAGGTCGAACACTGCGGACATGAAGTTCTCGGAGCTGGCGTTCTCGTCGAGTCGTCTCACGAGATACCCGACGGCGGCGTCAAATTCTTTCGGGTGCACCACAGGCGTGTACAGGATCAGCCCGCCCACTGTTTCGCGAACTGCATCTGCCTGTTGGGGCGCCATCCCGATGAGCATCTCGAAGTCGATGGCTGCCTGAACCCCACGGCTCTCTGCGAGGAGGTGCGCAAATGCCACGTCGAAGAGATTGTGTCCTGCCACACCGATGCGCACATTCTTACTGCGCGAGGGAGTCAGTGACCATTCGAGCACCCGCTTGTAATTGGTGTCGCTGGCTTGTTTCGAGGGGAGGACTGCCAATGGCCAGTCGTGAAGCTCCGCATCGACCTGTTCCATCTGGAGGTTGGCGCCCTTCACCACACGGATCTTCACAGGAGCGCCGCCGGCTTTAACCCGGGCAGAAGCAAAACTCTGAATTCTCTTCATCGCGGCGAGTGCTTCAGGGAGATAGGCCTGGAGGACAATCCCGCCGGTGTAGGAGCGCAGGCTCTTATCCCCCAGAACACGCTCGAACACGTCGAGTGTCATGTCGAGGTCTTTGAATTCCTCCATGTCGAGGTTGATGAAGGTCGGAGGCGTCGTCGCTGCCGCTTGGGCATACAGGGGGATCAGTCGCTTCACGACCCGATCAACGGTTTCTTTGTAGGCCCACATGGACAGTTGGCTCGACATTGCCGAGACCTTGACCGACACGTAGTCGACATCCTCGCGAGCAATCAACGCTTGAACTCCAGCCAGCCTGCGGTCGGCTTCCTCGTCGCCCAGCACCGCTTCGCCCAGGAGGTTGATATTGAGGCGGTCACCCTTCTTCTTCAGGTGCTTCAGCGACGCGGTGAGCTTCTTCTCGCTCGCATCAATAATGAGATGACCAATCAGGGTCTTGAGCGCCCAGCGCGCGATCGGAACAACAATGCCGGGAAATATTGGCGCGAAAAATCCGCCCAGCTGAATGAGGAGGCGAAGAACCGGAGGCAAGAACGCCGGAATGTCGCGGGAGAGCTCGCGAAAGTTGGCTGCCGCAACAGTCAAGTCCTCCGGCCGCGCCACCCGATCAACGAATCCGAGAGCAAACGCAGGCCCCTTCGGATCTTTCAGCACACCCGCTAAACGCTCCGAGCTCGCATCAGGTTTCCGGTGAAGGCGGGCCGCTCTCTCGAGCCACGCCCGCACCTGGGCAACAGACTCATCAGCGAGCTGTTGTGCAGCGGAAATTCCGCTCACACCCTGGGTTGCAGGACGACGTAACGACGAGGCGGCAGGCATAGGGAGAATGCTACGCCCCGGCGTCGCCCCGCGCACACTAACAGCCTTGGGGAGCCATCGCTGGGACAAGGTCCTTAGACTTAACGCCTATGAGCACCGAATACGCAGACGTTGTCATCGTGGGCGGCGGGCACAACGGCCTGACTGCTGCCGCCTACCTCGCAGGTGCCGGACTATCCGTCACAATTCTCGAGCGATTGGGCGAATGGGGCGGGGCGGCCGTGTCGCAACAGACCTTTTCAGGGGTTGAGGCCCGCCTGTCGCGCTACTCCTACCTGGTGAGTCTGCTGCCGCAGAAAATCGTCGATGACTTATCACTGCCCATTGAACTGGCCAAGCGCCGTTATTCCTCATACACGCCACTACCTGGACACGAGACAGGTCTGCTGATTGATAACCGTGATGACCAGTCCACGCGAGATTCTTTCGAGGCTCTCGGAGCTGGGGACGATTTCCCGGCCTGGGAGCAGTTTTACGCTGACACAGCCACTCTCGCCGCAGCTCTGTTCCCTGGGGTGACCGACCCCCTCATTACCCGCTCGGAAGCGAAAGCTCACCTGCGCACCGCCACCGGAGATGATTCGCTGTGGAATCGCTTCATCGACAATCCCATCGGTGAGGACATTCAGCGCACCTTCGGCAATGACCTGGTCCGCGGGGTCGTGCTCACCGATGGGCTCATTGGCACTTTTGCCCCCAATATCGATCCCCAGCTCGATGCCAATAAGTGTTTTCTCTACCACGTGATTGGTGGGGGAACAGGAGACTGGGACGTCCCGATTGGCGGAATGGGCGCAGTCTCGGGAGCTCTCGCCCACGCGGCGCGAGACGCTGGTGCGACGTTGGTATCCGATGCAACGGTGACAGCTATCAGTGATGACAAGGTCGTCACTTTCACCCGTGGTGCGGACACCCACAGCATTCGCGGTCGCTACGTTTTGGTCAACGCTTCTCCACAGGAGCTCGAGCTGCTGCGCGGACGTGAATTGCACACTCCACCGGCTGAAGGCGCGCAGGTCAAAGTGAACATGGTCCTCAGTCGGCTCCCCCGACTCAAAGATTCGTCGCTCAGTCCTGAGGCGGCCTTCGGGGGAACCTTCCACATTAACGAGACGTGGTCCCAGTTGGATGATGCGTTCCAGAGCGCAGAATCAGGGGTTATTCCACGTCTCCTGCCGTGCGAGATCTATTGCCATTCCTTGACCGATCCGAGCATTTTGTCTCCTGAGCTTCAAGAATCTGGTGCTCACACACTCACCGTCTTTGGGCTTCACGCTCCACATCGCCTCACCGCCACGATGGGCCCGGACGCCTTGCGCAGCGCACTCCAGGAAGCAGTGGTCGCATCACTCAACAGTGTGTTGGGCGAACCCCTCGACGAGGTTCTCCTTCTCGATGGCGAGGGTCGCCCGTGTATTGAAACAAAGACCACGGCAGATTTAGAGGACGCCCTCAAGCTTCCCGGAGGGAACATCTTTCACGGCCCACTCGCGTGGCCGTTTGTGGAGGATGACGCTGACCTCTCCACACCCGAACAGCGGTGGGGTGTTGGTACTGCCGATCACGGGATTCTTCTGTGCGGATCAGGGGCTCGCCGAGGGGGTGCCGTCAGCGGCATTGCGGGACACAATGCCGCTATGGCAGTCCTCGAGTCGGAGGGTTTCTAGGAGCGAAGCCCCCGGGGGCCCATGTCGTTCCAGATTCCCAAGTCACCGAACTCGCCAACGGTTGAGGCAACCAGGACGATCCAGCCGATCAGAGCGAGAAGCCCCAGAACCATCAAGACCGAACTAATCGCGACGGCCACCTTGGCAGGAACGTTATTGACGCCTGCTTTGTTGGACCACACCCACGCTACGATGGCGAGGATCAGGGCGGGAAGCTGGCTGAAGAACGAGAGCACGAGGGCCACGATTCCCAGCGTCTGACCGGGGAACTCGTTCTTTTCTGACAATCCCACCGAGACCTGTGTTGGGGCCTTGTCGGTTGCCTGAGCAGTCTTCTTTTCCTCGGTCATGGGTTCTCCTTTGTTGGTGCTCGTATGTCGTTCGTTGCTTAACGCTAAATCGCTTGCCTATGTGCGGGCTTGGTGAAACCTAAGGAAACCATGGGGTTTCTGGAACCCCAGGCTTGTCAAAACCAGGGAGAATAGGGGACATGAGA
Source organism: Microbacteriaceae bacterium (assembly GCA_018666065.1). Lineage (GTDB taxonomy): Bacteria > Actinomycetota > Actinomycetes > Actinomycetales > Microbacteriaceae > Pontimonas. The sequence continues at coordinate 37,492 of JABJAO010000044.1, read as the reverse complement.
ATTGGAATGTTGACCAGCGGTGGCGACGCCCCCGGTCTGAACGCTGTTATTCGCGCTGCGGTATTGAAGGGAACCCGGGTCCACGGTCACGAGTTTGTGGGATTTGTGGGCGGATACAAGGGCCTGTGTGAATCAACAACGACACCTCTCACTCGAAACGAAGTAAAAGGGATTTCCAAACAGGGCGGCACCATTCTGGGGACGTCTCGCACAAACCCCTTCGATTTTGGCGGCGCCGAACGGGTCAAGGAGGTCATCGCTGAGCACGCGCTCGACGCGATCATCGCCATCGGTGGCGAGGGTTCTTTGGCTGCAGCCAAAGAACTCAGTGACGCAGGAATCCCCATTGTTGGAGTTCCCAAGACTGTAGACAACGACCTCAATGGCACCGACTACACCTTCGGTTTTGACACCGCAATCAGTATTGCCACCGAGGCCATGGACCGCTTGCGCACCACGGGTGACTCTCACTCGCGATGCATGGTCGCTGAGGTCATGGGTCGACACGTCGGCTGGATCGCCCTCCATTCCGGTATGGCCGCGGGCGCTCACGCCATCTTGATTCCGGAGAGAAAGACGAGCATGGAGGAACTCCTGGGATGGGTTCGCTCTGCCTACGACCGCGGTCGGGCCCCCCTCGTCGTTGTCGCTGAAGGATTTGTCTTGGACACGATGGATGACGCGCACTCAGAGCGCGGACTCGATGCCTTTGGCCGCCCACGCCTTGGCGGCATCGGCGAAAGGCTCGCGCCGCTAATCGAAGAGGCCACAGGAATTGAAACCCGAGCGACAACACTCGGACACATCCAGCGCGGAGGAACACCGAGCGCGTATGACCGTGTGCTGGCAACCCGCTTTGGAATGAGCGTGATCAACTTGGTCAACGATCGCGAATGGGGTCACATGGTGGCTCTTCGGGGCACCGAGATTCACCGGGTCGACTTCGTTGAAGCCCTCGGCGATCTCAAGACTGTCCCGGATGACCGCTACGAAGCGGCGGCGATGCTGTTTGGCTAAATCGGTCTCCGGGTGGTGGATTGATTCCGATGGTTCAGGTCCGCTGACCAGCCGCTTCCGCGATTCCATCCCCGCGTCCGAAATGGGAGAAGGCTCCCTGAGGATTGCAGTCCACTATTCCGCCGTGAACTACAAAGACGCACTCGCGTTGACGGGGTCACCCGGCGTGGTGAGGAAACCACCACTGATTCCAGGCATAGATAGTGCGGGAGTAGTCGAGGAGAGCTCTCACAGCGCTCTGCCCGAGGGAACCCCCGTGGTGATTACCGGGTATGGCTATGGAGAGAACCGTCATGGCGGTCTTGCCACAGCCGTGATGGGTGAACCCGAGCATGTCATCGCTCTTCCGCCAGAGCTTTCTCTCCATCACGCCGCAACTTTGGGGACGGCAGGAATTACCGCAGGTCTTGCCGTGGCAGCACTGCAGCGTCACGGTGTGACGCCTGAGTCTTCGGCGTTACCCATCGCCGTGAGCGGTGCAGCCGGTGGAGTCGGTTCGCTCGCTCTCGCGCTTCTCAGCGCTGCCGGCTACTCCAGTGTCGCAATCACCGGCAGGGTCGAAGAGTCGTCCTACCTGACCAACCTCGGCGCCACTGAAGTACTCTCACGTGACGAATTTCTCACCCATCCCCAGCGCCCGCTCTTGGGCGAAAGATTTGCCGGCGCTATCGATCAGGCCGGTGGAGACATGTTGGCGACGCTGCTGTCGTGCGTGGAAACTGACGGTGTGGTCGCCGCCTGCGGACTCGCCGCCAGTGCCGACCTGCCGACAACCGTTCTTCCCTTCATCTTGCGGGGAGTGAGCCTGCTTGGAATCAACTCGGTGTTCCAGACCCAGGCGGTGCGCCAGGACCTGTGGAACCACTTCGCCGCCACGGTGGATTCCCTCCACTGCGACGAGATCGCCGAGGACATCCCTCTCGACAAAGCCCTCGAGATTGCCCCGCGGGTCCTTTCTGGACGCACCCGCGGTCGGGTTGTCGTGCGAGTTCGCGACTAGTCGTCGCCTAAGAGCGCCCAGAGAACGGCAGCAACCGACCCGACGAGCGCGACCGCGGCTCCCACCAGCCAGGGAGTGGCGTTCTCGTCATAGGACCGTGACACCCAGGATCCAAACTTCTTCGCCAGCACATCGGGACGCATCCGGTGCTCAATTTCATCCAGGGTCGCGCCCAAATCCTTGCGAGTCTCCCCGACGAAGTCCTTCACGTCAGACCGGGCCATTTACTTATCTCCCCGGAGAACTCGGATATCGCGACGAATACTCTCCACCGTCTCATCCGGCATAGGTGATTTCGCCCGTGCCATCATGCCGGCACCCGCCGCGGCAAATATCACCGCCGCCAGCACCACAATGCCGGCGACCGCGAGCGTTGCTGCCCACAGCGGCAAGACCAGAGCAAGGGCGAAAACCCCCACAAAGATGAGCAACAGAAGAGCCAAAAGAACCAACGAGAGGCTGATGATGAACAGTCCCAGCCCGGCACCGACAGCTTTGAGCTTTGAGACCAATTCTGCTTTGAGCAACTCAATCTCGGCACGAATCAATTGCGAGATGAGATGAGGCACGTCAGTGATGAGCGAGAGGAAAGACTTTCCTTTCGCTCGCGAACGAGCTTCTTGGGGGTCAGCCACGAAAACTATTCACCCTTGTCGTCACGGGCGTTGCGCACCGTGGAGACAACCTTCTTCGCCGCCGTGGTTGCCTTTTCGGCCAGATCGGGTGCTTTGTCTTTCACGAAGTCTTCAACGGTGTGGACCTGCTCCTGCACTCGCGGGTCCATCCAGATTTTCTCTGCGCCGGCCTTGATTTGTTGGTAGCGCTCTCGTCCGGCGCGCGCGCCCAGCACGTATCCCATTGCCAGTCCAAAAACGAAGAGAATCTTGCCCCTCATCACAGCCTCCAGTACGTATTCCAATTTTGGAATGTGTTGTTATGTCCCCCAGCGTAGCGGGGTTTTCTAGCGATTACCAGATGCTGACGCGATCCTTGGGGTCCAGCCACAATTCATGCTCCGAGGTCACCCCAAAGGCCTCGTAAAACTCGTCGAGGTTGCGGGCAATCTGATTGCATCGGAACTCCGAGGGCGAATGCGGGTCTATCTGGAGCAAGCGCTGCGCTTCTTCAGGACGAACCGCGAGCTTCCACGACTGAGCCCACGACAAAAAGAATCGCTCAGCGGCTGACAGGCCATCGACTACCGGGGCTTCTGCACCCTCCAAAGAGAGTTGATAGGCCTTCCACGCGATCGCCAAACCGCCAAGATCTCCGATGTTCTCGCCAATCGTGAGCTCACCGTTGACGTGCTGCCCCGGCACATCCTTCGGACTCAGCGCGTTGAACTGGTCGACCAAGACTTGGGTTCGCTCCTCAAAGGCGGCGCGGTCATCGTCGCTCCACCAGTTGTGCAACCGACCGTGGCCATCAAATCGTGATCCCTGGTCATCGAATCCATGACCGATTTCGTGACCAATGACCGCACCGATTGCGCCATAGTTCGAGGCAGCATCCCGCTCAGGGTCAAAGAATGGATATTGCAAAATAGCAGCGGGAAATACAATCTCGTTGAAACCCGGGTTGTAATACGCGTTCACGGTTTGCGGAGTCATGAACCATTCGTCTCGATCCAGCGGAGAACCGATCTTGCGCAGCTCACGCTGAAATTCGAACTCGTTACCCGCCACGACATTTGCCCACAGGTCATCGGGGTCGACAGTGAGTTGCGAGTAATCCCGCCAGCGCGCGGGGTACCCAATCTTGGGATTGAAGGTAGCGAGCTTGTCGAGCGCCTTTTCTTTCGTGTCGGCGCTCATCCACTCGAGTCCCTGGATACTCAGCCGGTAGGCCTCCAGAAGCTTTGCAACGAGCTCGTCCATCTGAGACTTAGCCTCCGGAGGGAAATTCCTCTCGACATACAGTTTTCCAACCGCCTCCCCCATCACTCCTTCCACAAACGACACCGCTCGTTTCCAGCGTGGACGAATTTTGGGGGTTCCCGAAAGGGTTCGCCCATAGAAATCAAAGTGGGCCTCGACGAGATCCTCCGTGAGATAGGGAGAAAAAGACCTGATGACACCCCACATCATCCAATCCCGAAGTACCTCCATGCTCTGCTGAGTCCACACATTCGACAGCGCGGCAACGAAACTCGGCTGGCGAAGAATTACCTGAGAGAATTTCTCACCAGGAATCTCGCTCGCGTCCAGCCAGAGCTCCAGAGGGAAATCGCCGAGAACAGTCGTCAGCTCCGCACGAGAGCTCGGATTGTAGGTTGCTTCCGCATCGCGGGATCGAACGTTGTCCCAGTGGTGCGAGGCCATGGCTGTCTCAAATTCCATAACGCGCGCTGATCGTTGCGCGGCCTCGCTCACTCCAGCAAGCGCAAAAACCCGCTCCAGGTGGGCCACATACGCATCACGCGTGTCAGCAAAGGCTTCCTCCCGGTAATACGACTCGTCCGGCAAGCTGATGCCGCCCTGCTCCAGAAAAATCACATACTGTTCCGGGTCGCCCGGGTCGTTGTCCACGAATAACTGCCAGAGGCCTTCGACTCCCGAGCGCTCAAGGCGACCGAGGTGGGATACCAGCGCGTTTCGCCCCTGGGTGTGAGCAGTCTCAATCGAGGCAAGGGCTTCCACGAGTGGTGCCTTCCCCGTTTTCTCGATTCTGGCCTCGTTCATGAAGGTGGAGTAAAGATCTCCCGCTTTTCTGGCCTCCGAGCCGGGCTCCGCCAGTGCAGCCTCTTCGAGGATTTCCCGAACAGCCTTCTCTGCTTCCTCGGCGATAATCGTGAAGGCGCCAAACCGAGCCTTGTCCTCAGGGATAGGAGAACGCTCGAGCCAGCGACCATTCATGTGGAGATAGAGGTCATCTCCAGGATGAATACCGGTATCGCGCTCGTCACGTTCTATGCCACTTGTGCTCACATCACACACCCTAATCATCGAGGCGGGGAGCATGCTGGGCGGTAGCCTACGGACGTGCCCGAAGTTTCCCTCACCCGACGGATTCTTGCGCTCGCAATTCCCTCACTGGGGGCACTGATTGCCGAGCCTCTGTTTCTCCTCACGGACACCGCGATGGTCGGACACTTGGGTGCTCCCGCGCTCGCAAGCCTCGGCCTTGCCAGCACCATCTTGACCACCGTGGTGGGGCTTCTGATTTTTCTCGCGTATGCCACCACTTCGATTGTCGCCAGACGACTCGGGAGCGGAAATCGTCCAGGGGCGCTGGCGGCGGGAATCAGTGGGATATGGCTGGCAGCAGCACTGGGCGTGGTGCTGGGCGCTGCGGGATTAGTCCTGAGCGAGACCGTGGTGTCCCTATTCCCTGCCACAGATGAGGTCTCCTCCGGTGCCCTAGCGTACCTGCATATCTCGTGGTGGGGGCTTCCAGGAATGCTGATTGTCATTGCCGCAACCGGTGTGATGCGAGGACTCCAGGACACGAAGACTCCGCTGTGGATTGCGCTAGGGGGCTTTGGCTCTAACGCGGCGCTCAATGCCGTGCTCATCTATGGCCTCGGTCTCGGCCTTATCGGCTCGGCAGTGGGGACCGTCATCGCGCAATGGGGAATGGCGCTGGTGTTCCTTGGGTTCATCATCACGAACGCGCGTCACCAGGATGTGTCGCTCACACCCTCCCTGCTGGGCTTCACGGCAGCAGCGCGATCTGGTGGCTGGCTGTTTCTGCGAACCCTGAGCCTTCGGGTTGCTCTGATCGGGACGGTTCTGGTCGCCACCGGTCTTGGGACCCGCGAGTTGGCAGCGTGGCACATCGTCTTCACTATCTTTACGTTGCTCGCGCTGGCACTCGATGCACTCGCTATTGGCGCCCAGGCGCTCGTCGGCCACGACCTGGGGTCGGGAGACCTGGCGGCTGTAACACACGCCACATCGACGCTCATGAAGTGGGGCTTCCTAGCAGGCGGAATTCTTGCTGTTGCCACAGGGCTACTGGCGCCGATTCTTCCTTTCGTGATGACCTCGGATCAACCCGTTCAACAGGCACTCACTCCGGTCCTGATTCTGCTGGCTCTCACGCTGCCGCTGTCGGGCTATGTCTTCGTGCTTGATGGGATCTTGATCGGCGCGGGTGATGGAAAATATCTGGCGATTACGGGAGCGCTCAACGTGCTGATGTTTGCCCCTTTTTTGTGGATTGCGGCCCACACGGAGTGGGTTGTCTTGGGGGTGAATCTGGGGGGCTTACTAATGCTGGAGGCAGCATTTGGCATCAGCTACATTGGTGCCAGGGCTCTCACCTTGGGGCTTCGCGCGAGAGGCAAGAGATGGATGGTTCCTGGTGAATCCCGCTAAAACGACCACGCCACAGGGCTGGCGAAACGCGCTGTTTGTTGTCTTCACCATCAATGGACTGGGCTTTTCCACCTGGCTCGCCAGAGTTCCTGCCGTCCGCGATGGGCTAGATATCTCCACGTCTGAAGTTGCTGCTCTCCTGTTCACCGGAGCACTTGGAGCGGTCAGTGGCTTGGTGTTCTCAAGCCACATCATTGCCTGGATCGGACAGCGCAACACCATCCTGTTTTTTGGACTACTCGGGCTTGCGGGCCTCGCGGCAATCGGTATCGGTTCGTCGTGGGTGTCGAGCTATGCCCTGACTGTGGTGGCCATCATCATGGCGGGTGCGGGAAACGGTATCGCCGATGTCGCGATGAATGTCGAGGGTGCCGCCGTGGAACGAGTCCTGAGCAGAAATATCATGCCGTGGTTCCACGCGTTTTGGTCGTTGGGAACCGTGGCGGGCGCTGGATTGTCCGCGCTGATGAGCTTTCTCGGAATAGGAATTGCCCCCCACACCCTGGTGATGGCGGTGATCATGGCGCCAGTGCTCTGGTTCGTTTCCCGAGTTCTGAGCGAGGACACCGGGTCTCGAGACCAGGACGGCATAGAAGAAAAATCCACTCTTGCCGATCGTTTGCGCGTGTGGAAGGAACCGCGCACCTTGGCCATCGGCGTCATCGCGTTGGGTATGGCGTTCGCCGAAGGCTCGGCCAATGACTGGCTAGCGCTGGCCATTGTCGATGGGCGAGATCAAACAAACGCAATTGGTGCGTTGTGGTTTGGGTTCTTCACTGTCGGAATGATGGCGGGACGCATCGGTGGCGTGTATGTGCTGGACACGTTTGGTCGTGCTCCTGTCCTTCAATGGTCAGCAGCGATGGCCATAGCTGGCTTGGCACTGGTCATCCTGATTGAACAGCCCGCATTGAGTGCCGTGGGCGCACTGATGTGGGGCCTTGGCTCATCGTTGGGTTTCCCCGTGGGAATGTCCGCAGCAGCCGATGAGCCCAAGGGAAGTGCGGCTCGGGTATCCGCCGTGGCAACTGTTGCCTATGGCGCGTTCCTCATCGGCCCTCCCCTGATTGGTGGGCTGGGAGCATCGGTGGGAATTTTGGCGGCGCTGTGGGTTGTCGTTGTCGTGATTGCCATGGCCTTTTTTGCCGCCCCGGCCGCGAAGCCTCCCGCCCCCTAGCTCCCATAGACTGAACCCCCATGCGGCTCGTCATTGCAACCTGTTCTGTTGATTACGCCGGCCGGCTGAGTGCGCATCTCCCGCTCGCGACCAGAGTAATCATGGTCAAAGGAGATGGCAGTGTTCTCATTCACTCCGATGGCGGCAGCTACAAGCCCCTCAATTGGATGGCACCACCGTGCTCACTCGAGGTTATCCATCCCGATTCCAACCAGCTCGACGCAGGCGTTATCGAGACCTGGAAAGTGCTTCACCACAAAACCTCCGACCTGCTCATGGTCAATATCCATGAAATTCATTCCGACCACAGCCACCATCTCGGTATTGACCCGGGTTTGATCAAAGACGGCGTGGAAGCTGACCTCCAGAAGCTCCTTGCCGAACAGATCGAGCTGGTGGGCGAGGGGTACTCCCTCATCCGACGCGAATACATGACCGCCATTGGCCCTGTAGACATCCTCGCCACTGACTCAGACGGTAAACACGTGGCCATCGAAATCAAGCGGCGAGGCGATATCGACGGAGTCGAGCAGTTGACGAGGTATCTCGAGCTGCTCAACCGTGATCCCCACCTATCGCCCGTGTCCGGGGTATTTGCTGCTCAAGAAATCAAACCGCAAGCGCGCACGCTGGCTGAAGACCGAGGTATTCGATGCCTGGTGCTGGATTATGACCACATGCGGGGAATGGATGATTCCCAGCATCGCTTGTTTTAGGACCCCATCCCCTAGTATTTTCCAGTGCTGACATACCAGACGGTTCTGCTCGACCTCGATGGCACCCTGGTGGATTCCGCACCTGGAATTGTCTCGACCATTGCCCACACCCTCAAGGCGATGGGCAAAGAAGTCCCCTCCATGAAGGAACTTCTGCGTTGGGTAGGGCCTCCTCTGCCGGAGTCTTTCGAGGTTCGAGGACAGATGAGTGCCGCCGAAGCGCGCGAAGCCGTCGAGATTTATCGTGCTCAGTACCTCGACGTCGGCGCATTCGACGCCACACTATTCGACGGCATTGCCGGCCTGCTGCGAGGGCTGAAAAGTGCTGGCGCACACCTGGCAATCGCAACGTCCAAACCCACCACTCCCGCAACACTGATGTTGGAGCACTTCACCCTGTCTGATCACTTCGATGTCATTTCCTGCGCGGCAGATGACGAGTCTCGAGGAACCAAAGAGGAAGTGATCCAGGATGCGTTGACCGAGCTTCAGGCCCAAGGTCTGCCCACCGACAACGTCATCATGGTGGGCGATCGAATTCACGACGTCGAAGGCGCCGCACGCCACGGAATCAACACCATCATGGTCCGATGGGGTTACGGGGGACCCGCCGAATGGGAGCGCGCTCATGAGGTTGTCGACACTCCTCGTCAGTTGCATCAGGCACTCGGTATTCCCGGTGGCACCGCGTGAGCAAGCGCCCTCCTGCGTCTGACATTCCAGCGCCGATAACCGGCTCCATTCCTATCTATCAGGAGCCACTCGAGACCGCGAGACCTTCGAAACAGCCTCTGCTGTGGTGGGCGCTCATTGTGGCGGCAGGGAGCATGCTCACGGCGATGACCTTCCCGGGCCAAACTGCCGGCTTGTCGCCGTTCACCGATCCCCTGATCGCCACTCTCGATATTGATCGCACCGCTATCTCGTTTAGCTACCTCTTAGCTACCCTGACCGGAGCACTGACCATGCCCATACTGGGGCGCGCACTGGACAAATACGGCGCAAAACGAGCACTGATCGTCATCGGATTCTTGCTCGCCATCGTCGTGTTTTCCGCAAGTTTCATCTCCGACATCATCGGATTGACTGCGTCGTACGTGGGACTGCGGATGACGGGTCAGGGAGCGCTGTCTTTGGCGGCAACGACGCTCATCGCCCGCACCATTACCCACAAGCCAGGACTCGCGCTGGGAATTGTCGGCGCTGTCGGATCTGCAGGAATCTCCCTCGCGCCCGTTGGCGTGGAAAGGCTCATTGCCTTTACCGATATCGCCATCGCCTGGCGTATCGAAGCAGCGCTCGTGGCGGTCATCGTGATTCCCATCGCTTTGCTGCTGCCGAAAGATCTGCCGCAGACGACGACAGAGACGGGAACTCACATCGTGATTGTTCCCGAAGCCGGCTACACCTCCGCTCAGGCTTTACGAACAGGGATGTTCTGGATCCTCGCAAGCTCAGGCTTCATGGTGGGAATGCTCTCCACGGGTTTGGCGTTCCACCTGATTTCCATTCTCGGAGCGCAAGGACTCAGCACTGTCGAGGCCGCTGCTAACTTCATCCCTCAGACAGTTGCTGCCGTCGCGGCCACCCTGGGATTGGGTGCCATTGTCGACCGGATTGATCCTCGATGGGGTGTGGCGGGTTCGATGCTGACACTCAGCGGCACGCTGGTCCTTCTCCCGTTTGTGAACGTCGGCATCACGGGAATTATTTTTGGCTTGCTTCTTGGCGCAGCAATGGGCTCTCTGCGCGGAGTAGAAGCCGCCGCCTTTGTTCGCTACTACGGGCGCGGCCACATCGGAGCGATTCGGGGTATTGCAACCTCGATCGGATTGGCCTCCACAGCATTGGGACCGCTGTATTTTGCACTCGGTTTGTCGCTATCGGGCTCCTACGCTCCGGCAAGCCTGCTGGCTGCCCTCTTTCCCCTGCTGGTGGGGCTGGGAGCAATGTTCGTGAAACCCCCACCTGGTCCGGATACTCTCGAGGCGTGATGAGAAACCAGGTAGACCTGGCCAGTTTGCCCTTGAGATTCAACCCGCCCGATGGCTGGCGAATGCCCCAGCCTCGCTGGATCAGCCTCTACCAGGGCTTCCAGCCCACCTCAGAGTGGAAACCCTACCCAGAGGCGCCACCGATTCCCGCGTCGTGGCCCTGGTGGGAAGAAAACGGAACCGCCTGGTACACCTTCTTTCGAAGCCTTGCTCCCCTTCCCGCGCGCGCACTGGGTAACTGGTTCTCGCTCGCGGCCCTGGGATTGTTCACGATTGTGGTCTCTCCTTTCGCCCTTCCCGGTTGGGTGATCGGGATCGGCGGGGCACTGGGGCTGTCGTTTCTCATTATTGGGGTGCGAGGAGTTTTTCGGACGATCAAGAAACAAAGCGCGCTGCCGCGCGACCCCCTCGACGCCATTAGAGAGTGGGCCTCAGAGCGCCGGGACGTCTACTTCACCGCGGAATACCGGGAGGCGCGCGCGCTTGACCCGGATGAGGTGACCATGGAGGAGTTTGTCCATGGTCAGGTTTCTATCTGGTGGGGCGAAAAGAGCGAAGACGCAGCGAGTTAGTCACCACAAAAACCGACGAAAACGCCATCGCAAGCCCTGCCACCACAGGGTTCAAGGCCGCTGTGACCGCTAGTGGAATCGCTGCGACGTTGTAGGCGAAGGCCCAAAACAGGTTCCCCCGAATGGTTCCGAGGGTTCGTCGAGCCAGTCGAATTCCATCGACAACCCCCATAAGGTCCCCGCGGGTAATAGTGAGATCACCCGCGCTCATCGCCGCGTCGGTTCCCGTTCCCATCGCGATTCCGAGGTTTGCTGTGGCGAGCGCGGGTGCGTCGTTGATTCCATCGCCCACCATCGCAACCTGGTGTCCTTCAGCTTGCAGCCGAGCAACGAGCGCGGCTTTGCCCTCGGGGGTAAGCCCAGCCTCACTGTGTTCAATTCCCACCGATTCGGCAATGGCGCGGGCCACGGACTCATGGTCTCCCGTCGCCATAATGACGGTCAGCCCCAAATCCTTCAACTTCTGGATTGCCTCTGTACTCGATTCTTTGAGCGTGTCCGCAATCTGGATCAATCCGAGGATCTGTGTGCCTGAGCCGACCCCGACAACGGTGTTTCCTGAGCGATGAAGCTCCTCGAGGGTGTGCCCTAGCTCTGGAGCTAGATCGAATCCCTCGCTCTCCAACCACGCAGGCCGACCCACGGCGGCAACAACCCCCGCCACTTGGGCGCGGGCGCCAAATCCAACTTCGGCGACGAAACCAGTGGCCTCTATCTCGGGAACCCTCTCGCTTCGGGCGTGGTCGACAATCGCGCGAGCAAGAGGGTGCTCGGATCCCGCCTCGATCGCAGCAGCAATCCCCAACACGTCACTGGCGCTCACGCCAGAGGACGAATGAACAGCGAGTGCCTTCATGCGCCCGGTGGTGAGAGTTCCGGTCTTATCCAGCACAATCGTGTCCAAAGAGCGGCTGTGCTCAAGGACCTCCGGACCACTGATGAGAAGCCCTAACTGCGCCCCCCTGCCGGTTCCCACCAATAACGCAGTCGGGGTAGCCAGCCCCAGAGCGCACGGGCACGCAATGATGAGCGTTGCCACAGCAGCCTGGAATGCGATCGTGACACTGCCATCAACGGCCATCCAGACCACGAACGTCACGATGGCAATCGTGATGACAATCGGAACAAAGACTGCCGAGATTCGATCAGCAAGACGCTGAGCATCAGATTTTCCAGTTTGCGCACGCTCCACGAGTGTCGCCATGCGCGCAAGCTCGGTGTCATCACCCACGCGGGTCGCTCGGACGTTGAGGAAACCAGAGGTGTTAATCGTCCCACCGAGCACGCTGTCGCCCACAGAGACATCGACAGGGACCGACTCCCCGGTCATCATGGAGGTATCGATTGCTGCCGACCCCTCAAGAATTTCACCATCTGTAGGGATGCGCTCTCCCGGGCGAACCACCATCACATCTCCTGGCTTGACCATGGCCAAGGGAAGAAGTTTTTCTACGCCGTCTCGGAGAACGCTCGCCTCTGTGGCTCCTGATTCCATCAACGCCCTCAACGCGGCACCAGCATCACGCTTCGCTCGATGCTCCAGGTATCGACCCAACAACATAAAGGTCGTGACCGCGGCTGCGACCTCGAGGTAAATCTCGTTACTTCCCTCACCGGGCTGGCCAAACAATTCAAGGGTCATCGTCATGCCGGGCATCCCGGCGCCACCGAAGAACAACGCGTAGAGCGACCATCCCAGAGCCGCGCCAACGCCAACAGAAATCAAGGTGTCCATCGTCGCAACGCCGTGGCGAGCATTAATGGCTGCCGCACGATGGAACGGCCAGGCGCCCCAGGTCGCTACCGGAACGGCAAGCGCAAACACCACCCATTGCCAGTAGAGGAATTGGAATGCCGGCACCATGCTCAGCACCATGACCGGCAGTGTCATCGAGGCAGAAATAAGTAGCCGGTTGCGCAAGGCGACCATGGGGTCATCTGTGGCGCTCGGCGTGGAGGAATGCACAACAGCGTGATAGCCGGCGTTTTCGATCGCTTGGATCAACATCTCCGGTGAGGCCTCGCCGAGAATAGTGGCCTGCTCTGTGGCGTAGTTGACGCTGGCCTCGACGCCGTCAACCTTGTTCAGTGCTTTCTCGACGCGCGTCGCACAGGACGCACACGTCATGCCCTCGATGTCGAGCTGAACGGGAAGGCTCACGAGGTTTCGATCGCCCCCTCCATTGTGTATCCGGCTTCGCCGATTGCGTCGCCCAGAGCGTCTGCAGACACCTCAGCATCAGCCACTAGCGTCACGAGTGAAACGCCCTCGGGCTTGAGCTCGATGCTCACGTCAGTAACTCCGGGGATACCGGAGAGCTCTGTGGTGACCGCTGTCACGCAATGCTGGCACGTCATACCGCTGACACTGACTACCTGAGCCGACATGGGAGTCCTCCTGACTGCTGTCCCTTCACGATAACCACTTTTCCTCGCGGGTGAATCGCACAATACTCTGGAAAATGCGCGACGATAGCCCCATGGTTCCCACCGCAACGAAGCAGAAGAAAAAACCCACGCGTCCTCGACCGGTATCAGAGGCTCAGATCGGTGCGTGGACGGAGTTGGTAGCCCCCGGTTCTGCTACACAGGATCACTTTTCTCCGCTGGATGGGTCGCTCATTGCCTCACTCCCCCAGGCATTGCCCGCCGATGTTGAGGTGGCCTTTTCGCGCGCCCGAACCACAGCGGAAGAGTGGAAAGCAACATCTTTTGCACACCGAAAAGCCATCATCATGCGTTTTCACGACCTGGTTCTCGATAACCAAAAAACGCTGCTTGACGTTGTCCAGTGGGAAACCGGCAAGTCCCGGGCGTCGGCTTTCGATGAGGTTGCCGACATAGCCCTGACTGCTCGCTACTACGCCACGAGCGCGGAGGCCCACCTGCGACCCCAGAAGCGCCAGGGCGCCCTGCCTTTCGTGACACAGGCCAGGGTTCACTTCCACCCCAAAGGTGTGGTCGGGATGATCACCCCCTGGAACTACCCACTGACCCTTCCTCTCAGCGACGCAATCCCCGCACTCATGGCAGGCAATGGCATCGTGTTGAAACCCGATGCGCAAACTCCCTTCAGCGCTCTCAGTGCACTCCATCTTCTGTACGAAGCGGGATTGCCCGAGGGCCTCTTCCAGGTCGTCGTCGGTGATGGGCCGACACTGGGTAGCGCAATCATCAACAATGCCAATTTTGTGATGTTCACCGGCTCGACAGAGACCGGGAAAATCGTGGCCGAGCAGTGTGGGCGACGCCTCATTGGGTTCTCTGCCGAATTGGGTGGGAAAAACCCCATGATCGTGCTCGATGACGCCCCTCTGGAGCGCGCGGTGCAGGGGGCAATAACGGCGAGCTTCTCCAATGCCGGGCAGCTGTGTATGTCGATTGAACGTATGTACATCCAGGATGGAATCTGGGATGAGTTTGTCCCTCGGCTCACCGCCGAGGTGGAGAAGCTCAGGCTGCGGAGCGCCTTCGATTTTTCCTACGACGTGGGAGCCCTCATTTCACAGGAGCAACTCGACAAGGTCCAGGCCCACATGGATGATGCCCGCGACCATGGGGCGAGTGTCCTTGCCGGCGGCAGACACCGCCCCGATATTGCGCCTTTTGCGTTCGAGCCAACCCTGCTCACCAACGTCAGTGACGACATGCTGCTGTGCCGCAGGGAAACGTTCGGCCCGGTAGTTGCGTTGTATCGCGTCCAAAGTGACGACGAGGCGATTCGCCTGGCAAACGACACTACGTATGGGCTGAACGCCAGTGTGTGGGGCTCAAAAACGCGAGCCGAAAGCGTTGCAGCCCAAATCCAAGCAGGCAGCGTGAACGTGAACGAAGGTTTCACCGCGTCCTGGGCTTCCACGGACGCCCCGATGGGTGGATTCAAAGAATCTGGAGTCGGTCGTCGCCACGGGCGTGAAGGAATTCAGAAATACACGGACATCCAAACCATCGCGACGCAGAGTGGCATGAATGTTGCCCCTCCCCCAGGAATGTCTGCAGAGCGGTTCGTCTCGACCATGACCCGCGGTCTTCGCCTCATGAAATATCTTCCCTTCCGAAAGTAGACGCTATGAGTGAGCCCTACAGCCTGAGCAATACACACGTCCTCATCACAGGAGCCGGGAGTGGCATCGGCCGCTTGATGGCTCTTGGTGCGGCGAAACGCGGGGCGTCTCACCTGGTGTTGTGGGATCTCAACCTCCCGGCGGCGAAGGCCGTGGCCAAAGAGGTGGAGGCCCTAGGGGCCGCGGCGCTACCGATGTCCGTTGACGTGTCGAAGAAGTCCGCGGTTTCACTTGCGGCAGCACAGGTGCTCGAAAAGATTGGGCACCTCGACGTCCTGATCAACAACGCTGGAGTTGTCACGGGCAAGCATTTCCTGGAGCTCGAGGAAAAGGATGTTGCACTGACCTATAACGTCAACACCTTCGCCCTGTACTGGACGATCCAGGCGTTTCTTCCCTCGATGGTGGCTCGCGACCAGGGCCGTCTGGTCACGATCGCCAGCGCTGCGGGCTTGGCAGGTTCCTCGAAACTCACCGATTACGCCGGCAGTAAGCACGCTGCGGTCGGCTTCATGGAATCCCTCCGAGCCGAACTTCGCGACGACAGCAGTGGGGTGAGCGTCCTCACCGTTAACCCGTTTTACATCAACACCGGAATGTTTGACGGCGTGAAATCTGGCAGCCCCTTGCTGCCCATCCAAGACCCCGATCAGTCGACTACCAAGATCCTTGACGCAATCGAATCCACGAAGCGAGAGTTGTTGCTCCCCGGGATGGTCTATTCGGTGCGAGTATTCCGGCTCTTGCCCACGGCAGTCTTTGACTGGATTGCTGACGCGTTCGGCGTCAACAAGACCATGAAAACCTTTCGAGGTCGACGCACATAACGTGCGCGAGGGGGGACTTGAACCCCCACGCCCTTGCGGGCACTGGCACCTGAAGCCAGCGCGTCTGCCATTCCGCCACTCGCGCAATGATGGTCGCCCATCAACCTGCCGAGATTACCACAGGAGTAGCGGCGCCAAGCAGGCCAGTCCTCGACGCTTCACATGCTGGGAGAGCTAGCATCACAAGGAGAAACACTCCACCTGCCAGGAGGTCAACTGTGGGCTTTCTCGACAGTTTTGAACGCTCCGTCGAGCGACTTGTCGGTGGGGCTTTCGCGAAAGCTTTTTCCTCCGGAGTTCACCCCGTCGAACTTGTTGCTGCACTCAAACGCGAGATGGACTCTCGAGCACAGCCGGTATCGAGGACGAGGACAATTGCCCCCCACCAATTCACTTGTGGGCTCTCCACCGAAGACCACACGCGCCTCACCAGCCTCGGCGATGAATTTATGGAGGAGATAACTGGCGCTCTGTCCGACTACGCCACTCTCCGGGGCTATGGACTTGCCCAGAAGCTTCAGGTGAGCTTGACGGTCAAAGGGTCTCTCTCCGAGGGAATGGTGGAAGTCACCAGCACAGATGTCGGCCCCGTGGTCTGGATTCCCACGCTGTCGTGGGATGGGGTCCACTATCCGCTGGTCAAAAAGTCGACAGTCATCGGTCGGGGAACAGACAGTGATATCCACGTTGTTGCGCGGGGAGTCTCGCGGCACCACGCCGAAGTCCGCTGGGATGGCAAGCGCGCTGAAGTCGTCGATCTGGGCTCAACCAATGGCACACAACTCGATGGCGTTCGCGTTACACGCAGCGCCTTGCCCGACCGATGCACACTTGCGCTCGGCCAGGCGCGTATCCTGTTTGAGGTGGTTCCGCAGGCCGAAGCCGCGTATCGTGCGCTCGCGCACCAACACCCCACCGCCACAGAGGAGACATCGTGAGTGAGCTAACGCTGTTTCTGCTGCAACTTGCGTTTCTTGGCCTTCTGTGGGCCTTCATTTTTGCCATCGTCTATGCGCTGCGAACGGACCTTTTTGGTCCACCCCGCTACCGCCAGGAGGAAGAGCAACGGGCGTCAGCCCAGGCAGAGTCGGCTAAGGCCCCACCGCTCGCACCGGCTCTGTCCACACCCAGTGGAATTGCCAAAGCTCTCCTGATTACCGGTGGGCCCAAGGAGGGGATCGAGCTCGAGCTTGTCCCCGACGAACAGGTCACGATTGGACGATCAGGTGATTCCAGCTTGGTCATTCGGGACGACGTGACGTCCACTCATCACGCCCGATTGATGCTCTGGAATGACCAGTGGATGATTCAAGACCTCGATTCCACGAACGGAACCTTCGTGGATGGCAAGCGCGTGAGCATTCCCACCCCCGTTCCTCTCAATACTCCCGTCAGCGTTGGCAATACGACTTTTGAACTGCGGACTTAACCGCCATGGCTCCTGAGCACGTGCTGAGCGCAGCGTCTTCCCATATTGGGAAGATTCGCGCGAGTAACCAGGACTCAGGATCAGTGGGTCGCAACCTCTTTGTGGTTGCCGATGGAATGGGCGGGCACGCCGGAGGTGACGTGGCCAGCGCGCTGGCCGTGAAGCACCTCTTTGCTCTCGATTCCACGCACGGATCTGTGGAGGAAGCGCGCGAAGCACTCTTCCGCGGGATTTTGGACGCCGGGGCAACTCTGACGAATGCTGTCGAAGAGCACCCCGAATTGACGGGGATGGGCACCACCGTGAGCGCGATGATTCGGGTGAAATCCCAGATGGTCATCGCCCACATTGGAGACTCCCGGATTTACCGTCTTCGTGAGGGTGTCCTCGAACAAATCACCGTAGATCACACGTTCGTCCAGCGCCTCGTGGACAGCGGTCGCATCACGCCCGAAGAAGCCGCCGTCCACCCTCGCCGGAGTGTCCTCATGAGGGTTTTGGGCGATGTCGACGCCGACCCTGAAATTGACACCCACATCGTCGACACCCTGCCTGGCGATCGGTGGCTGCTGTGCTCCGATGGGCTCAGCGGCTATGTTTCCGAGCGCGACATCGCTGAAACACTCCTCACGGTCGATGATGTCGAGCTCGCAGCTCACAAACTCATCACTCAAAGCTTGAGCGAGGGAGCACCCGACAACGTCACGGTTGTCATCGTCCGGGTTGCCGAGGGGCTGGACACATCACCGCCGGCAGAATCCCGAATGGTCGGCGCGGCAGCGGGGCCCGTAACCTACGAATCTGGCCCGCTGATGAGAAGGCCCGCTCTTCCCGCGCTGTTGCTCCATCCGCTGAGGGCGCTGCCCCCTGCAGACGAACACTTCGAGCCAGAAGCGGACTACCTCGAAGAGCTCATCCGCGAGGACCGCCGTCGCCTTCTGCGTCGACGCGTGGCGTGGTCGCTCTCCGTTCTCCTGGTGATCAGCGGACTTGTGGGGGCCGCCTTTGCCGCTTACGAATGGACCCAGACGCGCTACTTCGTGGGCGAAAGCAACGGTTTCGTTGCGATCTACCAGGGAGTGCCAGAAAACGTCGGGCCACTCTCGCTCTCCACGTTGTATGAGCAGACAGACGTGTCCTTGGATTCGCTCCAAATCTTTGAACAGGAACGAGTCACCTCCGTTCTCCCGGCCGAATCCCTCGACGACGCCCAGGCCATTGTCGATCGATTGAGGCGGTGATCGGATGACACAGAGCACCGTTCCCCCCGTCGCTCCCGTCACCGGTCGCGTTGTGTTGCGGGTGAGGATGCCCCAAAAGCTGCGCAATCTTGAACTTGGCCTCCTGGTGATTGCGCTGGGCCTCAGTGCGCTGGCGCTGGCGCTAGTCCAGTGGGGCGCCCTCGGTGCACTGGACTGGAGCTTGCTGACCTACGCAGCAGGGCTCGCGGGTCTCACTCTCGGGTTACATCTCGTGCTCCGGCTGGTCGCCAGAGATGCAGACCCCTTTATCGTCCCCATCGCCACGATGCTCAATGGCCTCGGTATCACCATGATCCACCGGCTCGACATTGCGGCTGGATCCAGCGGGTGGGAGGCAGCGGGAGTTCGCCAGATGGCGTGGACGGCTGTCGCACTTGTCATCGCCATTGGAGTGCTACTCCTGGTCAAGAACTACCGAGTTCTCCTGCGCTACCGATATCTTGCGATGCTGGTGGGCGTAATTCTGCTGACAATGCCGCTGTGGCCTGTTATTGGTCGAACCGTCAATGGCGCCACGCTCTGGGTTGATATCGCCGGCATGACCTTCCAACCGGGAGAAATCGCCAAAATCGCACTCGCTGTCTTCTTCGCCGGATATCTGATGACCGCGAGCGAAAGCCTGCAAAAAGTGGGGACGACCTTTGGCGGTATTCGGTGGCCTCGGGTTCGAGATCTTGGTCCGCTGTTGATTGTCTGGGTTGTCGCCATGGGAGTGCTGGTTTTCCAGCGCGACCTGGGTACCTCGCTGCTGTATTTCGGGCTCTTCCTCGCCATGCTCTACATCGCGACAAATCGCCTCCTGTGGTTGGGCATTGGAGGAGCGCTTTTTGTTGTTGGAGCGGCAGTGGCAGCGAGTCAGCTGGGCTACGTCCAAGGTCGACTTCAAGGCTGGTTGGACTCGTTCAACCCCGAGGTCTATAACGCGGTGGGGGGCTCCTACCAGTTGGTGCAAGGCCTATTTGGGTTTGCCGAGGGTGGCTTTATTGGCGAAGGGCTCGGTCAGGGCCAGCCAGATTTTGTCCCGTTGGCCAATTCGGACTACATCGTCGCCGCTTTGGGCGAAGAACTCGGCATCTTCGGGGTCTTTGCCCTCCTTGCCCTGTATTTGCTGCTCGTCAGCCGGGGCCTCCGGGTTGGTTTCACGGGAACCGACGATTTTGGTCGCCTTCTCGCCTCCGGGCTGGGCTTCGTTCTTGCCCTCCAAGTCTTTGTCGTCATCGGCGGAATCACCCGGGTTATTCCGGTCACAGGTCTTACGACACCGTTCCTCGCCGCGGGAGGATCCTCCCTTGTGGCGAACTGGATTATCGTCGCCCTGCTCCTGCGCCTGAGCGATGAAGCGCGCGCCTCGGTTCGAGCGGAAGCGGGGGTGAGGGCATGATTGCGCCGCTTCGCCGGGTGGGTATCGCCGTGATGGCGTTGTTCATCACGCTCTTTATTTCGGCCAGCTACATCCAGGTGGTGGCCAGCGAGAACATCGCCGATGACGACCGGAACGTGCGAAAACTGTACGAAAGCTTCTCCGCTGAGCGGGGTCAAATTCTCGCCGGTGGAATCCCCGTGGCCACGTCTCTCCCCGTGGACAACCAGTTCCGGTATCTGCGCTCCTACCCCTACGGCGACCTCTACGCCCCCGTTGTGGGGTATTACACCCTGAACCAGGGCAACGCCGGTATCGAAAGTGCCCTGAACCCGGTATTGACGGGACGGGCAAGCTCCCAGATTCTCGACCAGCTCACCGCCCTCGTCACAGGCTCCACCCCCGAGGGTGCCAGTGTCCAGCTCACTCTGGACCCTGAGATTCAGCGGGTTGCCTACGACGCACTCGGAGATCGTCGAGGAGCTGTCGTCGCTATGGACCCCGCGACGGGTCGAATCCTCGCCATGGTCTCGAAGCCATCATTTGACCCCAACCTGCTCGCGGCCCATTCGACCTCGTCAGTCCTTGGTGCCTACAACGAGCTCTCGGAAGATCCCGACAATCCCTTGGCCAATCGAGCTATTGCCGGTGACCAATACTTCCCCGGCTCCGTTTTCAAAGTATTAATGACCGCGGCCGCGTTGGAATCCGGTGACTACACCGCGCAGAGTGAGTTCCTCAACCCCTCCGAACTTCCCCTGCCGCTGAGCAACCGGAGTATTCAAAACTCCGGCGGCAGGCTCTGTGGCGGAGAGGAGACCGTCACCCTGGAGATTGCGTTCCGTCTGAGCTGCAATATTCCCTATGCCGAGCTCGGCCTCGAGCTGGGAGAAACACAGATTGGCACCATGGCCGATGACTTCGGGTTCGGTGCGACTTTGGAAATCCCCCTCTCGGTCACAGCAAGTAATTTCCCTCGAGGTCTGGATGACGCTCAACTGATGTTGAGCTCGTTTGGGCAATTCGATGTGAGGGTTACACCCCTCCAGGTCGCGATGATGAGCGCTGGAGTCGCCAATGGTGGTGTCCTGATGACGCCCCACCTGGTGGATTACGTAATCGCTCCTAACCTCCGAGTCCTGCAGACTTTTGAACCCACCATCTATTCCAGACCCCTCAGCCGGCAAACTGCGCAGGAGTTGACACGACTTATGGTCGTCAGCGTCAGTCAGGGTGTCGCCAGCGCTGCAGCAATTCCAGGCGTTAGCGTCGCGGGAAAGACAGGAACAGCAGAGACAGGAATCGGTGATGGTCGCTCATTCTGGTTCACAGGCTTTGCTCCCGCCGATGCCCCGGAGGTCGTAGTGGCAGTGGTCATCGAGGGCTCCAGTGTGGAAGGCACAGCGAACGCAATCGCTTCTCCCGTTGCGCGGGCTGTCATGGAGGCGGTGTTGGCTCGATGAGACCCACGGCAGGACAAGTCTTTGGATCACGGTATGAGCTGATCTCGCGCATCGCCATTGGCGGCATGGGCGAAGTCTGGAAAGCCAATGACTCTGTCATTGGGCGAACTGTGGCCATCAAGATCCTCAAAGACGAGTACATGGGAGATTCTGGGTTCCGCGAAAGATTCCGGGCCGAAGCCCGTCACGCGGCACTGGTCAACCATGAGGGAATCGCTAACGTCTTCGACTACGGCGAGGAGGAAGGCAGCGCCTACCTCGTCATGGAACTCGTGCCCGGGGAGGCGCTCAGCAGCATCATTGAGCGGGAGAAGATTCTGCCCTCGAGTCGAGTGCTGAGCATCGTCGCGCAAACAGCCTCCGCTCTTCACGCCGCGCACCAGGCGGGACTGGTTCACCGGGATATCAAGCCCGGAAACCTGTTGATCACCCCGGATGGCAGTGTGAAGATTACCGACTTTGGTATCGCGCGACTGGCTGATCAGGTCCCATTGACCGCAACTGGGCAAGTGATGGGAACTGTCCAATATTTGGCTCCGGAACAAGCCGGCGGTAAACCAGCGTCCCCGGCGACGGACGTCTATTCGTTGGGAATTGTCGCCTACGAGGCTTTAGCCGGAAAGCGACCCTTCCGAGGGGAATCGCAGGTTGCCATCGCGATGGCCCAAATCAAAGAGACCCCGCCCGAATTGCCCTCGTCTATCCCCTCCGCGGTTCGCGCGTTGGTGATGTCGTGCATGGCGAAGAAACCTGAGGGACGGCCGGCGTCGGCTCATGACCTTTCCCAGGCCGCGCTGGCTTTATCCAGAGGCGACGACGCCAGTGCGCTGGCTCTGATTCCTGCCCAGGAGACCAGCGAAGAGCCCGCCAAACGCACGAAACCCCGTGAGGCCACGACCGACACCGGATCGGTCGATCACCCTCGAAAACTTGGCCGAAATTTTTGGTTATTTAGCGGAATTGGTGGCTTTGTCGCTCTTGCCCTCATCGCGACCTCTCTCACGGTTTTGCTCCAATCCCCCTCTCAAGACGTGATCGAGGACCCCATCATCCCCGTGGCTCCTGAGGTTGTCGTCCCGGAAACACCAGCGGACGAACCCGCGGTGATCGAGAAGCCCGATAACCCACAAATCACGACAGTCGAAATCACGCAAGCGGAGATCGTGGGAAAGACGCAGTCTCAGGTCCAGGAGACACTCACGAGAAAAGGGTTGCGCCTTGACGCCATTACGGGCAACATCGCGCCGTCCCAGGATTTGGTCGCGACCGCCTACCGGGTCAATCCCCAAGGCACCGTTGCCTCCGACACCCTCATTGCCGTCTACTTCTACGCCGCAATCCCTCAACCACCCAAACCACGCGACCTTGTTGTGACACCCGCGGTCGGGCCATGGGGACCCGGCGATGACGTGCTCTTGGAGTGGCCCGGATACGCCCAATGTCCCGCAGGCTTTGACCTCACCAGCTACACAATCCAAATTGTCGGCGGAACGATCCTCGACAACAACGGAGCGACGGTGCTGGAGCCTGAACAAACCGCAATCAACGTTCGGCTGGGAACAGGGGAAACGATGAAAGCGAGCTACTTGGTGAAATGTGGCACTCTCTCATCACCGCTCTCGAGTGAAGTGACCCTCGGAATCACAACGCCCGACCCTGACGCCCCAGCCGAAGCGCCCGTAGAATAACTACGCCCCCCAGCATGAGATCGAGGATTGTGTGAACGCGAACGCGCCAGGACCGTGGACCGGTCGCCTCTTGGGCGGTCGCTACGAGGTGCGCGACGTCATTGGCCGAGGCGGAATGGCCGATGTTTATCTGGGCGTTGATGCCCGGCTGGGCAGGCAGGTCGCCCTCAAAATTCTGAAGTCAACGCTGTCATCGGACCCGACGTTTCGTAACCGCTTCCGGCTCGAGGCCATGTCCGCGTCAAAAATGTCCCATCCCTCGATTGTCCGAGTGTTTGACGCCGGCGATGGAGAGAACGGGCCAGCCGGCGAAACTCCCCCCGGGAGCACGACCCCCTACATCGTGATGGAACACGTCGAGGGCCACTTGCTGAGCACCCTGATGCGGCAGGGAAAGTTGGAGGAGCGCCACATTCTGAAGGTGGCCGATGGCGTTCTCACCGCGCTCGAGGTCTCTCACCGAGCAGGGATCGTCCACCGGGACATCAAGCCTGCCAACATCATGATTTCTGAGGATGGCACCGTCAAGGTGATGGATTTCGGTATCGCTCGAGCCGTCAGCGACGCCACCGGAAACCTGGAACAGACCACCTCAATCCTCGGCACAGCACTGTACATCTCGCCTGAGCAAGCCAAAGGTGAAGAGCCCGACACCAGAACCGACCTTTACTCCCTCGGTGTCGTGATGTACGAGTTGCTCGCCGGTGTGCCACCTTTCTCTGCCGAGTCACCGGTTTCTCTCGCCTACAAGCACATCAGCGCTGACCCCAGCCCGCTGCGCGAGGTCAATCCTGCGGTGTCAGAAGATGTTGCACTCATTGTCGAAGCGGCCATGAAAAAGGACCTCCAGGATCGCTTCCCCACCGCACAGTCCTTCCGCGCCGCCATCGAGGATGTCTCCCAGGGGAGAACCCCGAAGCTTCCTGTTCCCGGTTCGCGGGTCCGGGTCGAACCGGCTGTAACCGGAAGTGTCCCGCAGGCGACGGTGGAACCCGAGTACCGCCAGCATGTCGAGGGATTTGAGATTTTCGAATCTCGCGGAATCAAGCAGCAGAGTGTTCCCACGCTCGCCATTGGAATGGGGTCAGTCCTCGCCGTCTTGTTTGTCATCGGTGTCGTGCTGTGGGTTTTCACCCTGAACCCCGCCACAACGGCCAGCACCGCCGCACCCGCGGTTCCGAGTTTGGTCAACCAAACTGAGGGAGTTGCCTCCCAAACGATCTCCGCCTTGGGCCTCACCCCCAACGTGGAATACGAGGCCAATGGCACCGTTCCCGAGGGGCTCGTCATCGAGACCTACCCCGAAGCGGGAGTTCGCGTCGCCCCCGGTGAGCCCGTGCGCATCGTGGTTTCCAGCGGTATCGCGCGTTTCGATCTTCCTGATGTGCGCAATATCGATATCGACGAGGCCCGCACCCTGCTCGAAGCTCGAGGGCTCGTCGTCGAGTCCGTGGTCGAGACGTATTCACCGAGCCTAGAAGAAGGCTTGGTTATGGCAACCTCTCCGCAGTCTGATACCCCTGTCCGTCCAGGTGATTCCATCACTCTCACGGTCTCCAACGGGCTGGTTCTCGTGCCCAATGTGGTGGGACTCACCGTGGGCGAGGCGAACCCTTTCCTGACTGGCCCGTCGATGCAACTGTCTGTCCGCCTCGAAATTGCCACAGACTGCGTTGGCCAAACGGTGCGGAGCCAATCTCTCGTTCCCGGCGAACATCCTCAGCGCTCAGAAATTACCTTGACC
The DNA here is from genome assembly GCA_018666065.1 of Microbacteriaceae bacterium. GTDB lineage: Bacteria > Actinomycetota > Actinomycetes > Actinomycetales > Microbacteriaceae > Pontimonas. The sequence goes on along the minus strand of JABJAO010000044.1, from coordinate 12,860 downwards.
TACTGCGGAGCAGTGGCAAATGAGGAACCTGTCCCTGTCGGTTAGACGCCCGCTACCCGGGGACTCAGCGATCGCGCAATGGCGGCAGCGCCGGAGAGTCCGGTCACCTCGAGCCAATTGCCCAGCATCGTGTAACCACCCTCGGTCAGGACCGACTCAGGGTGAAATTGCACTCCATAAACCGGTGCGCTCTGGTGATTCAGCCCCATGATGACTCCCCCACGGGTCCGGGCTGTCACCACCAGCTCCGGGGGAACCGTATCGTCCACCACTGCGAGGCTGTGATACCGGGTGGCCTGAAATTCCTCAGGAACACCAACAAAAAGGGTGCTCTCATCGTGAGTGACCTGGGAGGTCTTGCCGTGCATGAGCTCGTCCGCGTGGGCAACGGTGGCGCCAAACGCTTCGGCAATGGCCTGGTGGCCCAAACACACGCCCAAGAGGGGAACATTCTGCGCGAGGGCCTCCTTGACTATGGCAATCGATATCCCGGCGTCGGCGGGAGCACCGGGACCAGGCGAGACAAGGATCCCGTCGTACTCTCCGACCAGCTCGGGGACATCCTCGAGGCCTACCTCGTCGTTACGAATGACATCGGTTGTGGCACCCAGTTGGTGGAGGTACCCGTTGAGGGTATAGACGAAACTGTCGTAGTTATCGACCACCAGAATGTGGGTCATGGCCTATCGTTCCCTCTCGTCAACGGGCACAGCCTACCAAGGCTGCCCTGTGCCTAAGGCAGGGGAGTGCTGAGCGCAGCGGTTGCCCAGTAGACTCTTGCGCATGGCTAAGCAACCCCGTGATCCCATCGAGAACCGCTCCACCTATGAGGAGAGTGACGACAACCCGGTTTGGTTCAAGCCCGTCATGTTTGGGCTGATGCTTCTGGGTCTCGCGTGGATCTTGACCTATTACATCTCCGGCATCGGGTGGCCAATTCCCGTCATTGGTGCCTGGAACATCGCTTTGGGCTTTGGGATCATGTTCGTCGGTTTCCTCATGACCACCCGATGGAAATAATCAACATACTTTTAGTTACACCGGTGTAGTTCTCCCCACTGGGGAGAAGCTGTGGATAACAGCTAAATCAATACGCCCAGAACGCTGAGGCCAACGAGCCCGAGTCCGATGAGTCCGAGGCCTTGTTGCTGGCGCCTTGGGGCCTCTCCTCGGGTTTTCACCATCACGTTGGCAACAACGGCGCCCGTGATGAGCCCGCCAATATGCGCTTGCCACGAAATCCCCGGCACGATGAAGCCCATCACCAAGTTCAGGCCTAAAACAATCAACAATTGGGTGTTCGCCCCGCCAAACGATCGCTGGATGACGAAAAGGGCTCCGAAAAGCCCGAAAATCGCTCCCGAAGCCCCAACAACGGCTGACATTGGTGCCAACAGAAGCACCAGCACCGACCCGCCAAAACCCGACATCAGAAAAAGCGTCACGAAACGACCTGGTCCAATCATTCTCTCGACCAACGTTCCGAGAATGAACAGGGAATACCCGTTAAACAGGATGTGAAACACCGACGATGACGAATGAACAAACATTGTGGTCACCATCCGCCACGGCTCAATCGCCGTAAGGGGCGGCCAATACAGGAATAGCTGCGTCACATACCCGCCCGAGAGTAACTGGGCGAGATACACCGTGACGATGATCCCTAAAAGCCAATAAGTCGCAACCGGGCGGGTTCTCACACCGACGGCGCGGCCAGAGCTCCGGCGGAACAGCCCACCCAAACCTCCTGACCGTTTAACGCCAGCACAATCAGGGCATTGAAACCCCACCGGTGCCTGAATCTGACACTCGGGGCAAATGGTATTCCCGCACCGCTGGCAGAGAACAAAGCTCTCTGTCTTGGGGTGGCGATAACAGAAGTCATCGCGGTTGCGGGACCCTGTTGTCACGCTGTGGGAGCGACGCTCACGCTTAACAGGACAACATCCTCGTGAGGACGATCGTTCCCATCGGTGGCAACACCCTCGATAGCGTCGACAACCGCGCGCGATTCGTCATCGAGAACGGCGCCGAAAATAGTGTGGTTGCCCTGCAACCACGTTGTCGCGGCTGTCGTAATGAAGAACTGACTTCCATTGGTTCCCTGCCCGCCGCGCTTTCCCGCGTTTGCCATAGCCAAGACATAAGGCTCGGTGAAATTCAGCTCGGGGTGGATTTCATCATCAAACTGATAGCCGGGTCCGCCCATGCCGGTCCCCGTGGGGTCGCCACCTTGAATCATGAAGCTGGGAATAATGCGGTGGAAAATGACGTTGGTGTAGAGGGGGCCCTCGCCTGCAGCTCCCGACGTGGGGTGCGTCCACTCCCGGTCTCCGGTAGCGAGTCCCACAAAGTTCTCGACTGTTTTCGGAGCGTGGTTGCCATAAAGGCCAACAACAATGTCTCCGTGGTTGGTGTGCAAAGTCGCGGTGTGTGTATGTAGAGTCATGGTCTCCATTCTGTCAGGGACCACTGAAGGTTCCCTCCAGAGGCAAGCCCAGGAACTTCCTAAGAATTTCTGCGAGACTTGAGGCCATTGAGCACCAGGAAAGGGCGGGGGACCATGGACCGCAAAACCCAACGTGAATTAGCTCGCTTGTCTCAGGAAGCAAAAAGGCTCTGGGACGAACAGCGAGACGTCCTCGCTCACGCCAAGACTGTTGCCCGCCACGCCTCTCACAGCGCAGGCGATATTGCCAAGCGCGACCTCATTCCTCGCGCCCACGACACATACCGCGACACTATTGAACCCGCATTGTCTCGGATGCCCTGGCGCCCTGTCGCCCCTGCGCGCCAGTCCTCAAACCCTTTTGTGTACGTTCTGATGGCAATCGGTGCGATTACGATGGCGCTCGTAGGATACTCCGCGTGGCAGACCCTCCGGGCTGACGACGACCTGTGGGTCGAAGACGAGGACTAAGTCCTACATCCCCTTGGGTTTGAGATAGCGCTGAGCGAGAGCGCTCAGGAAATCAAATACCAGCGCCAAGATGGCGACGAGTACGGCGCCGATCAAAATGGCGGGGTTTCGATCGAGCTTCAGTCCAGAGTTAATGGTTTCCCCAAGCCCTCCTCCGCCGATGAGAAACGCCAGCGCCGCCATTCCAATATTGATCACGATGGCTGTTCGAATCCCCGCGATGATGACGGGGACGGCAAGGGGCAATTCGATCGCAAACAGAACCTGTCGGCGGGTGTAGCCCATACCCCGTCCAGCCTCAATCACGGCTTGATCAACCTGCTCGAGCCCAACAATCGTGTTCCGGAGTACCGGGAGCAGTGAAAATGTCGCCAACGCGAGGATGACGGTTCCAATTCCCGCTCCCAGCCAGGAGAAGAACAGCACGATCAATCCATACGCGGGTAACGCCTGAGCTAAACCCAACGTGTCGACCAAGAAGTTCTTGAGCCGTGGCAGGCCGCGTCGAGTGACCGCGATGCCGATCGGGATGGCAATAAGAATCACGAGAGCAGAGGAGGCAAAACCCAGAACCAAGGTTTGGACGAGCTGGTTCTGTAACTTTTCCGGAGCCAAAATTGCACGGGTCGTGTCATCGATGTCGGAATACAGCCACACCGCACCGCCAATCACCGCCAAGATTGTGGCGAAAATTGGCGCGACGATGAGATCCAGCCGCTCGGCGAGAGAGGTTCGCTGCACCCGGGGTGGGCTCACCATCGTCATGACCGTGTGGCCCCTCCACCATCACTGATAATCAGCGAAGCCAGGCTCTCAATGCTGCAACAGCCCAGGTATTTGCCGCTTCGGTCCACCACAACCGCCATGCCCACGGAGGATTGCAACATCACTCCCAAGGCGTCTTGCAGGGTGTCCTCGGGTTGCAAGTCGATGGTGATCGGCTTGCCACTCTTCTCGATCGGTTGCGTTGTCCGGTTCAAGGACGCTTCACTGATCCAGCGCAAAGGCTTGTGGTCTTTGTCCAGCAGAACTGCTGTTTTTTCCGGAGAGGCTTCCAACACTCGCAACGCCTCATCTCGCATCACGGGCATCTCCAGAGCCGGAATGTCGTGGAGGTCGATATCGCGGACTTTCTTCAGGGTCAGACCCTTCAGGATTGCGCCGGAGCCAAGGAAGTTCTCCACGAATTCATCCGCCGGGTCAGAGAGGATCACCTCTGGCGTATCGATCTGCGCAATCTCGGAGCCTTCTCGCAAGATGGCAATACGGTTACCCATCTTGATGGCCTCATCAATATCGTGCGTAACAAACACGATGGTCTTCTTCAGGTCTTGCTGAAGGCGCAAGAATTCATTCTGAAGGCGGTCGCGCGTGATGGGGTCAATGGCGCCAAAAGGCTCATCCATCAACAAAACATCGGGGTCCGCGGCGAGTGCTCTCGCGACTCCCACCCTTTGGGCTTGGCCTCCGGAGAGTTCTTTCGGGTAGCGATCGCGATAGATGCTGGGGTCCATCGACACCAACTCGAGCATCTCATCCACGCGCGCGGCAGTCTGCGCTTTGTCCCAGCCCAAGAGCTTTGGCACGGTGGCAATGTTCTCCGCAATTGTCCGGTGCGGGAAGAGCCCCACCTGTTGGATGACATAGCCAATCTTTCGGCGCAATTGGCTGGAATCAATGTCGGTAACGTCTTCGCCCTTGAGGAAAATGCGGCCCTTCGTCGGCTCAATAAGCCGGTTGATCAAGCGCAGCGTGGTGCTCTTGCCACAGCCCGACGGGCCGACCAAGACGAGGACTTCGCCCTCGTGGACGTCCAGAGTGAGATTTCCCACAGCCGGAGCTTCGGCGCCGGGATAAGACTTCGTAACGTTCTCCAGACGAATAAGCGGCTCGCTCATCGGATTCCCTTCGATATGGTGGCTCGTTTGAGCACCTGCAATATGAGGTCGATAACTAAGGCAAGAAGTAAGCACAGCAGCGTGCCGGTCCAGATGGACTCCAAAGAGTTCGGCAACGGCAGCCGCGCAAGACCGCTCTTGATGAAGTCGCCCAAACCCCCACCAGCCACCAGGGTGGCAATCGCGGCAATTCCCACAATCAACATGGACGACACTCGGATTCCCGCGAGAATAACCGGCCACGCGAGCGGTAACTGAACGCTGATCAGGACCTGGCGGGGAGTGAGGCCCATCCCCTTCGCAGACTCCAAGACGCTGTGATCAATGCCGTCCAAACCCGTGATGGTGTTTCGGAGGATGGGCAGCAGTGAATAGAGAAACAAAGCGATGAACGATGGGGCGAAGCCCAGCCCGACCAACGGGATAAAGATGGTGAAGAGAGCGAGTGAGGGCAGTGTTAGGAACACTGACGTCACCGCCAGCGAGAGTTCCCGTGCGAGAACATTGCGCCGCGTTAGGATTCCAAGCCCGACCGAGAAAAAGCTCGCAAGGCCGAGGACCGTGACGACATACACGCTGTGTTCCGCGAGCGCGACTTGGATTTGGTCCACTCGGGTGGACATGAACGCCCACCAGCTATCGAGAAATTCCATCGGTAATCCTTGCTGTTCGGTGCAGTGACCGAGGGCTTTGCCCCCGGTCACTGACCATCGAACTAGCCGGAGATAAGGCCTTCCTCAACAAGGAATGCCCTAGCAACGTCGGCTGGATCTTGTCCCTCTGCAGAGACAAGCGCGTTGAGTCCTGCCATGCGCACCTCATCGAGGGGAGCAAGGACGTCGTTGATGATTCCATCAAAGGCGTCAGGAGCCTCGTTGTACTTCTCTTCACGAATCGTCCCCGACACGTTGTAGAGAATGTTGACGCCTGGATCGTTGACCAGAGTCAAGTTGAGAGCTGGAATACGACCATCAGTGGTGAACACCTCGCCAAAGTCGCAGTTATCCGATGCGGTCTCGGTATAGATGATTCCCGTGTCCAAAATGAGCTGCTGGTCAACAGGAAGCGTGATTCCGGTTGCAGTCTCGGTCAGGATCAGTCCATCGGGACGCGACGGGAACTCAGACTCCATGCAGACAGTCGCCTCAGGGTTATCCCGGACGTACTCCATCATGGTCTGGAGCGAGAATGCTCCGCCGTTGGCTTCGGTAACAGCGGGAGAGGATGCGAAGCCATAGGTGTTGTTGAAGGGGGATCGACCCACCCACACAATGCCGTTTTCTTCGAGATCCATCTCGCGAACGCCCGTGGTCAACTCATCAGAGTCAAAGCTGGGGTCCTCTTGGCCAAGGTGAACAGTCCACCCGGTCCCGTTGTATTCCATGTAAATGTCAATGTCACCGGACTCCAACGCCGCACGAGCGATGTTGGTTCCACCCAGATCGACCTTGTCATCAACGGTGGCACCTGCTTCTTCAAAAGCGGCGACCATCATTTTTCCCAGAATCAATTGCTCGTCAAAATCTTTCGATCCCACGGCAATGTCAATTCCAGAAAGGTCATATTGCGCCAGGCCACTGGCCATTTCTTCGGCGGACATGTCAGGAGCATCTGAGGTTGTGTCCTCGGCTTCTGCTGCACACCCGGCGACTGCAAATAGTGCTGAAGCGCCCACAAGGGCCATCACATTTCTTAGCGATTTCTTCATTAGTTCGGCATTCCTCCTCTAGTTTCGATATTTCTACCGTAGGGAAGCCACCTGCCAATGGCTAACTGAGTTGTCTATATGTCAACAATCTCCTACCCTGGGGAGATGAGTACTCATACCTCGGGTCTCGCCCGCGACCTGGAAGTTCTCGAGCTTCTGGGAACCCGAGGCGCCTGGGAGGATGGCGGCTACGGCGTTCAACAAATTTCCCATTTGCTTACCCGCGATAAGGGCCAAGTCTCTCGGGTGTGCCAAACACTGCTTCGCGCCGGTTTGCTCAATCGAGACAGGTCGACCAAACGGTACACACTGGGTCACCACCTCTACGCGCTCGCTATGCGCACCCAAGAGGCTCACTTAGCGTTGCTCGCCCGCCCCACTTTGCTTGATCTGATGGCGCGAGCAGAAGAATCTGCCCACCTGACAGTGCTCCGCGGCGGTGCCATCATGACCGTTCATACAGAACTTGCCCAGCATCCCGAGCGTGACGATAGCTTCGATGGCGTATCTATCCCAGCACTCAAGACTGCATCCGGGAGAGCGATATTGGCGACATTTACCGAGGATGAGCTCGCTGCGTGGTGGGGAGAACACGGGGAGGCACGCGATGTTCCCAGTGTTTTGCAGGCGGAAAGACCTCCTGAGCCTGCTCGTTTGAAGCGCCTGCGAAAAAATCCGGGGACTATTCAGTCGCTCGAGCGCCTCGAGAAAACCGTGAAAACAACCCGGCGGCGTGGATATGCCATCTCTGATGGGGAGCTCACCCCCACGATCGTTGATGCGGCGGCACCGTTGCGCAATAGCTTCGGTCTTGTCGTGGGAGCCATTGCGGTGGGAGCGAGAAAAGACAGAATCAAAGACCGCTACCAAGCTTTGGGGGGTCTCGTGAGGGAATCAGCAGAGGCCCTGTCGTGGGAGCTTGGCTGGCGGCCTCAGTCCTAGACTCGCACCATGGGACTCTCACAGCGCGCCATCCTCACACCCCTCGTCGGATTGGTCATCGCGTGGGCTTTCTTTATGTTTGCCGCGTGGTCCAACCTGTATGTGCAGCCGGAGTATGACGCAGGTGGTGCGTGGATAAGTGATGGGCCGATTGTTCGACCCTCAACCTTCCTGTACTTAGCCGGGATTGCAGCTTTTGCACTGGCAGCGCTCAGTGGCCTGAAGACCTCTGGCGCCCAGCGGGCACGCAACGATTCCGAGGACGGGCTGACGCTTGCCGCCTACCGTTTTGGCAACCTGACTGTCATCATTGCGCTGGCCGGGGGGGCGATCTTCGCCTTGGCGAACTTCTTTGGAGCTTTCGGTGGCTCCACAGCAGAGGGATCACTCCTTGAGCGACTCGTCGGTGTCTACCTGCCGATCCTTTTGGCCACGGCCCTGGTGGTCACGGTGTTGCTCCTCGCGTTCGTCTTTCGCGATGACAAAACCGAGGACCGCTCCGCCAGCAAGAAGGGGCTCGATCCGCGACAAAAGGCCCTGGGGTTGGGGTATGCAATTCCCATCATCGCGGCTGCCATCGCCGTTATTTTCGGCTTAGTTGTGTACGACGTCACAGGAACCTCCCTTGAGGCCTGGGTGTGGGTCATTATTCAGGTGATTATTGCCGCCGGAATTATCCTCGGCACCCACTACGCGCGAATGGCTAAGGCGGAAAAACCTGCTCCTGCTAAACCACGAACGGCGTGGGCAAGTGGAGCGTGGAACCTCAACTTTGTCTTGTCGATTGTTTTTGGCGCGGTGGTGTCCGTGATGGCGTTTGTGTTTGGCATCGGGTCGTTCGAGGAGCTCCGCGACTACAACTTCGACTACGCCGGGTGGGAGGTCCTGCCGATCTCCCTCAACTGGGTTGTCGGAGACTTTGCGCCCGCTGTGGTGCTGATCTTGCTGGTTACGATCGGGTTATACGCGACCATGACGGAGCGCCACCGCGCTCGGTAGCCACCTACAGCGTCTCTGGAATTTCCTGGCCCTGTCGCAGTCCTTTGCGCACGTAAGCCTGCCTGGCTTGACTTGCCAAATAGCTACCCACCGCCACAAGAGGTAGCCCAATGAGGATTCCCGTGGTCACAGTCTCCCCGAGGAAAACCACGCCCAGCAGCGCCGCGACAGCCAAATTCACGTAGGTAATCAAGCTCGCTCGGGCGGGCCCAACTTCACGGATGAGCGCAAAGAAAATCACGAACGCGAGCGCAGAACACACTGCTCCCAGAATGATTACAGAAGCCCACGCCTCGAGACTTGGTCTGGCAGCAATGTCCTGGGGAAGGCTCACCGCAGCGAAGGGTACATAGATAAAGGACACCATCGTGAGGGAAACAGCGATAACCCCCAGGGTCGGTACCTCTGCGGGCATGCGGTTGGCAATAATCGGGGCAATCGCGTACCCCACGGCTGCAGCCAGCATCATGAGAACTGGGGTGAGGACCAAGTCCCCAGAAAACACGTCGATCCCTACCAACGAGACAACTCCGGCGAACCCGAGAACCAGACCCAATACGGTCACGGGATGCCACGCCGATTTATCGCCGAGTAAACCGACTAAGAACGCCGCGATGAAGGGAACCGTCGTAATCAGCAGGCCAGCCAGGCTGGAACTGATCGTGCGCTCAGCCTCAGTTATGAGAAACCAGGGGCCGACCATCTCCAGAACCGCAAAAGCCAGGACCGCTGGCCATGCTTTGAGCGTGGCCCTCATCATTCCTCGTGCAATAGCGATGGGCAGCAAAATCATGGCTCCCAATAGCACCCGAAGGAACACGATGCTGGGAGTTTGGAAGTGCTCGACCGCAATAGCGATGAAGAAATACGGGGTTCCCCAAATGACTCCGACGGAGAGGAAGAGGAACAACGCTTTTCTAGGCACCAGGTCAGCGTAGTAGAGAAAGTGGGCATACTTGACCGCCCAAAATCCAGCGTTTTTCGCACGTCGAATGCTGCTTTTTGCGCCCTAGACTGTGCCTGCTGAGGAAAGGACGCCGGTGGTCGATACCAGTGTTCTTCTGCCTTTTGTGCTCGCCTCGCTCGTCGTCATCCTCTCTCCTGGAGCAGACACGCTCTTGCTGCTGCGCTTTGCGATTCGAGGTGGCCCCCGAGCCGGTTATCTAGCCATGGTGGGAATTCTTGCCGGGCTGTCTGTGGTCTCACTCCTGTTGATCTCCGGCATGGGGATTCTGATCTCGCAGGTTCCTTTCGCGCTCGATGTCGTGAAACTTGTCGGAATTGCGGTGTTACTGATGCTCGCGGTGATGAGTATCACAACGGGTGTTGGGCTGATGCGCTCGTCTGAAGCATCCACGCCATCTACGGGCCCCTCTTCCGACCGACCGTTCCGGGTGTCCATGATTACCAATGTCACAAACCCCAAAGTCCTGATTTTCTATCTGGCGTTCTTCCCGCAGTTCCTGGGAGTGGCCGAAAGCGCTATCTGGCAACTGACGCTGCTCAGCGTGACTTTTCTGCTGGTCACGATCGCGTGGCTTATTCCGCTCATTCATGCGGCGAGCGCCGCGCGGGGGTTCTTCATGAGACCCGCAGTGGCAATCGCAATGGAATTTTCGGTCGCCGCGGTGTTTGTTCTGCTCGCGATTGTGTTGGCCGCTGGCGTTTAGCTCGTCGGGGTCTGTGCTCGGAAATACGCCACGAGTGCGTTTGCGTGCCCGCGCCCGTGCCCGTGCCCAAGACCGTGAGCAGTTTTCAGCTCCGCAACCATCTCCATATGGGCTTTGTCCTTGTGGCCCTCTAACACGCTGAACCAGTGCTCAACCGGTTTCCCGTAAGTCGCCTCAATAGAGGGGAAGTAGCTCTGGGGGCCGCGCACCGTGTCGTTCATGACTGGCACGCTACCGCCATCGGCTTCTTCGAGGGAAAGTAGGAAACTGAGCACTCGGGGCTAACGGGGATTTTCGTGCCCATTTAACCTTCGCAACAGGAAGTGGCCAGGGTAGTGGCCTGGGTTGATCGCAACTCCCCAGAAGAGTTCTCAACCTCACCTACCACCATGGCATCGGGGTAAAAACCCTCTGGATACGCCGGACAGGCCGCCGCAAACCCCTCGCTGCGTTCGAGAACATAACCGGCGAAGTCTTTTTCCACCATGTAACTCTCGGCAGCTTCCGCGCTAGCAAAAGGTTTTGTGCATTTCGTGTAGTTCCACTCGCTCATACTTCGACACTACCAACCTCCCTGCAGCGGGCAGCGATAGCGGGTGGAAATCGCATGGGTCTAAAAAATCTCCACTCACCCCTACGTCGGCTTTTTCAAAGCACTGTTTTTCGAAATTGCCACTATTCGCCTGTTGTGGGACGGCTTACCCGCACAAAATCAACGCCGTCCTGCAAGCTCAATACCTCGATTGTGAAGTCTCGATATTCAGCAGACTCACCCTCCTGGAACATTGAGTCCACCGAGGACGTTGCTGGCCCTGGCCAAAGATCGTCATCCCATACCTGTCCCGTCCCGTGTGGCATGAGCGGAATCAGGCTCATGTCACTGATTCGTCTCGATGAATCGATGTAATACATGAAAATTCCGTCGTAGAAGCCGCTCTCACCTTTTGCAGAGGGAGTATCGATGAGTGGATCCCACTCTCGGGATTCAATGACAAGCCCCGTGGTTTCACCGGTTCGAATGATGACGGCCTTTGTCGCTCCGCCGACTTCGCGGCGATTATTCACTGCAAACACCTCATCCTCGATATCCGCGGCGTCAACACAGTGAACCTGATCATCTTCCAACCACCCTGCAACCCAGGATGTCCAGCCCGATACCGCCCTCACGGGATTCCACTGGTGGGCAAATATCCCACCGGATGTCATCGGATTAGAAAGGTACTGTCCACCAGAACCGTTGTCTTCCGCTCCTGGTTGAGGAGAGTGTGAGACATAGCCAAACATGTGGCCCATCTCATGAGTCCAGAACACCCAGGCGGGGCTTCGGTTCTGGGTGTCTTGAAAGGTAGTTCCCGCCAAAGCCCAGTTTCCGATAGCACCCTCTTCCGTATTTACCGAGGTGGCTTTCGGGTCAGGGTTTGGATGGATGAAAGATTCAAAGCCGTGAAGGCCTGCATAGAAGACAACATCACCAACCTCCGTGCCCTCTACGGTCAGCGTTCCGCTCCGGGGAATCGCAAAAATGACGTAGTCGATGTCCGTGTAGTCGAAATAGTCATCGGTTACGGATACTGCCAGATCCAAAACCTCTTGATTCGCAACGGGATCTTCTTCTGTGTCTGACTCTTGGGACCCTCTCTTCATGTCTCTCCACGATCCAGGCAGCCTTCCCCACTGATCACTCACGTGCCATGTGACCGAATACTTCTCCTGGCTGATCATGCGATACCAATCAGCCATGCTCTCTGCTTGCTCCAGGTAGTACTCACGGTCTTGGTCGGAGCCCTCCATGTCCTCCCAATCGAGAAACACGAGGGCTATGTCCGCCTGACCGACACTAGGAAGCGAATAGGGGTCCGCCTGCATGTTGGGAAAGTACGTGAAGTCCATCCACGGGTCTCGACTCGTGAAACCGGGGCTTTGATCCTTAAATTTGCATAGCTCCGAATCAACCCTCAAATCGGATACCTCAAACCAACGCGTGGGCTCCTGCGTTTCAAGGCTCGGTAACTCTGCAAGGTCGTTTTGAATTCCCACCACCTGCTCGGTTAAAGGCGAGCACGAGGAAAGGGCCAGTGCGAATGGTATTGCCAGCGCAAAGAGTGAAGCTCGCACGTTCATGAGCACAGCAAATCAGCATTAGCCAGATTTAGGGCCCAAGCCAAGAAGTGAGTTTTAGAGTGCAAATCAGATTCTGGGGCCTAGATAATTCCACTCACCCGTACTTCGGTTTATTTGATGGCCTTTTTTTCGTCTTTCCAACTATAAATTACAACTATTCGACATCCTTTTACCCCGATTGTTGCGACATGCCGTTCTTAATCAGAGAGGATTCTTCGTTCCCCGGAACCCTGGTGGAATGTTTTGGTGGGTCTCAATGATTGCAATCGGTGTGTGGATGGCCATAAGCGGCTTTACGAAATCGAACGCGACGCCATTCAAATATCTCGTGGCAAGGGCGGCGTTGCTCTGGCAATCCAACGCACACAGCTTCTTAGGTGGCTCAGGACTAGTGATTGCTCTAGTCGGAACGTTTCTCCTGATTAGTAAATAGTTTCGTGGAGCCTAGTTGGATCCACTCGCCCGTAAATCGTTTTGTTTGAGCCTCTTTTTTTTAAAATTACAACTATTTTCACAGTGTTAGATTTGTTGCGTGAGAAATAATCGGATTGCCTCGTTGTTCTCATCGCTGGGTCACAAACATCTGAACGTCACCGCCGCAT
>JABJAO010000033.1 GCA_018666065.1 Microbacteriaceae bacterium | reverse complement strand
CGCCAAGTTGTCGGCCTTTTGCACGGCGGCGCGCACGTTGTGCTCGCGGAATCGTTGGGATCGATGTCCTCCGCTATTCACGCTGGCCCCAACAGGATTGCCGTGGGGATCGAAATAAACGCAACTCACTCACGCTCCGTCACCGAAGGGTGGGTCGAGGCGACATGTGAGGCTCTGGTGCTGGGTCGCACGCTCGCTACCCACCAAATAACCATTAGAGACGAACAGGGAAACAGGCTCTCCACAGTTCGGATGACGAACTACATCAAGGATAAAAAAGCCTAGATATCGGGGTTGTCCGACTTCTCCGCCAGCTGGTCGATAACAGTTTGCGCGACCTCTTTCATGGTGAGGCGGCGATCCATCGAAGCCTTCTGGATCCACCGGAACGCCTCGGGCTCGGTGAGCCCCATTGTGTTGTTCAGGATTCCTTTGGCGCGATCAAGGATTTTCCTGGTTTCCAGCCGCTCGGCCATATCCGCGACCTCTTCCTCCAGGGCCTGAATCTGGGCGTAACGGCCCAAGGCGATGTCGATCGCAGGAATGAGGTCGTTCGGCGTAAAGGGCTTGACGACGTAGGCGAGCGCACCCGCCTCGCTGGCCCGCTCAACGAGTTCGCGCTGAGAAAAGGCCGTCAGGAGCACCACAGGGGCGATTTTCTTCTTGGTGAGAATTTCAGCAGCCGAAATTCCGTCCATCAGGGGCATTTTGACATCCATCACAACCAGGTCCGGGCGAAGCTCCTCGGCCAGCGCGACGGCCTTTTCACCATCCGCCGCCTCGGCGATGACGTCAAACCCGTTATCCCGGAGCGTTTCGACGATGTCGATTCGAATCAATGACTCATCTTCGGCAACGATGACCCTCTTCGCTCCGACGGATTCACTCCCGTTTTCACTCACACAACGAGCCTACGGTATGGTCATTACGCGCACTTGTGCGCGACAGGCCGGATTGGCGGAATGGCAGACGCGGAGCACTCAAAATGCTTTGTCCGAAAGGGCGTGTGGGTTCAAATCCCACATCCGGCACCACAGATTATGCAGTCGCAGCGACCGACTCGAGCGCTCCGACGACGTGGACGCGTAGGTCGTTGGTCGTCCCCATTGTTCCCGGAGGGGAACCAGAGATAACGACAACCTTGTCGCCTGCGACCGCGAGCCCATTCTCGAGCAACAGTCGGTCGACCTGAGGGTACATTTCGTCCGTGTGCTTCACCCGCGGTGTAGCGAAGGATTCGATCCCCCAGGTAAGGCTCATGCGGCGACGCACTTCTTCGGAAGGGATGAATGCCAACATGGGAATGTTGGAGCGCAGACGGGACATCCTCCGCGCGGAATCCCCAGATTCGGTGAAGACACAGAGAAACTTCGCTTCAACAAACTCGGCAACTTCTGCAGCTGCGAGGGTAATCGCCCCACCCTGGGTGCGAGGTTTGGTTCCCAGCGGCGGGATGCGGGAGAGCCCATGCTCCTCAGACGAGGCGAGGATGCGGGCCATAGTCGCCACCGTAATGGCGGGGTATTTGCCAACGCTTGTTTCACCGCTGAGCATGACCGCGTCGGCACCATCAAGCACGGCGTTGGCAACATCGGAGGTCTCGGCACGCGTAGGAACGGGTGACTCAATCATGGATTCAAGCATCTGAGTAGCAACGATGACTGGCTTTGCCATCTTCCTGGAGAGCTCAATGGCCCGCTTTTGCACGATGGGCACCGTCTCAGGGGGAAGCTCCACTCCAAGATCACCGCGGGCCACCATAATTCCGTCGAACGCGTCGATAATTTCTTCGAGCGCATCGACCGCTTCGGGCTTCTCAATCTTCGCGATAACCGGGCAGGAGCGACTTTCCTCGCGCATGATCTCACGCACTCGATCGACATCGGAGGCGTTGCGCACGAAACTCAACGCAATGTAGTCACAGCCCAGTGCCAGGCCCCAACGCAAGTCGGCCTCGTCTTTTTCCGACAGCGCGGGCGCCGATACGGCAACCCCGGGAAGATTAATGCCCTTGTTGTTGGACACCATGCCACCGACGATGACCGTCGTTACAACATCCTCAGCGCCTGAGGACACTGCCTCGAGGCGAACCTTCCCATCGTCGATCAGGAGAGTGTCACCGGGCTTCACGTCGCCAGGAAGACCCTTGTAGGTTGTCCCCACCAACTCTTTGGTGCCGACAACGTCGCGGGTGGTGATGGTAAACGTGTCGCCGTTTTTGAGTTCGTGAGGGCCATCTGAGAACTTTTCCAACCGAATCTTGGGCCCCTGCAGGTCCACCAGGACGGCAACCGGCCTGCCGGCGTCCTCGGCTGCACGGCGCACATTGGCGTAGATCTCCTCGTGGACGTCCCACGCACCGTGGGAGAGGTTCATCCGGAAGACATTGGCACCCGCCTCCAAAACAGCCATGACATCGTCATAGGTGGACGTGGCGGGGCCCAGTGTGGCCACGATTTTGGCGCGTCGCATGAAATCCTTCGGGTTACGAGACGTGGAGAGCGTGATCTGTTGCTGAGACAGGCGCAGGTAACAGCGTACTGCCTTCAAGAAAGCGGTCTACTTCAGCGGCAACAGCGCGTCCCTCTGCGATCGCCCAGACAATGAGCGAAGCACCGCGCCCCGCGTCTCCGGCGACGAACACTCCAGGCACGGACGTGCCGTACGCCGAATCCCGAAGAATATTCCCGCGAGAGTCGACATCGAGATCCATCTGCTCGCTGAGAGTTGCGTGCTCCGCTCCTCGATAACCCAGCGCCAGAAAAACCAAGTCGGCGGGCATCTCGTGCTCGGTTCCTGGCTTCGGGAACCGTCCGCCATCACGATATTCGGTGTCACAGACGACAACCGCACGCACCTCACCGGCATCGTTACCGAGAAACTCGACCGTTGAAGCCAGGAACTCCCGGGTCCCGCCCTCCTCGTGCGCGCTCTGCACCTCGAAAAGAATCGGATCCATCGGCCAGGGCTG
>JABJAO010000090.1 GCA_018666065.1 Microbacteriaceae bacterium | reverse complement strand
GACAGCCTCTCCCATTGGTTCATCTTCGCCGAGCGTTCGTAGCAATGATGCTCTGTCGCAACCGCCGCAGTGCTTCTGCTCGAACGCTTCAATTACCGTCTCCGTGACAACTGCATTATTCGGTGCTGGCTCGCTGATCTCCTCAATCATTGGTGCTGACAACCGAACAGCGGGACGCGTAACTAAGTTCAAGAACGGCAATGCGCGCTCGCTTGCGGGGTACCAGTCCGCAATTCGAAACGGTGTTGCCTATGTTCCCGAAGAGCGTCGGACAGATGGGTTGGCATTGGCGATGTCGGTGGCAGACAACATCACGCTGACCAACCGCGACGAGTTGTCCTCCTTGGGGGTGCAGTTGCGCAGCAAAATTAGCAAATTTTCACAAGAACTGGCAGAAAAAGTGGGCCTTCGACCCCCAGAAATTCGCCGTGAAGCCGGTCAATACAGTGGCGGAAACCAACAGAAGATTGTCATCGCTAAATGGCTGGGCCGCCAGCCCGACTTTATTGTCCTGGACGAGCCGACACGGGGTGTCGATGTTGGAGCCAAGGCAGAGATTCACAAACTGGTCAAAGCTCTCGCCACTGAAGGAACGGCGGTTCTCGTGGTGAGTTCGGATCTGCCGGAGTTGCTCGAACTTGCTGACACGATTCACGTCATCCGGGACGGAAAAATTGCCGGCACTCTACAGGCCGATCAAGCAACCGAAAAGACCGTAATGTCCCTGGCGGCCGGAGAAAAGATGGTGGACGCATAATGCCCAAAGAAACCCTCACAGAGGCAATTGCCGTAGCGGAATCAGAGCCGTCGCAGGCGAGCACTAAGGCGTCTCCGCTGGAGTGGGTAGCTGAGAACGGAATTTTCGTGTTCACCGCCTTGCTGATTCTGGCATCCGTGGTGTTTGTCGACGGGTTTGCCTCTCTGGTGAACATCACCGATGTTTTCCACCGTGCGGCCCCCATTGGAATCGTGGCAGTGGGAATGACTTTTGTTGTGATTAGCGGAAACTACCTGGACCTCTCGGTTGTTGCCCAGGTCGCTACGTCCGCCGTAATCCTCATTGCAGTGAGCAACGAATATGGCCTTCCGCTCGCGATGCTGGCAGCACTTCTCGCTGCTGCAACATTTGGAATCGTCAACGGCGTCGCGGTCGGGTATTTCAAAGCCAACGCCGTGATTGTGACGCTCTCGACAACGTATATCGGCCTTGGTCTCCTGAGATATTTCTCAGGGGGAAGTATTTTCTTTGGCCCCCAGGATGGCGTCATCCGAGAGTTTGGTTTAGGAAAACTGGGTCCGGTGCCGTATTCGGCCGTTGTGTTGCTGATTATGACGGTTGTCCTGGGTTTTGTGCTGAACCGGACGAACTTCGGATTCCTTGTTCGATCCTTCGGGGTTAACGAGCGCGCGACTCGCCTCTCAGGAACCAACACTGCTGCTGTTGTCATCGGAGCTTTCCTTGTCACGGCAGTTGCGGCGATGGTCGCCGGGTGGGTTCTCGCTGCATTTTCAAATACGGCGGTATCCGCTATGTCCCAGGGATACGACTTCCGCGCCCTCGCTGCGATCATCGTGGGTGGGACCAGTGTTTTTGGGGGTAAAGGCAGTGTCCTTCGCACACTTGTGGGCGTGATTTTTGTCAGCGTGCTGACGAATGTTCTCGTTCTGTCAGGCATCAGCTTCGGATACCAACAAATGGCTCTTGGAGCGTTGATCGTGACCGCTGTTACCGTCGACGCTCTCTCTCGAAAGGTGTCAAAGCGATGAGTCAAACAATGCAGATTGGTGAGAGAGAAACGTCCCTATGGGGTCGCTTTCGCCTGACCGTCGCTCGACGAACCGAGGGACGAGGAATCGTACTTCTCGCCGCGGTACTCATCGTGGTGGCCTTTACAGAGCCTCTTGTGTTCACCTCGTATCAGGTCAGCCTTGGGCGCATTGCCCTCATTGGGCTCGTCGCCCTCGGTCTTACCGCGGTCATTTTGATGGGTGAACTCGATTTGAGCGTGGCAAGCACGCTGGCTGTTTCTGGTGTTGTTGTCGCCCTGATACCCGATATCCGCGTCGGAATCATCGCGGCACTGGTCGTGGGTGTGCTCATCGGGGTTGTCAATGCATTCTTTGTTGCTGTCGTCGGCATCAACTCGTTCATCGCCACATTGGGCATGCTTTTTGCCCTGCGAGGCTTGGCTTTTGTCCTCTCGGATGAGGCGCCGGTAAAGATCACGGATGTTGAGGCGGGTATTGCGTTCGGTCAGCCACTCCTGGGTCCGATCACGCCCCGAGTCCTGATCTTTATTCTTTCCTTCGTGGCCATCCAGGTATTTGTGTCACGAGTCAAAGCGGGCCGCGAGTTTTTTGCGGTTGGAGGGAACCGCCAGGCGGCATACGACGCTGGAATTCCTGTCAAGCGACGTATTTTCACAGGCTTCATGATTTCCGGGTTTATTGCAGCCCTCGCAGGAGTGATCAACACTCTCGAGCGGACTGCCGCTGATCCCACAGCCGGTTCAACGGTCCTCTTGGCGAGTTTCGCGGCCGCAATTATCGGTGGAAATTACCTCAAGGGTGGCCGTGGATCAATCGTCGGGACCTTAATCGGCGCAACTGCGCTGGGTGTGCTTCAAGTTGCCCTCACGCTCTCCGGAGTTCAGGTTCCCATCCAGCAAATCTTTATCGGCATGATTCTGCTCATTGCGGTCACCACTGACCCAGCCAATCTTCGAGCGGTTCTTGGAAGTGTGAGATCACTTCGCCTGGGCCGCTCGAAAGTCCAGACTCCAGGGTCTGGAAATTAGTCACCACCCGGTGACTGTCCATGAAAACTAACGGAAAGAGGCACTAATTATGCGAAAGTCTCGCATTGGACTCGCTACTGCAAGTTTGCTTGCAGTCGCCGGTCTGACTCTTGCAGGATGTGCTACTGCCGACGAACCAGCAGCTACAGACTCTGGTTCGACCGACAGTAGCGACAGCGCTACAACTGGTGGGGAAACCTATGAGGTTTACGCACTTCTTCCACAAGGTAACGACCAACCTTATGGAACCACATACCTGCCCCCAATGGAAGCAAAAGCTGCCGAGCTGGGCATTACCCTGACCATCACCAACTCTGAGTACGACGGTGACAAGCAGGCTTCTGAGTGTGAAGTTGCCGTGGCGGCGCAGCCCGATGGCATCATCCTCTGGCCAGCACTTGCTGACACCATTCGTCCCTGCCTCGAGGCCGCTAGCGCTGCAGGTATCCCTGTGTGGATTACCAACGCTGACGTAAACCCCGAGGACGCTCCGTTGACCTACGGTTACTCCGGTACCGACAGCTACGGCCAGGGTGCAGCATCTGCAGAGATGATGTGTGAGCTCGTAGATGGCGCCGAGGTCGGTATCATCCAGATCAACGGTCTGACCGGTAACTCTGTTGCTACCCTCCGTGGAAACGGCTTCAAGGAGACAATTGCGGCTAACTGCCCCAATGTGACCATCCTTGCTGAGCAGCCAGGTGACTGGAACAAGGACCAGTCGCAGATCGCAGCATCCGAGATGCTGACCGCTGTTGGTGTCGAGAACGTTCAGGGTATGTACGCTGCTGACGACTCGATGATCGCCGGTGGTATCGATGCATTGAAGGCTCGTGGGCTCGACCCCATGGACTTCTTCATCACCTCGATTGGTAACACCTTCCTCGGTAACCCACTGGTTATTTCCGGTGAGCTCGATGGAACAGTGTTCCAGTCCTCCTCATGGGACGGCGAGAACGCCGTTGTCGGTATCTACCGAGCTATGACTGGTGACACCAGCCTCGGTCGCGACGACGATGGTTCGGTTCTCTACATGCCTAACCCCAAGGTAACAATCGACAACGCTACTGACCCCTCAGTAGCACCTGAGTGGTAAACCGCTAGCGGATTATCACCTGCTGTGCGCTCGGGGAAGGCTTATGCCCTCCCCGAGACGCCGCGGATGACGCAGGACACGAACAGATACTCGACAGATTTCTCTTGCCGCTGAGACCTCAGGTCCGCGCAACCATGGAAAAGAAAGACTCATGACCTCCGAATTTAAGCCGACCCCGCTCATCCCAGCTTTGGACTTTGCCAATCGCCAGATCCCGGCCCACGGCACGATGGGTGTGGACTACGAGCAGCGGGTCGATTTCCACCGACTGCGCGATTACCGGCTTAACCGTGCGATGCAGGCTCTCGAGGCCAGTGAGTGTGGCTCTTTCCTGCTTTTTGACTTTTATAACATCCGATACACCACCCAGACTTGGATCGGTGGAGCTCTGGGAGACAAAATGTCTCGCTACGCGCTCCTGATGCCAGATGGCAAGCCCCACATGTGGGATTTTGGTTCGGCGGCAAAACACCACCGTCTTTTCTCTCCGTGGATTCACGAGGGCCACTCGCACGCCGGCATGCTCGGGCTTCGGGGAGCTATTCACCCCGAGGTGGGCCTCATGAAAGAGGCCGTCACCATGATCAAGGGAATGTTGACGGACGCAGGCGTCGTCAATGACCCCATCGGTGTCGACATCGTTGAGCCCGCGTTCCTCTTCGAAATGCAGGCTCAGGGTCTGAAGGTTGTCGATATCCAGCAGCACATGCTCGATGCGCGCTCTATCAAATCTGTCGACGAGATTATGTTGCTCTCACAAGCCGCGGCCATGGTGGACGGTGTGTACCAAGACATTGTCGATGTTCTGAAGCCTGGTATCCGTGAGAACGAGATTGTTGCTCTCGCGGCCAAGCGTCTCTACGAAATGGGCTCCGACCAGGTTGAGGCCATCAACGCGGTGTCAGGGGAGCGGTGCAACCCGCACCCCCACAACTTCTCGGACAAAATCATCCGTCCGGGGGACCAAGCGTTCTTCGACATCATCCACTCGTTCAACGGGTACCGCACCTGTTATTACCGGACTTTCTCGGTGGGTAGCTCGACACCGGCTCAGCACGATGCCTATACCAAGGCTCGCGAGTGGATGGACGCCGCTATTGCCAAGGTGGGTCCCGGTGTGGGTACGGACGAGGTCGCAGCTCTCTGGCCGAAGGCCACCGAGTTTGGTTTCCCCAACGAAATGGAGGCCTTTGGTCTCCAGTTTGGGCACGGCTTGGGATTGGGTCTGCACGAGCGGCCCATCATTTCGCGTCTCAATTCCATGTCGCACCCGGTCGAGATCAAGGCCGGCATGGTGTTTGCGTTGGAGACGTATTGCCCTGCTCCGGATGGCATCTCTGCCGCCCGAATCGAGGAGGAAGTCGTGATTACGGAGACAGGGGCACAGGTTCTCACCCGATTCCCCGCCCAGGAGCTTTTCGTCGCAAACCCCTACTAAGGGGCCGCGGGATGGGGCCTGTTTAGGCTTGCCCTGCCGCGATGAGGAGTGACTTGTTCCTCCATGACGGGGTGAGTTCACGAGATTCGATGCGCTTCGCGATGTCAAGGATGGCCTGATTCACCGGAGTAGGCATGCCGATCTCGAGACCCTTTTTCACGACGTAGCCACTGAAGGCGTCGAGCTCTGCTCGACGACCCTTATCCCAGTCCTGCAGGACTGCGACCCGCGTAGTGGGCTGTGAGAACCTGGCTAATACGGCGTCGAGTAAATCCAGCGCGTACTGATCGGAATCGGGCACCTCCTCTGCTTCGATGCCAAGCGAGGGCATGAACGTCACACCCAGGGCCTCGGCCACGGCGTAAGCCTCGCGCGAGGCCTGATCCATCGCGACACGAACATCCGGGTCGCTCGCGGCTTCTATCAGTGGCGCTCCGAGAATGCCGGAGGGCAGCATCTCGGGAATGTTGGCAAGGAGTTTCATCCATTTTGCAG
This sequence comes from Microbacteriaceae bacterium, assembly GCA_018666065.1. Classification (GTDB taxonomy): domain Bacteria; phylum Actinomycetota; class Actinomycetes; order Actinomycetales; family Microbacteriaceae; genus Pontimonas. The sequence continues at coordinate 7,453 of JABJAO010000090.1, read as the reverse complement.
AGCGGATGTCCTCTGTTATTTCAACCTGGGCTGCGTGGGAGAGGAGCTCGTGGACTTGTTCCACCCGCTTGGTCACAGGACCTTCGACCGAGCCCACTGCGAGCCATGTTCCCTCGCGTGTGACCTCGCGATTGATCAGTCCGGGTTCTGGCATGTTGGCGGCAATTCCCACCACGCATCCGACTGTGCGCTCGGGCCCCAGGATTTCTGAAACCTCATCGATGGTCATGCCGTTTTGTGTTCCCACAAAGACAGAGTCCGCAGTCATGAGTGGCTTCATCAACTCAGCAACCCACCGGGTGTCGTAGGACTTCACCCCGCTGAAGACGATGTCAAAGGGCTTATAGAGCTCGGCAACCTCAGAGACGTGGTACGGGTGGAAGCGAGTGTGTTCAGAGCCGCTGGGCATAGTGACGGTTAACCCAGAGGTGCGAATGGCCTCCACATGAGAGGCCCATGGGTCAATGACGGTGACGTCTACCCCGGCGTTAATCATGTCGGCGCTGAAGGACGCACCCACTGCACCCGCTCCACAAAAAGCAACTCGCATGATGGGCGTCCTAACTCTTGTTCTGATTCAGGGTGATCTCCGCTACAGCTGACCAATCCTTGTCCGCAAGCTCAGGGTCAGCCAGTGCAAATTCGAAGAGTTCGCGCAGGAGTGGACTGGAGGGAAGAGAAATCCCAGCGGCCTGCGCCGTGGACTCAGCCAGCCCCAGATCCTTGAGACCTAAGTCGAGCGTGAATGCGGCCGGGGTGTAGTTCCGCTCGGCGATGAGATTCCCATATCCCGTGAAGACGACCCCGCCGAAGAGCGTTGAGGTCAGGACTTCGACAAAGTCGGTGGGCTTTACCCCCGCGGTGGATGCGATCGAGATAGATTCCGCGAGAGCTTGAAGAGCATGGATGATGGTGTAATTCACCGCAATCTTCACCACATTGGCGGTAAGAGGGAGCTCGCCCAGAGGCCATGTCCTGGTTCCCATTGCCTCAAATAGCGGCTGCAGCACGGCAATATCCTCGGTCGAACCGGCAGCCAAGATGTTGAGACCACCGGAGGCGGCCACGTTGGGCCTGCCGAGAACCGGAGACGCCACATAGCCATGTCCAGCCTGCTCAAACCGTGCACTGAGCATCTTTGCCATGTCGGGACTCACCGAGGCCATGTTGGCGTGGACGATTCTGTGTGAGGGCAGGTTATCGTCACACAGGACCGCATCCACGGCGACATCGTTGGCAAGCATAGAGATCGAGAGGTCGACGGCGAGCGCCTCACGCGGGTTATCTACCGCGATGGCGCCATGTGAGGCAAGTACTTCCCTCGGACCTGCGGAGCGGTTCCACACCATCACCTCATGGCCGGCGTCAAGCAGGCGACGGGCCATGGCTTGGCCCATCGAGCCCAAGCCTAAGAACCCCACCCGCGCCAAGGTTACGCCTTCCAGACCGTCTTAAAGTTGCAGAACTCTCGAATACCGGGGGCTCCGAGTTCGCGACCAAAGCCAGAGTCCTTCACTCCGCCGAAGGGAAGCTCAGGATAGGAAATCGTCATTCCATTGATGAAGACGGCGCCTGCTTCGATGTTCTTGATAAAGAATTCAGTGTCGTCATCGTCTTCGGTCCACAGCGCTGATGACAGGCCAAAAGTGGTCTGATTGGCAATCGCTGCCGCTTCATCTCGAGAGGAGACCTTGTAGACGCTGGCTACTGGGCCAAATGCTTCCTCCATAACCAGACGCATTCCAGGCTTGAGGCCGGCGACGATTGTGGGCTGGTAGAACCACCCTGGCATGTCTGGCGCGCTGCCTCCCGTCAAAATCTGAGCACCGTGGCTGCGGGCGTCATCAACCAGGTCAGCAATCTCTTGGCGACCGCGTTCAGTGGCGAGAGGACCTACTTGAGTTTCAGGGTTAAGGGGGTCTCCCACAACGAGTGCCGACATTTTGCTGACAAACAGTTCGACAAATGCGTCATAGACATCCTGGTGAACAACGAATCGTTTCCCGGCGATGCAGGATTGCCCGTTGTTGCTGATACGGGCATTCACAGCAGTAGTCGTAGCTTTGTCGAGGTCGGCAGAGGGCATGACGATGTAGGCGTCAGAGCCACCCAACTCCATGACTGCGGGTTTGATGTTCGCTCCTGCTTGAGCCGCCACTGCGCGCCCCGCCGGTTCGGACCCTGTCAGCGTTACTGCTTTAATCCGTCGATCTTCCATCAGCCCGGCGATGGGTCCAGATCCCGACAGAATTGTCGTGAACGAGCCATCCGGGAAGCCCGCGCCGGTGAAAACTGTGTCGAGATACAGCGCAGAGTGGGGAACATTCGAGGCGTGTTTGAGCACCCCGGTGTTTCCCGCCATGAGAGCCGGCGCAGCGAAACGAATGACCTGCCACAGGGGATAGTTCCACGGCATGATGGCGAGGACGACGCCCAGCGGCTGGTAGTGCAGGTAGGCCGACGAAGCGTTCACAGTGCCTGGGTCCTCAAGGGGTTCATCGGCGAGGAACTTCTCTGCATTATCAGCGTAGAACCGCATGTTCTTGGCGCACTTGAGAACTTCAGCCTCAGCCTGAGTGATGGGTTTGCCCATTTCAATGACCATCATCTTTGCCAAATCCGACAGCTCAGACTCCATGATGTCGGCAGCCTTCTTCATCCACACAGCTCGGTCCGCGTAGGAGGTTTTTGTTAGAGCCTCAAAAGCTTTTTGGGCCTTTTCGACCCGCGCTTCTATTTCCTCGGGGGTGTGCTCGACGAAGGTCTCGACTGTCTCGCCGGTGGCGGGATTAACAACTGCAATTGCCATGGTGTCTCTCTATTCCTGATCGGGGGTGGTGTGAGGAAAAATTTCGGGATGGCGCTCCAGGTTAACCCGGGTGCGACGAATATGTATCGCGACGATCTGCTCTGCAAGCTTCATGTCACCGTCACGAAGCGCACTGACCAGCATGTGGTGGTCATCGTGAAAAATCCGCATGTGCTCTGCGTCAACGAGACCGGTATAGGCGCGCCGATAGGGCTGTGTCGTGTTCCAAAGCCGTGTCACCAAATCACGCAGAACGTGGGTGCCCTCGGCTCGGTACGTTGTGAAATGGAATTGTCGATCGAGCTCGAGAAACTCTTCAAGGTCCTGAGAATTTTCCATCCGCTGCGCGAGGCCGTCGAGGCTCTGGATTACCTCATCTGTCAAGTGCTCAGCAGAGTGGCGAAGCAGAAGCGGCTCCAGCCGTTCCCGTGTTTGGTACACCTCGGAGCACTGACCCATGGTCAAGCTTTGAACCCACGCTCCGGTGTTGGCGACCAGCCGCACGAGCCCCTCAGACTCGAGTTGCCGAAGTGCTTCCCGAACCGGAATGCGTGAACCGCCATGACGCTCTGCAAGTTCTTCTTGCACAATGCGTTCGCCGGGCTGGTATTCACCCGACAGAATCGCGCGGCGGACCGCCTCGGCAATGCGCGCACTTGCCGAGCCATCGCGGGTGGTGGGGGTAGCTTCAGACATCGATTACTCTGCCGGCCTGGTCGGATTCCACATCACTACGTCACTCTCGGCTTCATAGGCTTTTCCGTTGGGGTAGCTCACAAGTTCGCACTGCATTCCCCATGGAGTGAGAAAGTAAATCCAACGCTGACCCGCAGCGCCCTGTTTGCTACTAACAATATCGCCCAAGACCGTCACACCTTCAGACGCGAGGTATTCAATTGCAGCGTCGAGATCGTCGACATAGAACGCGAGGTGGTGTCCTCCCAGGTCGGAGTTCTTGGGTTGGGGAGCCTGAGGTTCTGGGGTAGTCCACCCGAAGATCTCAAAGTTTGTCCCGTGTCCGCATCGAAAGTGGCGGTTCTCTTTGATGACTGCCCGAGGGTGGACATTGAGTTGTTGTGACATCCAGTCGTCATCTCGCGCGAAAGGTCCGAGGGCGTAGACCCGCTGGCATCCAATGATGTCTACAAAAAATCGCTCTGCTTCATCAAGGTCTGGCACGGTGAATCCAATGTGATCGGTTCCCCGCATACCTGGTAATGGCATTCCCCGACTCCTTTGTAGTGGACTGATTGCATCCATTATGACCTGTTTTGTCATGTTTTTCCACCTCATATGCCGAATAAGAGGTGACATTGGATACTATCTGGTGTACCGTGGTGCGAAACCCAACGACGGGATGCGCGCCATGAACCGATGCGCACGATACGGAAGAAGGCCATTGTGGCGAAAGAAAAGAAACTCCTCCCACTCGAACCCTGGCTAGAAATCAGTAGCGAGAAAGCCGACTGGGATGCCGCCGACCCGGCCTTGTTGCACACCATGTTGGTACAGCTCCACCTCATCAGAGCTTTCGAGGAAACTGTCTTGGAGCTCGCAGGAGAAGGCCTTGTCCACGGCCCAGCCCACTCGTCTGTGGGCCAAGAGGGTGGGGCTGTTGGATCAATCGTGGGTTTACGTGCCACCGACTCCATTAACGGTTCACACCGCGGGCACCACCAGTTTCTCGCGAAAGCACTCGGGTATGCGGCCCCGAACGGATTCGACTCTTCCGCGCCGGTGTCCACCGAGGTTCAGACTGTCTTGCAAAAGACGTTGGCCGAAATTCTTGGGCTCGCGCAGGGTTTCTGCAAGGGTCGCGGGGGATCGATGCACCTCCAGTGGCATGAAGCTGGTTGTCTCGGCACGAACGCGATTGTTGGGGGTGGGGTTCCCCTCGCTGCGGGTAACGCGTGGGCACAAAAGCACTCTCACACGGATGATGTGACCGTGACGTACTTCGGTGATGGAGCGGTGAACATTGGTTCGGTGTTAGAAAGTATGAATCTCACGGCCGCGTGGGATATTCCACTGATTTTCTTTATTGAAAACAACCTGTACGCGGTTTCAACGACAGTGGAGGAAGCCACCGCTGAATCGCGCCTGTCGGGACGCGGAGTAGGCTTTGGCGTCACATCGCTCCGTGTTGATGGAATGGACCCGCTCGCTGTCCACCTGACCATGCAGAAGGCCGCGGAAATCGCGCGCTCGGGCAAAGGCCCAGTTGTGGTTGAAGCCGAGGTCTATCGCTTCTTCCACCAAAACGGCGCCTTCCCGGGGTCAGCTTTTGGTTACCGGAGCAAGGAGGAGGAGGCTTCCTGGAGAGCTCGCGATCCCTTGGCTCGAGTTGCCGCGGAGATGATCTCTCGAGAGCTCATCACTCAGGAGCAGGTGGAGAGGCTCCGGGCGCAGGCTCAGGCCGCGATGTCGACTGCAGCTGGAGAGCTCGTCGAGCAAGATCCGGAAGGTAAATCGGGGGTGCGGCGCATCAAGCCAGACCTCTGGCCAAGCCCTGATTTTGTCAACGTCGGAGTTCGGGGAGACCTCAGCGAGCTATCGGGCGCTCAGACGCTTGAAGCCTCGGATCACCGGGGAGAAACGGAATCTGTCCGGTTCGTTGACGCCGTTGCATCCGTGATGGACCGCCGCATGGAACTGGACCCGCGCATCGTTCTCCTTGGGGAGGACATTCACCGCTTGAAGGGTGGCACAAACGGCGCCACCAAGGGGCTCGCAGAGAAGTTCCCTGGTCGAGTGTTGGGCACGCCGATTAGCGAAAATGCGTTTGTCGGGTTGGGCGGCGGAATGGCTCTCGATGGTCGTTTTCGGCCCGTAGTCGAATTCATGTATCCCGATTTCCTGTGGGTCGCTGCCGATCAGGTATTCAACCAAATCGGGAAGGCTCGACACATGTTCGGTGGGGGATCCGCCGTTCCTCTGGTCCTGCGGACCAAGGTTGCCATGGGAACCGGCTATGGGTCTCAGCACTTGATGGATCCCGCGGGAATCTTCGCGACCGCGCCTGGTTGGCGAATTATGGCGCCGTCGACGCCTCACGATTACGTCGGGATGATGAACGCAGCCCTCGCCTGTGACGATCCAGTTCTTGTGATTGAGCACGTAGACCTCTACGCGGAGAAGGGGGACATCCCCGTGGGGGACATGGACTACCAGATTCCCTTTGGCGCAGCACGCGTTGTGCGAGCAGGATCGGAAATCACGGTCTTGTCATACCTGTCGATGGTGGCGAAATCCCAAACCGCGATTGAGCGCACTGGAATGGACGCCGAGCTCATCGACCTGCGTTTCCTCGACCAGGCAAGCGTGGACTGGGCATCAATCGAAGCCAGCATCACAAAGACCAATGCTGTGATGATTGTCGAGCAGGGAGCCAGGGGCACCTCTTACGGTGGTTGGCTCGCTGACGAGATTCAGCGCCGCTATTTTGATCATCTCGACCAGCCCGTCCAGAGAGTCAGCGGAGGAGAAGCGTCGCCGAGTATTTCCAAAGTCTTGGAAGCTGCCGCTATCGCCGGAGTCGATGAGATAGTCACCGGTCTCGAACAGGCTCGAGTAAACGCAGGAGGTGGTCGCTAGTGGCGATTGTTATCCGCATGCCGGAGGTTCTTGCGGGCGCTACGGAGGCTGTGCTCTCACAGTGGATGATCACGGAGGGCCAGGATGTCGCTGTAGGGGATGTCCTCGCGGAAATCGAAACGGAAAAAGCCAACGTCGACTACCAATCTGAGGAGGAGGGCACCCTTGCTCGCCTTCTCATCAAGCCCGGCCAGAGCGTCGAAGTCGGCACACCGATTGCTGTTTTTGCTGCCGCGGGTGACACTCCTGCCGACATTGACTCGGCTTTAGCTGCCGCCGGGGGCGCGTCGCCACCCGTCGCGAGTGCCCCTGAGGCCGACCCCGCACCCGACGCCACCGCTCATGCCGAGGTGGCTGAGCCACTGGATCCCGGCGCAGCCGCTGTGACGGGTGGTCGAATCTATGTGAGCCCGCTGGTTCGCAAGCGGGCCAGAGAAGAGGGCGTTGATATTTCTCTCGTTCCCGGCACGGGTCCTGGAGGCAGAATTGTGAAGAAGGACCTCGAATCCTTTCTCGCCGCCGGGGGCCACCCATCGGTGGAGGTGCAGGCGCCAGCGCCCCACACTCCACATCCCCAGGCCGCAGCGGGGGCTGCCGGGTACTCCGATCGGCCGCATACAGGCATGCGGCGCGCCATCGCTCGCCGCTTGACTGAGTCGAAAACCACGGTGCCCCATTTTTATGTCACCGCTGACTGTCGAGTCGACAAACTGCTTCAGGCTCGCACAGAGATGAACGAAGCCACAGGGGTCAAGATCTCCGTGAACGACTGGGTACTGAAGGCTGTCGCGTTGTCCTTGATGGAGGTGCCTGACGCCAATGTTATTTGGACGGAGGATGCCCTCCGATACTTTGATCGTGCCGATATTGCAGTCGCGGTCGCAGTTGAGGGCGGTCTACTGACACCCGTTCTCCGGGGAGTCGAGTCGATGAGCCTCACTCAAATCAATGCAGAGGTAACCGCTATGGCGACCAAGGCACGCGAGGGAAAAATTTCCCAAGCAGAAATTGAGGGCGGGAGCTTCTCAGTCTCTAATTTGGGAATGTATG